>JAHEKS010000055.1 GCA_024638215.1 Acidobacteriota bacterium | reverse complement strand
AGCCCATTTCAATCCGGGCGCTGAAATGGGGATCCTGCTGCCCAAGCCGCGCGACGATGTCGCGCAATTCCTCCTCAAAGGTTGCCGCCTCTTCGCCGGGCACCAGCCTTCGCTCCAGGCTCAAGCGGCACCGCGCCGGGTAGCTCGAGAGCTCCTGCCCGCCTGAAATCAGCGAAGCATGCACCGATCCGCAACCCAGGAGGGCATGATGGCTTCCAGCATTCAAGCGCGCCTGCAAAGCTTCCACTTCGCCCAGAACGCGTCCCATAAAAGCGATGGCGTCCAAGCCGTCCTGAGGCCGGCTGCCGTGCGCGGCGCGGCCTCGGGTTTCGATTTCCGCCCAGGCAAATCCCTTGTGCGCCAGGGCCACTTCGAGGCCGGTGGGCTCCATGACGATAGCCGCATCGGTCCGCACCGTTTTGATCAGCTCGCGCGTGCCAGCGCTCACGTATTCTTCGTCCGCGACGCCGGCCACCAACAGGTCCCCTGCCAGCCGAGGTCCTTCGGCGAGCGCCGCGGCGGCCAGGAGCGCAGCGGCCAGTCCGCCCTTCATGTCCTGCGCCCCGCGGCCGTAGAGCCTGCCGTTTTCCACGCGCGCCGCGAAAGGTTCCGCCATGCCCTCAACGCCCACCGTGTCCAGATGGCCGTTGAGCATCAGGCTTCTTCCCTGCCCTCGTCCGCGCAGGATTCCGACGACGTTCGAGCGCGCTTCGCCGATGTCCTGAAGCCGCGCGGTGAGTCCCGCGGCACTCAGGAAATCCGCGATGTATCGCGCGATGCTCGTCTCGCCGCTTCCGCCCGCGACAAGTTTGGGATTGATGGATTCGATGCGAACCAGGCTCGCCAGAACTTCTTCGACCCTCGATGGCTCGATCATATTTGATCCTGAAGGAAAGCCTGGTGCGTCAGCCGGCACGCAGACAAAGCACCCGCGGCGCCTCTCAGGCTTTGTTCTGCGAAACCGATGACGCTACACCGCGGTCGCTTTCAGCACCACCACCGTCCGATGGTCCTCGCTGGGGCGGCCGCCGGTGAACTGGCGGATGTCATTCAGAATCCTGTCCACCATTACGGAAGCGTCCATGGCCATAGCCCGCGTGGCGCTGGCCATCAGCCGGTCCAGACCGAACGGCTCACCTTGCTCGTCGCGCGCGTTGATCACGCCGTCCGAAAACAGAATTACGGTCGCGCCGTACTCCAAGTTCGCCAGGCGCACGTCGTGCGTGGCTTCCACAAAAAGGCCCAGCGGCACTCCCGTAGACGCCAGGAACCGAACGCCCTTCGGCCCCAGAACGAGGGGCGGATTGTGTCCCGCATTGACGAATTCCAGGCGCCGCGCGGCCGGATCGTAGACGCAGTAAAAGAGCGTGCAGTACTTGGCACCGCGAAAAGAGGTGAAGAGCTGGTGGTTGATCCGCCTCACGAGCGCCGGCAGATTTTTCGCCTTTCCCACCTCCGCTCTCAACTGGCCCTGGATACTCGTCATGAGAACGGAAGCCGCGACCCCTTTGCCCGACACGCACCCGAATGCCAGTCCGATTTTTGAGCCGGGGAGTTCAAGGAAATCGTAATAGTCCCCTCCCGGCGATTTCGCCGTGATCGAGCGCCCGGCGATCTGGCAACCCTCCGTTTCAGGAACCTCTCCGGGAAAGAATTGCGATCCTTCCGCCAGCTCCAAATCCTTACCGGGTTCGCGGCCTCGCGAGGCTTCTTCCAGCAGCTCGGCATTTTCCAGAGCGACGGCGGCTTGGCGCGCCACGCCCGCGAGCAGTTGCAGTTCCTCGGAATTATAGAATTCGTCGGAGGTCTTGCCGCCCAGCACCATCAGTCCAGTGAGTTCTCCGCGCCTTTTAAGCCCGTAAATCACGGCGGCGTGCATCTTGGCGAGCCGGTCGGCGGCGCTTTGGAAGACTGGGATCAAGCGCGGATCGTAGGGAGACACTTCCACTTCGAACGGGCGGCTTTGCCCGAGCAGGTATTTGCACAGCGGCTCTCCGGGGTCGAATTCCAACCCAGCGATAGCCGGCGGCGGCTCGCGTTCAGGCGCCTCCAGGTTGAATTTCCTGTACCGGCGGTCGAGCGTGAACAGATAAAACGACTGAGCCTTCAGAGCTCCCCGGATCGTCTGGCTCATGACGCTGGCCAGGATTTGCCGGTCCAGGACGTTGGGCAGTCCCTGCGCGAGGCTTTGCAGGGTTTCGGAGGTATCGAAATGCTCGCGCGAAATGCTGCGGCCGATGGCGCGTTCCAGGCGCGTCCGCGCCGGCGCAAGAATGATGGCGGTGAGCACGGTCGCAATGACAAAGACCGGCGTCGAAGGGTTCCCGATCGAGCCGGCGATGGCCCAGCTCAGCCCGCCCGCCAGCAGCAGATAAACCACAACGACGACGCCGGTCAGGAACGAATAGCGCAGAGTGCGCAAGAAAAGCAGATGAATATCGAAAAGCTTGTGGGCCAGCAGCGCATAGCCGATCGCGAGCGGAGTAAAAAGACATAACAAGCTGAGGGTGGTCGTGCTGGGAATGTTGAAGGCGAACTGCCCTAGCGTGCCGTGCCCATGGCTGCGCAAGGCGTTGATGCCCGCCAAGATTACCAGGGCCAGGACCGGAAAAGAGAGCGCGATCAGAACCCACCGCACCTGGTCGCGGGCGCGCCGGTCGGGAGGGCGGCGAAGATTGTAAAAAAGCGCCAGAAACGCGCTTCCCGTCGCCACCCCTCCCCCGATCATCGTCAAACCCAGAGCAAAGAGCCTTGTCGCCGCCGGGGGCTGGTAGGACGTCAGCGAAACGAGCAGCGCCACCACCGGCAAGAAAGCAATTGCATAAAGGGGGACTTGCAGGAGCTTCCGGGGAGCCAGAAAAGCGTTGCCCTCCGGGAAGGCCACTGAAAACCGGAGCAAAGCTGGCGGCAAAAGCGCCAGTATGATGAAAAACAAAAAGTACTGATCCTCCATCCACAAGGCGTGGGGTAGAAGCGGCGCCCAGCCGAGCGCCACGATTTCCGGATCGCCCGCGCCAGGTCCGGGCAAGGCGTAAGCGGCGTGAAGGGACCGGGCCGTGTCCAGGCTGAGGAAGAGAAGCATCAAGACCAGGGAGAGCACATAGAGTCCCCGCGCCGAAGCATTCTGCGGGCGCGCCAAGAACACAAAAAATCCCAGCAAGCCATAAAGCCCGGCCGCCAGAAAGACGATGACGCGAGAATCGAACACTCGGCGAACATCCTCGCGATCCGTGGGAATCGGAAACTCCGAGAGCACGCGCGCGCTCGGATCGTACAGGCCGTATCGAACGCGCAAAAGGTCGTCGCGGGACATCACGATGGCGCCTTGCCGGGTCGTTTCGCGCGGCCACAACTCCTCGCGTCCCATGGGCAGCGCGATTCCAGTCAGCGTATCCACGTGCCGCCAGCCCCGGTCAGGCTGCAACCACGCCTGCAAACGGGAGGCATAGTTGCCGGGGCGCAAAGGCGGGCGAATCCTGTAGAAGTAGCTCCGGCCGTCTTGCGAAAAGAAGCCGTTGGAAGGCGCGTCGCTGAGAAGTACCGCCTCCGTGTTGCTGGAAAAATCGTGGGCATAGATTTTCCCCGGTCTATTGGCGCGCGAATAGTAGAGCCTTGCGCCGTCGCTCGACCAGGGCGACCAGAGCGTTTTGCCGTCCGCCGGAAGCGTCCACAGCCTCGCGCCGGTGTCCGCGTCAATCACCGAGTCGAGCGGTTGGGGAAGGTAGATTTTGGTTCCGTCAGGCGACATCTCGGGCAGGCCGGGCACCAGCTCTCCCCAAACCAGCGGGGATCGCGCGACCGGCTGCGCATCGCCCGAGACCACGTTGCACTTGTACAGAACAGATTCTTTCCCCTCACTGTTCTGGAAATACAACTCTTGTCCTCCGGGCGACCAGAACAGAATGGCCGGCTGGTCGAGATGAAGGCCGGCCGGCAAGGGCACCACCGAAGCCTGTGTTTGCAGGAGATCGTAGACGGCGATTTCCGGGCCTGACGAACCCAAGCGCACAAAACCGATCTTGGTTCCACTCCGCGCCCACTTGGGTGTGCTTCCGGGGCTGAGGGCAAGGGTGGTCAGCACGACATACGTGCCTGCCGTATGAGGGACGACGGTCGCCTGGTTCTGCCGTTCGTGCGCCACCATCAGGTGATCGGCGCCCGACCACGCGATGGTGCCAGGTTCCAGGGGATACTGGGCCACAATCCTGCCCTGGACGGTTGCAATGATCAGCTCAGACGGGGCAGTCTCCGCGGGTTCACGCTCCGTGCGGTCAAAATAGGCAAAGTAGTCGCCGTCCGGGGATACAACCGGTTGCCGCAGGTTGAGCGAAGCTGTCAGGTCAAACCAGGCGAGAATCGCGACCAGGAAAACCGCCACCAGACCCGCCAGCAAGTACAGCACGGAAGCAATCCAGGACCTTTTCCTAATCACAGACATGGGTTCACGGTCGGCCAAGCGGCGTGATTATAGCGTGGAGTTGAGAAGACGCCAATGTGGTTCAATCTCCAATCCAGCGCGGGGCAGGCGTGTGTTTGATTTCGACCCTGATCTATCGTCCCGCCACCAGATTGAAAATCACCCCGATGACGGCGCCTTGCCCGAAGCCCGGTCGGGCCCATCGGGCTTCGAGAGGGTTTGCGCGGCCACTTATAACCAATCGGCGGAAAAACGGCACGGATGCGTCCATCCATGCCCGCAGCCGACTCAAGCAGCGCTGGCGCAAGCGACACTTACCCCTCGCGTTCTCAAGCGGCGCGAAGGCGGGAGTTCTCGCTGGGCGATCACAGGCTTTATCATCCGCGCACAGAGATTCCCTCTCGTGCCAATGGGTTTTCGACCCACGTTCTTGCCGCTCAAGCGCATGCGCGGCTCGATCAATGCACAATGACGCCGGGGTCAATCCTGCCCGCGTTCGTCTTTACCCAGTACTTGTACACCTTGTGGGGATTGGGATGCACGACCGGCTTGCCCGAGCGCGAATGCCCGTGACCGAATGTGTTTCCGTTGAAAGGGCCCTGATGATTGAAATCCACCGTAAAAGGCGTTGCCGGCGCGTAGTGCCATTCAATTTCGTCGTTCGTCCCCATGTAAACGGGTTCCTGGTCCACGTAGGGGCCCCAGGGGGTCTCAATGATATTCACCACGATCGCGCCGATTGTCCCCAGCTTCTTCTTCGCGGATTTCCTTTTCTTGACGGGTTTCTTGGTGGCCTTCTTTTTCATGCTCGCCTCCTGATTCTGAATTCAATCTTTGTGGAGCAACTTCTGGAAATTGGGATCGGATCGCAACGAGTCAAGAATGGGAGTATCGCGAATCAAGGGAGGGGAATAACCGGCGGCCAAGGCCGCCTTCACTTCCTGGATCGCCTGGCCGGGCTCGCCCAATTGCTTGTAAGTCAGGCCGGCGTTGAAAAGGAGCTCGGGATCTTTGGGCGACAAGCGCAGCGCCTCCTGCAGCGCATCGAGGGCCGGCTGTCTCTGCCCCACCATCGCCTGGTAATAGGCAAGATAGCCGAGCACGGAGGCATTGTGCGGGTTCACTTTCAAATCCCTCGCGACCAGCGAAATCGCCTTCTGGAACGCGTCCGCCGCTTTGCTCTTGTCTTCTCCCGACCAGTAATAGGCGTCGCCCAGGTTCCCCCAGTCGAGATAGGAGTGATCGTTCAGCTTGAGGGCTTGCCGATAATTCTCGATCGCCTGCTTGAAATTTCGGAGGTAGAAATAAGAGGTGCCCAGATTGGAATAAACGTCGTCCGAGGGACGAATGGCCGCCGCCCGCTTGAACACTCCGATGGCATCGGCATAGCGGCCCTGAAGAATTAAGACCCCGCCCAGATTGTTGTATCCGCGCGTGCTCTCGGGGACCAGTTGCACCACCTTCTCGAACATGGCTTCAGCCTTCTCGAACCGCGCGTTTCGAAAATAGAAAACCCCCAACTGGTTGTAACCGCCCCAGTAGCGCGGGCGGAGTTGAATGGCGCTCAAGTAGGTCTTCTCCGCCTCCTGATCCTGGTTGAGGTTCTCGTACGCGGAGGCCAGCCCTCGGTAAGCCCCGTCCATGGTCGGCTCGTCCTCGCGAGCACGCTGGAATTCTTCCACCGCCTTCTGATATTGCCCGGTTCCGTTGTAAAGCGTCCCCAGACAAACATGCGGTTCGGCGGCTTGCGGATCAAGCGATGCGGCCTGCATGCAGGCCTCGCGCGCCGACGCCACCCATTGCGTCCCCTTGGTGAGCTCGTATTTATCCCAGAGCGCCTCGCCCAGCCCGGCATAGGCCTGGGCGTAATTCGGGTCGAGTTTCAGAGCGCGATTGAAAACCTGGACCGCACCCTCGATCTTCTCCGGCTGGTCATAATCCTGGAGGTAGCCCACACCCTTGAGATACAAATCGTAAGCGGCCGCCACCTTGGTGCCGTGCGCCACCATGGCGAGCTGCTCCTTCGGCCCAGGCGCCAGGTCCAGCATCCGCACCGCGCCTTCCGCCACTCGATCCTGAACAGCAAAAGGGTCCGAAGCCCGGGCGGTAATCGTGTCGGCGCGCAACTGCCGCAGCGTTCGCGTGTCCACCAGTTCGTAGTTGATGCGCACTCTGCCGCCCGACTGGTACAAGTTCCCCGACAAAACCAACGTGGCCCCCAACTCGTTTCGCGCCGAGTCCGGACTGGTGACCTTGCGGGCTCGCACCTCGCTGGCCGGGACCACCGTCAGCTCATTCGTGGCTGTCAACTGTGTCAGCTTGCTCGTCAGCGTATCCGTCACCCCGTCGCAAAAGGCCTGCTCCTCCGGGCCGCCGCCAATGGCGTGAAAGGGCAGAACCACCAGGCCCTTCTCGACCGGCATGGCGGCTCGGGCCGGCGAGCGGAAAACCCCCAGCTTGAGCAACGCAACCGTGCTCAACAGCAGGATCAGGATGAGCCCCGCCACAGCGCCAACCACCCAGCGCGGCCTGCTTCGTCGCTTGAGCGGTTTGGCGTGAAGCACTTTGCCTTGTGAGGCAAACAGTTGCAGGTCGGTCAGCAGTTCCGTCGCGTCGGCGTACCGCGCGGAGGGGTCTTTGGCCAGCAACCGCTCCACAATCCGGTCCACCTCCGCTGGCACGGCACGATTCAATTGGCTGACGGGCGGCGGGGCGGTATGCAGAATGCGGTCGGTGGTCGCGATCAGGGTCGGTCCCCGGAAAGGGTGTTGCCCCGCGAGCATTTCGTAGAAAACAATCCCCAGCGAGAAGAGGTCGGCGCGGCCGTCCGCCTCCTGGCTCTGCAGCATTTCCGGCGACATGTACGCGATCGTGCCCGTCATTCCCTGATCCATTTCAGGATCGCTGCTGTCCGTCAACGCCTGCGGGTCCGTGCGCGGCACGCGCCGCGCGACGCCGAAGTCAAGGATTTTCACCTCGCCCGTGTGCGTCAGCATGATGTTTTCCGGCTTGATGTCCCGGTGAACCAGGCGCTTCTCGTGCGCCGCGGCGAGCGCTTGCGCGCTCTGGGGAGCAATCCTCATAAACTCTTCGACGGTCAGCGTTCCCTTCGCATGTTCGCGGAGCGTCTTTCCTTCCACGTATTCCATCACCAGGAAAGGCTCGCCCCGTTCTTCGAAGATGTCGTAGATCCCCGCGATGTTCTTGTGGGTGAGCGAAGAAGCGCGTTCGGCTTCCTTGAGGAACCGCTGCGATAGTGTAGATCGTGGCGCAGCCGCGGCGCCAGCCGCTTGAGAGCCACTTGGCGTTTCAGAGCCGTGTCTTCGGCACGATAGACCTGGCCCATCCCGCCCGCGCCCAGCCGCGAGAGAATGGCAAAGCGGCCAACGCTCGTGCCGGTCAAGTCTTCCCGCCATTCCGCCCCGCCGGGCGGTTTCTGGGAATCGGACATCGACGCTCCAAGCCCTTCAATCCAGGAAAGAACCTTGTCATCTTACTACCCCGCGGTTGGAGAGGCAATCAACGCAAAGGTAATAGCCTCCCGGCATGGCCCATCCGCCTGGCGCGAGTTCGAACGTTGCCCGGCCCCGTGAATTCTAGTACTATCCCTGGCGCCGCTCGGAAGGAACGGCTTGGAAAATTCGCTCGTTCTCCCCGCCCATGGGCACACTTCCCTTCAAGCAAAAGCCCCGCCGGTGGCCAGGGCTCGTTGTACGATCCCTGGCCATTTTGATCTTGGTCGTCGCGGCGATTGCCGTGGTGGCCGCCGCGTGGCTCTACCGGCGCACCCGCCAGGCGCTTCCCCAGCTCGACGGCACGATTCGCGTTCCGGAACTCCGCGCGCGCGTCGAGGTTCGGCGCGACGAGCACGGCGTCCCACACATTCGTGCCGAGTCGCTGGAAGATGTCTTCTTCGCACAGGGCTACGTCACCGCGCAGGACCGTTTGTTTCAAATGGACCTGAACCGACGCCTGGCCATGGGGCAGCTCTCGGAAATCCTCGGCAAGAGCATGCTGCGGTTGGATATCGAGAGCCGCACGCTGGGCTTTCCCGAGGTTGCAGCCCGCGCCGCCCGCGCGCTCGACCCCCAGGCGCGCCAACGCATGAACGCTTACGCCGCCGGCGTCAACGCCTTCATCGCTTCGCACAAGGGTCGCCTGCCCATCGAATTCATACTGCTTGGTTACACGCCGCGCCCCTGGCGAGCGGAGGATTCGTTCGGCGTCGCCCTCAACATGTCAAAATCGCTCAACAACACCTGGCGCGAGGATCTGGTGCGCGAGAAAATCCGCGCCAAGGTTTCGCCCCAGCTCTATGCGGACCTCTTCCCCGATCGCTCCGATATGGACCACCCCGTTGCCGAACTAATGCCGGTCCACCCTCCGCGCGGCCGTCGTGACTATTCCGCCCTGCCGCCGTTCCCTTCCGCGAGCGAACTCGGCTCCATCCTTGGCGCCCTCATTTTTCCGCCTGAATGGAGTGCCGACTTGGGAAGCAACAATTGGGTGGTCAGCGGCGCGCACACGCAATCCGGCAAACCGCTCCTCGCCAACGACCCGCATCTGGCGCACAGCCTGCCGAGCGTCTGGTACATGGCGCAGTTGGAAGCGCCCGGCCTGGACGTTTCCGGCGTCAGCCTGCCGGGACTGCCTCTGGTCGTCATCGGCCACAACCAGCGCATCGCCTGGGGCATGACCAACACCGGGCCCGACGTGCAAGACCTCTACATCGAGAATTTCAATCCCCGGGACCCGAACAAATATCTTCACAACGGCGATTGGGTGCCGGCGCAGGTACGCCAGGGAACGATCCATGTCCGGCGCGCCGCCGACTACACGTTGACGGTGAAGGTCACGCGCCACGGCCCGGTGATTTCACACGACGGCGACCGCGACCTGGCGCTGCGCTGGACCGCGCTCGAGCCCGGCGCGCTGCGCTATCCTTTTCTTAAGCTCGACCGAGCCCAAAATTGGCAGGAATTCACCGATTCGCTTCGAGACTTCACCGGCCCTATGCAAAACTTCGTTTACGCGGATGTGGACGGAAACATCGGCTACTACGCGGCGGGCTGGGTTCCCATCCGCAAGCAAGGCGACGGCTCGGTCCCCGTCCCCGGCTCAACCGGCGACTACGATTGGGCGGGTTACATTCCTTTCGAAGACCTGCCGCATTCCTTCAACCCGGCGGGCGGCATCATCGCCACCGCCAACGGCCGCATCGTGCCCGACGGGTATCCGTATTTCATCACGCATCATTGGGCAGAACCGTTTAGAACCGCGCGCATCTATCAACTTCTCGAATCCGGAAATCGTTTTACCGTGCCGGACATGCTGCGCATCCAGACCGACATCCTTTCACTCGAGGACCTGTGGCTGGCCAAGGAACTGGTTGCGGCAGCGAAGCAACATCCTCCTTCCACTGCGGACGCGCAGTACGCTGTTTCACTGCTCGAGCATTACGATGGCGAAGCGCGCGTGGATTCGGCCGCGACGCTGGTGTGCGAAGTAACACGCAAGGCTCTGCTGGAGCGAATCCTTAGCCCGAAACTCGGCGATGACCTTTCTGGTTATAACTGGTCCATGGGCACCATTTTCCTGCAAAATGTTTTGAAGAATAATTGGACGCGCTGGCTGCCGCCCGGCGACGCAGACTTCAATGCAACCCTCATCAAGAGCCTGGAAACCGCCGTGGCGCAGATTCCGGGGCTCGTGGGCTCCGATGACCACGCCGCGTGGCAATGGGGCGGAACGATTCCGCTCACTTTTCGCAACCGGCTTACCCTGGCGTTTCCTTTCTTGGGCCGCTACCTGAACGTCGGCCCCGTGCCGCAACCGGGCACTCAGACGACGGTGAAGCAGACGATTCCAACCGTTGGTCCTTCCATGCGCATGGTGGTGGATTTTTCCAATTTGGAGAATTCCGTACAAAACATCACCTTGGGCGAATCCGGCGAGGTGCTGAGCCCTTATTACAAAGACCAATTCGACGCGTGGTACCACGGCAAGAGCTTTCCCATGCTGTTCAGCGACCAGGCGGTCGAGAAAAACACCCGGCATGAATTGGTGCTCGAGCCGGAGACGCCTTCCGCTTCTCCCGCATCACAGAACGAATGATCCCGACTGAGGTTGGCACTTGAGGAGGAAAGAACTTGGGTTATCAAAATCAGAAACGGCGGGGGTTGACCCTCGCCGGGCTCGCTTTCATTCTTGCGATTTTCGCCGCCGTCGCGCCGGTTCAAGCGGTCGCAAGCCGCGCCGCGCTCAAGCTTCATTATCGGCTGACGCTCTCGAGGCCGATCACCCACCTCGTCGCGGTTGAGATTGACACCGCGAACGTCACCGGGCCGCAGCTTGATTTCGTCATGCCCGCCTGGTCGCCCGGCCGCTACGCCATCTACGATTTCGCCAAAAACGTGCAGGAATTCGACGCGCGCGGCGCCCAAGGGCGCGCCCTCCCCTGGCAGAAAACGGACAAGCAAACCTGGCAGGTGGACACGCGCGAAGCGGGCGGTGAAGTTCGCGTGAGCTACAAAGTCTTCGCCAACGATTTGAACGGCTCGTTTTCGCAATTCGACACCTCGCACGCCAACCTGAACGGCGCCTCGATTTACATGTACGTCGCGGGCCACAAGCCCGACCCCATCGCCCTGACCGTTGACCCGCCTGCAAACTGGAAGATCATCAGCGGCTTTTCCCTCTCAACCGACCAGAAGACTCTCCAGGCCCCGAATTACGACCGCTTGATTGACACGCCGATGGAAATCTCGCCCAGTTGTTCCATCCTGACGTTTGAAAACGCCGGCAAAGAATACCGCGTGGCCGTGCACAGCTACGACTCCGATGCGAGCGGCGCGGAAAAGCTGAAGGAAGGCGTGGAGAAGATCGTTCGGGCCGAGACGGCGATGATGCCCGCACCCGACTACGAGGATTACACGTTCATCTTCCACTTCGACCCCGAAATCGAAATGGGCGACGGCATGGAGCACCTGAACTCCACCCAAATCATCATTCGCGGAGACCCATCCGGTTCCGGCCTCGACGAAGCCTTGGTAGACGCGGCGCACGAATTCTTCCACGTTTGGAACGTCAAGCGCCTGCGACCGGCGGCGCTCGGCCCCTTCGATTACACGCGAGAAAATTACACGCGCTCGCTCTGGGTGGCGGAAGGCCTCACGACCTACTATTCCTACGTCCATCTGCTTCGCTCCGGGCTGTGGAGCCGCGCGACTTTTCTCGACCACCTGGCCGGCGAAATCCGCCAACTCCAGGATGAGCCCGGCCGCAAGCTGATGTCGGCGGAAAGCTCCAGCTTCAACGCCTGGTTTTACGACCGCGCGCCGCAAATGCAGGAAACCAACTTCGCCAGCTCAACGATTTCCTATTACAACAAGGGCGCGCTGCTCGGGATGCTTCTGGACCTCGAGATGCGCTCGCGCACCGGCGGGCAAAAGTCCCTGGACGATGTGATGCGTTACCTCTACGCCAAATTCTATGAAGCCCCGGCGGCGAGCTATTACGGGCCGGGCCGTGGTTATGATGAAAAGGATATTCTTGAAGCCATCAATGCGGTTTCAGGGAGCGATTTCGGTCCCTTCTCCGAGGATTACGTTCGCGGGACTGTACCCTTGCCCTACGACAAGACATTGGCTCTCGCCGGCCTGAGCCTGCGCGCAGAGGCACAGCAAGGCGCGCCGCCCAGCTTGGGAGCCCTGATCTCTACCGAGGACCGAGGCGTGAGGATTCTCGCCGTTCTGCCCGGCGGCGCAGCCGATCGCGCAGGCTTGTCGCGGGACGATCTACTGATTGCGGTGGATGATCTTTCGCTGGCTACCGCGAGTCTAACCGACCGCTTGCAGATTTACCCTCCCGGCACCAGCGTTCCCTTCACCGTCGAGCGGCACGGAATCCGCGAGCGTATCTCCGTCACTCTCGATCCGCCTCGCAAAGAGCAATACTCGATTGTGGAGTCGCCGTCGGCGACTCCGGAACAGGTCAAGATCCGCGAAGGATGGTTGGGCCAGGGAAACTGAAACTAAAGGTCACCGCTGCGTGGAATCTTGCGGTGGGTGCCTCGTGCCACCGCGGTTTCGCCGCCGAACAAAATATACAATCGCCGCCACCAGGGCCACGACGCCAATCGCCGCCAGCGTCAGCCAGTGCAGCCTCTCGACAAAGCGAACCAGCCTGTCCCAACTGCCGCCGAAGAGAAATCCCACCGAGACAATCGTGGCCGCCCAGATCATGGCGCCGGTGAAGTTGAAGAAGAGGAACCGCAGGTAGGCCATGCGAAACATTCCGGCGAGCGGCCCGGCGAAGACTCGCAGGCCGGTAATGAACCGCCCCACAAAAACCGCCCAGTGGCCGTGAATCCGGAACTGCCGTTCGGCGCGGTCGAACTGGCGGCTCAAGAGTGAGAACCGCCGAACGTATTTTTCGACGAAAGGTTTCCCGGCGAATCGGCCTACGCAATAACCCAGGCTGTCGCCAAGCGATGCGCCCACAATGGCGATGATGATCGCCCACACAAGGTCCACATCGCCGCGGTAGGCCAGGAACCCGGCGAATAGCAGTACGGTCTCACCGGGCACCGGCACGCCGGAGTTTTCCAGCATCACGCCGAAAAAAATCACCCAGAGACCGTAGTGGCCGAAAAACAGCGAAAGAGTTTGGAAGAGGGTTTCGGCCATCGGCGGCTATATTATGCCTGAATAAACTGCGGGCGAAAGCGACCCACAGCCCATCCACTTCTCGACTAGCCGATTTTTTCGATTTTGATGGGGTCGCCGTGTTTTACTTTGCTCAATTGTGTGAAAGACCCAAGGGCCTTGCCCCAGATGTTCGTCCGCGCAGCGAGGCGGATTTCCTTGCCTCGGGAAACAGGTGTGGGACCAAAGCCGATAGCGATGGAGTCGCCCTCGACCCAGAAGGCCAATTCGCCCGCCTCGACCACGTCCTTGGCGTCCGGTTCCTTCCTCACTTGAACTGGCGTTGAAAAGTAGACCTCATCTCCCCAGGTGGAAGCAGTGGAAATGAAGGGCAGCTTTGCATAGATGGCATCGGCGGTTGGGGTGTCAAACAACTCAGCCTCCAACTTCACTGACCCGATGGTCATTCTGATTTTCCGTGTTCCAGCCATGTCGGAATCATAAACCGGCCAGCATTAGCTGGGCAAATGAGGAAAGCGTCTTTCGCGCTGAGCAACGGCAACGCCCGTAGTATGTACGCGATTGCATCGGCCCAGCCAAGTTCACTACCGCACGTGTGAAGGTTCCGTGACTCAGGCCATCGGGGGGCGGCGCCTAACCCGACTACATTCTATTCAGAGTCTTCTGAATGGTCGCTTGCGAACCCGGCTCGACTTGAATCGTCTGTGTCCACGTGCGGTATCCGCTCAGCCGGAGCGCAATCGTGTGACGCCCTGCGGGAACGCGCAGCCTGGAGGGTGCGTTTCCGACAAAGTCCCCGTCAATCAAAATCTCAGCGCCAGTGGGGGCGCTCACAAAATCGAGCGAAGCGAATTCTTCCCGCGGGATTCCCACACCTGGCCTCCGGAAGTGCGGCTGAGCTACGGTCCGCGTCGCGTCTGGTGCAAGGAACTGTTCTTGCGCGGCTGCGATCTTGAACGGATTCGCATTGGGATGCGCGTTTCTGGAACCCAGGAAAACATGCTCGGCCATTCTCTGGCTCCCCACGTCGTCCAGTTCAAGGGAGAGGGTCGCCTGGCTGGGATAATCCATTCGAAAATCAAACCCCTTGAGGTCGCGCTCATTGAAGAGTCGGAAAGTGATTCCCTGGTTCGTGAGCCGCAATTCATCATTCGGTCCCAGTTGGTAGGCTTTTGCCCAACCGCTCCCGCCGGAAAATTCGATTCGGCCCGAGAAGACACGGCGGTCATGGGCCGTGGTTGTCCGCAAATGGTAACCATCGGCGTCATGCCAGACCCAATACGAGGCCATCGCCCCCTGCTGCAGCGAGGAAGGCTGACCTTCCAGGTCAGGGCCGTTCTGTGCTCCACTATTCCGTGGGGCCACGAAAACAAACAGGCTTACCAGACCTATCATCAGAAGTCTTCGCATAAATCACCTCCCAGCATATTTCATCATCGAGAAGCAGGCCGGTCAAGGAAACTCGGCAATCCGCCTCGGCTCCGGAGTCGAGCTTCCAGGTACTTGCACTCCGGTCGTCGGGCCGTCTGCGGATAAGTTCCACTCGCTCCAAATCAAGGCTGACGGGGCGCATGGCTTTCCAGCCGGACGCTTGGCCTGATAAGTCGCGTCTCGGCGAAGTCCCCATCGGCCATGATAGAAACTCCGTAACGCCGATGCGCAAACCGAGCCCCCTGGGCAAAATCCCGGTATGCCGCTCACACCGACCCAACAGCGCGGTGTTACAAAGGTTTAAGGCACTCGGCGGGCATGCTAAACTGGGTTGATTATGCGGGAACCCTTTCTGGACCGCCTGGAGAAGCGCACGCTCGTCTGCGACGGCGCGATGGGGACGATGCTCTATTCCAAGGGCATCTCTCTCAACCGCTGCTACGACGAGCTGAACCTGACGAACCCGCAGATGGTCAAGGACGTTCACTTGGCCTACCTGAAGGCCGGTGCGGAGGTGCTCGAGACCAACACGTTCGGCGCCACGCGCACGCGCCTGGCCAATTTCGATCTGGCCGACAAGGTGCGGGAAATCAATCTCGCCGGCGCCCGGCTGGCGCGCGAAGCGGCCGGCGATGACCTTTACGTGGCGGGCGCGGTCGGGCCGCTCGGCGTGCGACTGGAGCCGCTCGGACCCACCTCGCTCGATGAAGCCCGCGAACTGTTTCGCGAACAGATTGCCGCCCTGGCCGAGGGCGGCGTGGACCTCATCCTCATTGAGACCATGGTTGATCTGAACGAAGCGCACCAGGCGCTGCTGGCGGCGCGGGAAGCTTCGACGCTGCCCGTGGTCGTGCAGATGACCATCCAGGACGACGGCTCGACGCCCATCGGGACGCAGCCGGAGGAATTCGCGCGCCAACTGGACGAATGGGGCGCGGACCTCATCGGGCTCAATTGCAGCGTCGGTCCCGCGGCGATTCTCGAGGCGCTGGAACGCATGGCGCAGGTGACACCGAGAAAGCTTTCCGCGCAGCCCAACGCCGGCATCCCGCGCACGGTGGACGGACGCTCCATTTATCTTTGCTCGCCCGAATACATGGCCAGCCACGCGCGGCGGTTCATCCAAACCGGTGCGCGCCTGGTGGGCGGCTGCTGCGGCACAACTCCCGAGCACATTCGCGCCATCAAGGCCGCCGTGCGCGCGCTGGCTCTGCCGCCCAAGCAGGCCAAGGCCGCGGTCGGAGTCGCCGGCCGGCAGGCGCGCCCGCTCGAACCGATGCCCGTCGAGAAACGCTCCCGGCTCGCCGAGAAGCTCACGAGGGGAGAATTTCCCGTGCTGGCGGAAATCGTCCCGCCCAAGGGCTCGAACGCGACCAAAGAAATCGAGGGCGCGCGATATCTGCTGGCCGAAGGCGTGGACGCGGTCAACATTCCGGATGGCTCCGGCGCCTCGGCGCGCATGAGCGCGCTGACCATGGCGGCGCTGATTCAGCAGCAGGCGGGCATCGAGGTCCTGCTCCATTACAGTTCTCGCGACCGCAACGTGCTGACCATCCAGTCGGACCTGCTGGGCGCTTACGCGCTAGGCCTCAGGAACATCCTGGCGCTGACGCGCGACCGCGCGCAATTCTCCACCATTCCCGAGACTTCATTTTTCGATGTGGATTCGATCGGCCTGGTGAATATCCTGCACCATTTGAACTGCGGGCTCGACGCCGGCGGCAATCCGCTCGGCACGCAGACGGGTTTTCTGGTGGCGGTCGGGCTGAACCCGACGGCGGTAAATCCGGATGAAGAAATCCACCGATTCGAGTATAAAGTGGAGGCGGGCGCGAATCTTGCCGTGACCCAACCCGTATTCGACGTGGCGCAAGTGCGCGGCTTTCTGGAACGCATCAAGCCGGTCGTGGACGGGCGCATACCCGTGGTGGCGGGGATCTGGCCGCTGACGAGTTACCGCAACGCCGAGTTCGTGAACAACGAAGTTCCGGGCGTTTCGGTCCCGCCCGCGGTGATGGAGCGCATGCGCAAGGCTGACACGGGGGAACGCGCCCGCGCCGAGGGCGTGAAGATCGCCCAGGAAACACTGCTCGCAATCCGCGATTTGGTGCAAGGGGTGCAGATCACCGCACCCTTCGGCCGGTACGCGATGGCCGTGGAGGTGGCGCAGGTGCTGGGAAAACCGGCGCCCAATCCGCAGCCCGCGGCGCAAGGCTCTTCCGCAGCGGAAGCTTGATCATCGGTGGCTGAACAAAGAGCGCGAGAGGAAAACTTATGACCTCACCCGCAAAGCCTGAAGCATTTGAGAAGAATCTCGAGCGGCTGGATGCGATCGTCCAGCAACTGGAAGACGCCGATTTACCGCTCGAAAAGGCCCTGCACCTTTACGAAGAAGGTATGAAACTCTCCGAGGTGTGCCACAAGCAATTGCAGGAAGCTGAAGGGCGCGTGCAGATCCTGATGAAGAAAGCGGGCGGGAAGGTCGTGGCGGAGCCGTTCGAGCCCGAGGAGTCCGAGGAGTCTTGAACCCAGGCACTTCTGAAACCTTACATAGCTATCTCGAAGCCGCACGAGCGCGTGTGGACAAGGAGCTCGAAAGGATTCTCCCCGGCGCGGACGAGCATCCGGCGACGATTCACCGTGCCATGCGGCACTCGGTCTTCGCCGGTGGCAAGCGCCTGCGGCCGATTCTTTGTCTGGAAGCCGGCCGCCTCTTCGGGGGCAATGAAGAGGCGCTGCTGCGCCTGGGCGCGGCGCTGGAACTCATCCACACCTATTCGCTCATCCACGACGACCTGCCGGCGCTCGACAACGACGACCTGCGCCGCGGGAGACCCACCTGCCACAAAGTTTTCGGCGAAGCCGCAGCCATCCTGGCCGGCGACGCCCTGCTGACGCTAGCCTTTGAGACGATCTCCGCTCCCGGTCCGGCCTCGGAATCCCAGCGCCTGCGCGTGATTCACGAACTGGCGCACGCCATCGGAACGAAGGGCGGAATGGTGGGCGGCCAAATGGTAGACCTTGAGACGTCCCGCGCAACGGCACGTCCCGAGACGCTTCAATACATCCACTCCGCCAAGACGGGCGCCTTCATTCGCATGGCGGTCCGCGCCGGAGGCATCTTTGCCGGCGCGCCGGAAGAGGATCTGGACCGCATCAGCACTTACGGCGAGAAGGTGGGCCTGGCGTTTCAGATTGCGGACGATCTGCTCGATGTGCTAGGCTCAAGCGAATCGCTGGGCAAAACGGCGGGCAAAGACGGCCAACAGCAGAAAGCGACCTACCCGGCCATGTACGGCGTGGAGGAGTCGCAACGCATTGCCGCCCAGCTTATCGGCGAAGCCTGCAAGCTCCTGGAACCTTATGGCGATCGAGGGTTGAGGCTGCGGGAAATCGCGCTTTTTCTTATCACGAGGAAATCCTGATGGAATATCAGTTCTTGCAGAACATCGATTCGCCCGCCGATCTCAAGAAGGTGCCGCGCGAGGACCTGCCCAAAGTCGCCGAAGAACTGCGCGATTATCTGATCACCGTAGTTTCGAAAGTGGGCGGCCATCTTGCTTCCAGCCTGGGCACGGTGGAACTGACCCTGGCGCTGCATTACACCTTCGACACGCCCAAAGACAAGATCGTCTGGGACGTCGGCCATCAGGCCTACGGGCACAAGGTTCTGACCGGCCGGCGCGACCGCCTGCCCACCATCCGCCAGTACGGAGGCATCTCCGGCTTCCCGGTACGCGACGAGAGTCCTTACGACACCTTCAACGTGGCGCACGCGGGCACGGCAATTTCCGGAGCCCTCGGCATGGCTGTGGCGCGCGACCTGAAGGGCCAAGACTTCCACGTCGTCGCGGTGGTCGGCGACGCCGGCTTGACGGTGGGGCTGGAACTGGAAGGAATCAACAACCTCGGCAACCTGCAGAAAAAGGTCCTGGTCATCCTGAACGACAACGAGATGTCCATCTCGCCCAACGTGGGCGCGTTCGCTGGCTACCTGAATCGCATCGTTCACGGGCAGGCTTACCATCACGTGACGGCGGAAGTCGAGAAGATGATTCTGGCGGTGCCGCGCCTCGGCCCGCGGCTGCTCAAACTTTCCAAGGAATTGGTGGAATCCGCCAAGACCGTCCTGATTCCGGGGCTGGTGTTCGAGGAGCTGGGCTTCGATTATGTCGGGCCGGTGAACGGCCACAGCCTGGACGAATTGCTGGACGTGCTGAAGAAGGTGAAAGACAGTCCCAAGCCGACACTTCTTCACGTGGTGACGCAAAAAGGGAAGGGCTACCCGCACGCCGAGCAACTCCCCATCAAGTACCACGGCGTGACGCAGTTTGACGTCTCAACCGGCGCCTTCCACAAGGCTCCCGCCAAGGCCCCCAGCTACACGGCGATCTTCGGCGAGGCGATGTGCCAACTCGCGGAGAAAGATCGGCGCGTGGTCGCCATCACCGCCGCCATGTCGGAAGGAACCGGCCTGGTGGAATTCGCCAAGCGGTTTCCCGACCGCTTCTTTGACGTGGGCATCGCGGAGCAGCATGCGGTGACGTTTGCCTGCGGCCTGGCCTGCGAGGGCATGCGCCCGGTGGCGGCGATTTACTCGACTTTCCTTCAGCGCGCTTACGACCAGGTGATTCACGACGTCTGCCTGATGCACGCGCCGGTGACGTTTGCGATGGACCGGGGCGGCATCGTCGGCGCGGACGGGCCCACCCATCACGGTCTTTACGATATCGCGTACCTGGCCGCCAGCCCCGGCATCGTCTTGATGGCGCCGAAGGACGAAAACGAATTGCGGCACATGCTCTATACCGCCGTCAACTCGAACGTTCCCGCGGCGCTACGCTATCCGCGCGGCAACGGCATCGGCCTTCCGCTCGATCCCGAATTCAAGAAACTCGAAATCGGCAAGGGCGAAATCCTGCGCGAAGGAAGCGACATCGCCATCCTGGCTTACGGCAGCATGGTGTATCCGTGCCTGGAAGCCGCGGAGCGGCTGCAAGCGTTGGGGATTCATTCGACGGTGGTCAACGCCCGCTTTGCCAAGCCGCTCGACGAGCAACTGATCTGCGTGCTGGCGGCGGACAAACAATTCCTGGTGACCGCGGAGGAAGGCACGGAGGCGGGAGGCTTTGGCGCGATGGTCGCAGCCCTGCTGCAAGACCGCAAGATTCCCGCCAGCATCCTGCGCATCGCCGTGCCGGACCGCATCATCCCTCACGGCGCGCCCAATCTGTTGCACGCCAAGTACGGGCTGGATGTGGACGGTATCGTCGAGAGGATCAGGAGTTTCGCCAACGAAAGCCCGCTGCGCTCGGAGCTGAAATACCGCTCGGCCCCCAGGACGTGAGCGCGCGTGGGCTTGGCCTCGATTCTTGGACAACCACTCGCCTGTTGTGCATTTCCCAACCCCGCAGTTCTGCCCACGTCGCAATTGCCGCCCGTGCCCGATAAGCACGATTGCGCCTCGCTCCCGTTGCATCCGCCGGCTTGAGGAGTATCCTTACAGTATGCCCGCAACCGCTCATAGAAAGACGCGCCTTGATTCCCTGCTGGTGGAACGCGGGCTGGCCGAATCGCGCGAGAAAGCCCAGGCGATGATCCTCGCCGGTCACGTGCTGGTGAACAATCACAAGATGGAAAAATGCGGGACGGCAGTGGCTGAGAATGTCTCGGTCAGCCTGCTTGCCAAACCTGCGAAGTACGTCAGCCGGGGCGGGCTGAAGCTGGAAGGAGCGCTGAAGCATTTTCGCGTCAACCCGGACGGCAAGATCTGCCTGGATGTTGGAGCCTCGACCGGCGGCTTCACCGACTGCCTGCTGCAGAAAGGGGCGGCGAAGGTTTTTGCCGTGGACGTGGGGACCAATCAGCTCGACTGGAGGCTGCGGCAGGACCCGCGCGTCGTATCGCTCGAGAAGGTCAACGCGCGGCACCTCGCTTTCAAGAACATCGGCGAACGGGTCGAACTGGTGACCATGGACGTGTCGTTCATCTCCGCCACGCTGATCCTTCCGGCGCTTCCGCCGCTGCTGGTTCCACGCGCCGAGATGCTGGTGCTCGTCAAGCCGCAGTTTGAAGTGGGCCGCGGGCAGGTGGGCAAGGGCGGGATCGTGCGCGACCCGGAACTGCATCAGCAAGCCATCGCGCGGGTGTCGCGCAAGCTCCTGGAGCTCGGATTTGGCGGGCTCGCCTCGGTCGAGAGCTGCCTGCCGGGAGCGTCCGGCAACCGCGAATATTTCCTGCATGCCATTTGGGAGAAAAGACCATAAAATAGCGGCTCTTCGAAAATCTTCAACGGACCGGAGCCCTTTGCCCTATGCAGGTCAAACGAGCCGGGATCATCTCCAAGCCGCGCAAGGCGGAAGTGCGGGAAGTCGTTCTGCCTTTAATCGAGTGGCTGAATGCGCACTCCATCGAAGCGTGCATTGATAAAGAGACCGGAACGATTCTCGAAGATCACGGCCACTGCCTGACGCGCAACGAAATGCCTTCGCAGGTGGACCTGATCATCGTTCTGGGAGGCGACGGAACACTGCTGGCCGCGGCGCGCGCGCTCAATCGCAAGCCGGTGCCGATTCTCGCGGTCAATCTGGGCGGACTGGGCTTCCTGACCGCCATCACGCGGGAAGAACTCATTCCCACGCTGGAAGCGGTCCTGGAGGGAGAATACCGGTCGGAAAAGCGAGTCCAGATCGAAGGCGAATTGATCCGCGCC
>JAHEKS010000304.1 GCA_024638215.1 Acidobacteriota bacterium | reverse complement strand
CGCCGTAGGACGTAGATCCATACGCCAGCCCGAGGAAGAGTTGCTCCCGGTGCGTCACAGTTCCCGCCACATACAACCCGGGGAGCACCGTGTATTGTGCCATCCCAAACTCGCCCATGGAGTGCGATGACTCACCCGGCGCCGCCTTCGTGACTGGACCGCCGGCTTCGGCGATCGCCTGATAAAGGGTTCCCGCAAGGTTGTTGTCGTAATCCCCGCTGACCTGCAGACTGAGTTTTGGGGTCGGCTTCCAGGCTCCCCCGGCCGTCACTACATCCGACACCAACGAGTTGCTCGCTCCCGGAACCTCATACCCGTAGTCAAATCTCGTGACCGTGAGCCAGGTGTTGCCGGATTGGCCAAAGTTGCGGTTCATGTTGAAATTGAAAGTTGTGGAATCCGAATGGGTATTGAGCGGAGGCCGTCCCTGGGTGAGTTGCGGAAGCAACGACCCGATGTTCGAATGTTGGACCCCGCCGCTCAGCCGGAACCCCGCAACAGTATAAGTTGTGTGTCCGAAAATCGAATGGAAATCCGAGTGGTTCCCCGAAGTCGCCCCGTAGACCGAGTAATCGCTGCTTCCCTGCTGATATCCGACCGTCAATGACGGAAGGTCGGGGACATTCGCCGACCATCCCACGCCGAAGTTCTGTGTATTTCCATTGGTCTTGTAGCTGGCCAGCCCGGGGACGGAGTAGTTCCCCTCCCCGTTATAGACACGGCTATAGTTCACGAAGCCTGGGAAATGGCTCCCGCCGAATATAGCAGCGTTCGCGGTGACTCCGGTGCTTTCCGAAGTTGATTGATAGCCCGAGTTGTTTCTCGACTGATTGGTGAACGGGGAAACGCTGAAGGAGAGAAACGAAGGGCTGTAGTAAGAACCGTTCAGAACACCGTTTCCCCCGAACGTCATACCGTGGCTCGAGGACCCCTCGTTGGTGTTCCCAGCCGAATAGCCGGTCGAAACGGTTCCCGACAGGCTCAACGATACGTCATCCCCCACCTGAGCCTGGGCGCGCACGCGCGCCGCGCACCAAAGCATCGCGATCATGACCATGCCGGCGCCACGACTGTATTTTCCCTTGACCATGCGGTTCTAGAGTTCCTCGATCCTTGCGTTCTTCCTGAGGCGCCGATTCAACGCGGAACGCAACCTCTCCACCTTCTTCTGTTGGAGCTCCAGCTGGAGCGAGTCTTTGACTTCGGAGAATTTCTGCTTGTGCGCGGGATTGTGGGCATTCAGGCGGATGATCGTGAAAGCCTGTCCCACCTGGACCAGGCCGCTGATTTGCCCCGGCCGCAGGCGCGACGCAGCCTGAAGGATCTCAGGCGGGAGCTGGGCGGCATCCACCGCCTTGTGATCCCCCATCATGACCCGGTAATCATCTTCGGAGATCTTTTCCGCAAGGATTCCGAACTCTTCATAATTCCGGGTGGCTTGCGCCCGGTGCAATGCGCTTTCTGCCCGCGCCCGCACCTGGTGCAACTGGGCCGGGGTGGGATTGGGCGGAGGCAACGCGGTGATCGTCTGAAGGGCGTACGTCTCAGGAATTTCGAAACGGTCGGGATGCTGGTCATAGTAGGCTTTGGCTTGCGCCACCGTGATCACCGACTTGTCGTAAATGTCCCGCTTGAGAAGAGTTTCAATCAGCAGCGAGCGGCGAATCTTGGCGTCCAGCGCTTTGCTGGAACCGTTGAATTCGATTTGAAGAAACGACTGAAACTCCTGCTCGCTGTCAAACTGCTTTCGGAATTGTGTTTCTGCCCGTTCGAGCCTCCGCGGCGAAATGGTCATGTGCTGCCGCAGGGCTTCCTGATAAACCAGCTCTTCGAATTCAATCATTTTCAGCGCGCCGCGGCGGATGTCCGCCTCCATGGTCTTGGGGAATGTGCCGTTGTGCTGGCGCGCGTAGGGAAAGATCGCGTACATCTCGCGCAACAGGTCGTGGTCGGTCAGCACCGAGCCGTTAACGCGCACCACCGGCCGCGCGGGCGGGAGAGTTGTCGCGTGCGCGCTGAGAAGGGGCGTTCCTGGTTTCGAAGCGTGGGGCGCGCCCGTCTGAGCCAACGCCGGCGAACTGCCCAGCACCAAGACCAGCGCGGCGATTTGCAGTCGAAACTTCATTACGGCCTCCGGTTCGATTCGTAATCAAAAGAGAGGGGGAGGACGCAGTCCTCCCCCTACAGACAGCTAACTGGTCGGAATGGTCCTTCCGTGCATTTCGTTGGATTCGCCACCGTGGCAGGTGCGGCAGAATTGCGCCGCGCTGTTGCTGGTGCTCGAATTGCCGGGGTTATACCAGCCGCGCACGAAGAACCGCGTCTGATAGTGGGTGGTCCCGACCGTGAAGTCGGTCATGCTGTGCTGGTCGTGACAGGTCGTGCAGGTCACCCACGAATTGATCTTCGTGGAGCCGTTGGCGGACGTCGTTCCCGTGCCCGGAACGCCCACCAAGTTGGCGATGGCACCAGACGGACTTGTCACATCAAGATAGTCCAGCAGGAATTGGGCTGAGGCGGTACCGGTGAAAAGCATGGTGCTGTTGCCTTTCGAGTCGGTGCCGATCACACAGTCCCAGTTGTACGGCCCGCCGCAGCCCGGGGTCGCGCTCGGTCCTACGGGGTGGTCGTTGTTGTAGTTGCCGGCCGTGGAGCCGTCGTTTCCCAAAAGCGTTTTGGGATTGAAGGTCAGGCCGCCGATGGTCACCTGCTCGAAAGTTGTGCCCTTCATCATGGCCGTCTTCGCCAGGTTGCCGTCGTGGCAGCTCAGGCAGGCGATCACCGTGAAATACGGGTCGTGGGCGGTTGTTGGCGCCACCGTGCTGTAATCCGGCAAGGTGATGGCGTCTTTGCCCGCGTCTCCGAAGTTGAGGGTTTTGCCGTAAAGCGGACTCAGATCCTCACCCCACAAAGCGATGTTGCCGCTGAATTGGTCCTGGTTGGCCCCATTTCCACCAGCGCCGCTGTGCGGAGCGTGACAGGCGATACATCCCCGGCCGTACACGTTGTGCGCGCCGAGCACGTCGCCGTTGCTTGGATCGGTGACCTGGGCGGCGGCGAAGCTCGCCATCGCCAGGACCCCGACCACAACCATTACGACTTTCTTCATCTAGTCATCCTCCTGTTAGCATCTGTACTTATACTATTTACTGCATACAAAACTCTGGTTTCCGTGGTTTTGCAATTCTCAGGCCGGTCAAAGCTCCTCCCGGCTTGGGTGGTCGAGAAGCAGGCCCAACTCCCTCGCGTCTACGGGGTTGTCGAACTCTGCGCCCGGACTTGTCCACCACCTTTCTGCGACGGCGAGCCGGCCGCTTTGGATTGCGTCCCCTCCCGCCCGCCCTCGCGACGGGCTAGCGCGTCCGCAGCTTCGCCGTCTGTCACGTAGCGGAAAACTTGCAGACGGCCTGGCCACTGCTCCGAGGTAATCATTTCGTTGTCCTTCTTATCGAACGCGATGTCGTACACCGCCCGGAACTGCCCCGGATACCAGCCCTCTTCTCCGAAATAAATCAACAGGCGGCCCTCTTTGTCGAAGACCTGAACGCGACTCTGGACTTCATCCACCACCCAAATGTGCCCGTCGCAGTCAATGGCAAGGCCTTTGGGGCGGGCGAAGCGTCCCGGCCCGTCGCCGTCCTGGCCGAACTGGCTGATGAAATTCCCGTCGGCATCGAAGATTTCCACTCGGTCGTTCAAGGTGTCCGTGACGTAAACGTTCCCGTCCTTATCCACGGCCACACAAGTGGGAAGGGAAAAATTGCCGGGGCTGGTCAGAGTGTGGTTCTTGCCGGAGGTGCCGATCCGGCGGAGCAGCTTGTAGCTGTCGGCGTCAAAAACCAGCACCTGGTCCAACTGCGTGTCCACCACATAAACGAAGCGATTTTCGGTGTCGATGGCAATCCCGCAAGGCGAAACCAGGTCCGCTGCCCCGAAAACCGCTTCTTGTTCGTGCTTGGGGTTGAACACCAAAACGTGGTGGAGTTGGGTGTCCGTAACAAAAAGGCGGTCGTCGTCGTCCATCGCCAGCCCATTGATGCGCGCAAAATGGGCATCCACGCCGTTTTCGATCAGCTCAACTTTCCCCGAATCGCTGTCGAAGATGAAAATCGCCCCGACTCCCTGATCGGCGGTGTAAATATTCCCGTGGGAGTCGACGGCCACGCCGAAGGGCCGTATCAACTGGAAACCCACCTTGCTTTGAATGTCTTTGAGCCGCGAGTCCGGCTGAGTGCCGGCCAGCCGATCCATCCAAGATTGCCTGTGTTTTTGAGGGACTTTCAGATCGGCCCAGTCAATCTTCTGGCCGCTCAGGAGGTTTACGAAACGGATCCGGGCAATCGCCGGCGGGTTGGGCCAGACGATTTTCGAGATGTCGAACGTGGCCGTTTCTCGCCGTAGCGATTCGTCCGCCCCGGCGGCATTCCTTCTTTTCCCCTTTCCGAGAGCGGGCAGGACAGCAACGGCTGACACCAGCACCAGCGCCAGAATTGTCCGGGCTTTCCGAAGCATCGAATTGGAACATTGCATGGACATCTTCAAGTCTCCGCTTATCAGTTTTGTCGTTTCCCTTCCTGGTGGCAGGTTTCGCAGAAAGCGGCGTTCGCTTCCTGATCTTTGACCAGAAGACCGCGGTGCGCCGAGGCGTGCGGCTGGTGGCAGCTGAGGCAATTGATTCGGGTAACCTTTTTTGTCTTCGCATCGGTCACATCGGAAATGGGGTGGAACTGGGTCGGGTGGCCCAGTCCGTCCCTCAACGGCAGGACGGGCACCTTCGCAAAGTAATTCTCCGGGAGCCTCACTTGTCCGTCGAAAATCGCCACCAGATGTTCTTTCTCAAGCTTCGCAGGCTTCGCGCCTGGTCCATGGCACTCCAGGCAAAGAGCATTCCCGTCGGCGCGCAGCAGGTTGGGCCGCGTGCCGCCGTGCGGCTCGTGGCAGATCGCGCATCCTTGTTGGAAAGCCGGCTGGTGTAGGTCGGCCTTCTTGGACTCCTCGGCTCGATCCGTGTGACAGGCCAAACAAACACGGACCGCATCCGGCTTGGGAAATCCCGGCGATTTCCCGGCGTGCGGATCGTGGCAGTCGGTGCAATCGCCTTGGGCGCCGGGGTGCGGCACCTTGGCCTTCTGGATCTTCTCGGCCACGTCCGCGTGGCAAACGGCGCAGAGTTCTTTGGCGGTGGGCTGCGTCAGAACAACCTGGCCGTCCTTGGCCGATGCATGGCAAATTTCGCACTGTTTTTCAGCGAAAGGCTCGTGCAGGAATTTCTGCATCAACTTCGGCTGGTCGGACTGGTGAGGGTCGTGGCAAGTGAGGCAGTCGGCCTTCTCGAAAGGCTGATTCTGATGCGCCTTGATCAGGGAGCTGTCTTTGACGTCGTGACAGTCCAGGCACAGGGCCGGCACTGCCTTTGCCAAATGATATCGGAATTCAGGATCGGGGCTCGCCCCGGACTTGTGGATGACATGGCAGGAATCGCAGCCCGCATCGAGGG
>JAHEKS010000303.1 GCA_024638215.1 Acidobacteriota bacterium | reverse complement strand
AGGAAGTTTCCCCCTCGCCGCTCATCGCTTATCACGTGTCACCGATTTTGGCGGGGCGTAGCGTAGCCTGGTAGCGCGCTTGGTTCGGGACCAAGAGGTCCCCAGTTCAAATCTGGGCGCCCCGACCATTCAATTCAATAACTTACGGACCACATCATTTCTGGGTTTCTCGATTTGGTTACCAATTTGGTGCACATCACCCTCAGGAATTGGTACGTTTCCGTGGGCAGAAGCCGGCAGGGGTGTTGCAATCGCATCTAGGGCAGTGCGCTTGGCGGCCATGCGAATATGGCTGTAATGTTCAAGCATCTCACGGCCACGTGGCCAGCGATGCTCATAACGGTCATATCGCTCGCCTGGGACTCGGCCAGCTTGGTAATTGCAGTATTCCTGAGGTCGTGAAATCTGAGCCCGGCCAGAGGACTCTTGGTGTCTCGCATGTGCGCCCGGCAATCCACGTTCCGGCAAAAATTCACTGGCTGCTGACGCTTTCCGCACTTTGGGCACTCCACGGCGCGAGTCAGGGTCCGCCAAGCCTTTCGCCAGCCCATCGGTGTGGGGGCAACCTAATTATGAGCAGTTTTTTTGGAGAAAACGGGTAACACTTTTTGGTTCTGAGTGATGGTGATCACTCGGTTGCTTTGTAACCAAGTTTCCACCGCCAGGCGCCTGGCGGTTTCGGCTTGGCGGGGGGTGGGACGGACCTTCTGGATTTGTCCTATGATTTTGGGCTCGGGACGGCGAATAATGGAAACGTGAATAACATTATCAATAATCGGGACAACGGCCGGACGCAGCATTTCACTTATGATGCGCTCAACCGAGTCTTGTACGCAAACACTCACGGAAGGAGCGGCAATATGTGCTGGGGCCAGGCCTTCGGCTATGACCCCTGGGGCAATCTCAATGTCATCAATTCAACCTTGTCTCAGTGCAACGCGCGCATCCTGAACGTCGCATCGGACAACAACAACCGGATTATTGGTTACAGCTACGATCCAGCAGGGGACCTGCTCGGGGATGGGGTTTTCACATACACTTGGAACGGCGAAGGACGGATGTCCACGGTCGCAAGCAGCCTCTACGGTTCGGAAACCTATACTTATGATGGCGATGGTCACCGCGTGAAGAAAACCACCGGCAATAAGCTTTACTGGTATTCAACCAGTGGCGAGGTGTTGGCAGAGACTGCTGGGGATGGCTCGAATCCGACCGAATACATCTTCTTCGGTGGAAGGCGAATCGCGCGTCGCAGCTCTTCGGGAAGCGTGAGTTATTATCTCTCCGACACGCTCGGCTCATCGCGAGCGGTGACCAACTCGAATGGAGACATTCTAGACGACTGCGACTTCCTACCGTACGGAGAAGAACGTTGTATCGCATCAACGAGCGGAAACAACTACAAGTTCACCGGCCTGGAGCGTGACACTGAGAGCGGGCTCGACCATACTCTGAATCGGCAATATGCTTCGAACTACGGGCGTTGGCTGAGTCCCGACCCGGCCGGCAAGAGGGCCGTAAAGCTTGATGATCCTCAGACTTGGAACATGTATGCCTACGTCCGGGGCAACCCGACCACAAACGTCGACCCGTTGGGCCTGTACACTTGGGCTCAAGCATGCGGTGCGCATGACGAAAAATGCGAGGCCCAGCGCCAGAAATTCCGGGACTCGCTTACCGAGTTAACGAAAGCGCGCAATCAATTCGACCCAAAGTCTAAGGAGTATCGGAAGATTGACCGAGTTCTTAAGGCCTATGGCGAGGAAGGGAAAGGCGGGCCGAAGGTCGCGTTGGGTAAGGTTGAGGGAGAGGGTGGAGACTATAGCCCGAAGACGAACACTGTGACAGTGGATACGTCCGGCCTTTCCGAGGCCCAGCTCGCCACGCGCGTGGGTCACGAAGGCGAACATTATGCCGACCGGGGATTGCAGATGCATTATTTTCAGCGTGAGTTTAGAGCGTTCGACCTTGGAAGCCGTGTCGCGGGGGGCCTTGGTCTGTCTAAAGAGCAGGCGGCCGGGGCCGGCACGATCTGGGATCCGGATTGGGGCAAAATCCGTGATGAGGGATTAATGTGGGGAGTCATAGGGACTTGGAGGACTTTTTATGCTGGTACCGCGGAGTATAAGGCGGATCCTGCGATTTGGTTGCCATTTGATCCATTCCCCGACAAGTAGCGGGGGACTGATCATTGCGGTGACTCACCTCACCACGTTCATTGCCGCGTTTGCGGTCAGCGCGACTGCGGGAGCCCATGAGAAGCCGCCGGTCGACACAACGATCTGCGCTCTTTCGACGAACCCTCGAAAATACGCGGGCAAGATGATCCGGATTCGCGGGCGGGTCGTCGCAGTTGAGGGATTGGAACTCACTCAGCTGGCCGGGTCTTGCGGCGAAAACATCTCCCTAAGCTTCTCCGATGAGGCCCGTGCGACCAAATGGAAGCGCGGAGTCGTAAGAGATAGGGATTTCGAGCTGTTCGAGCGCTACCTCAGCGAGCGACCCGAAAAGGGACAAGAGACCCCGCCTCAGTCATTCATGCCGCCCCGAAAATATTGCGACATCGAAGTTACTGTCATTGGGCGTCTGCATGAAGTGACAAAAAAAGATGCCGCAGAGGGGCGAGGATATGGGAACCTGGGCGCTTGCCGACTCATGTTGGATGTGCGCTACGTGGCCAACCCCAAGGCCCGCCTTTGCGCACAAGATCGGAAGGCCTCCCCTTGAACAGGGCTGGCGGACTAGCCACAATCGACCTAGTCGACCATACGAATTTTTCTACGCCAACGCCCTGGGGTCGCTGAAGGCGTGACGCAGGAGGTGGGTGCAGGCAACGAAGACTTCTGGTTTACACAGACTCTGTCAAGGTTGGCGACGGATAGCTGGGGAGCAACAAAAGTGCCACTACCCAAGAGCGAAATCATAGTAGACATTGAAGGTCAGATTGAGAAAATGGGCGGGAACTACAATAACTGGTACGTCGGCCTCGCCAAGGACTGCCAGGAATCGTTCTTCCAGTCCCACCTGCTTGAAGACAGGAACGACGGCTTCCTCTACCGCGAGGCCTTCACTGCCGTCTGCGCTCGGGAGATCAAAGACTACTTTGTGACCGAGCTCGGCGCGAGCCTTGACCCTTCTAACAGTGACGGTGGTCGCATCGTCTACGCTTATCGGAAGACACCTGTTGAATCCGGCAAGCGCGTTGGGAATGGTAATTTTGACCTGGTTCGATAATAACTCGTCAGGTTCCGAATTTGAGTACAAGATCAGTACATCTTGAGCGTCCCAAGAGGGATTTTCAATAACTTACCGTTGCCAACCGTGCCGCAATATCACCGAGATACCTTTTCTCTTCGAGCTTCCCAAGCTGGACGTCGCGGGTTCGATCCCCGTCCCCCGCTCCAATTTTTCAACGAGTTGCGACCACTACAAAAACCTTACGACACTTTTACGACATTTGGCGGTGTCGTCAAATAGCTGTTCAATCCGTTGTGGGGGCTGACCAGGTCATGGATCCAATCCAAGGTCTCCTTTCGTTTCCGGAGAGTATAAACCTTTAGGGCGGGCTTCGCCTGGTGAAACACCTGGCAGGCCACCTTGCCCTGGAGACAGGGACGGGAGCGATGGTTGAGTTCGTGCGCCAACACCTCCGCCTAGAGTTCGACTGGGGAGTCCGGCGTCGAGTCGCGTTCGAAGATTTTCTCCACCAGCGGGGGTTTCAGTTCTCGCACCGCCCATTCCATCCCGCCGTTGTAGGGCGGATAATGAGGCGGCGAGTTGAGCGGAATGACCAGGTAACGCCCCAGCACCTCATCGACCGCGTGATGATTGAGATTGGAACCGTTGTCGCGCTTGAGCACCAGCGGCGGTCCATGCTGCTCGAACAGTTGCTCAAGATGAAGGGCCACCGTTTCGCCCACCATCCTCTCTCCCACCCAAGGCTCGAACTTGTAGCGCGAGGCGAGATCCTGGACTTGATGGAGATGCAGTTTCTGGTCGGCGAATCTCGCCAACTCCGCATCATCCAGTGACCAGACCAAGCCGGGAACCTGCCAGGTGATGTGGCGTAATTCGGCTTGGCGCTGCTGGGCATGTTCACGGCGTGCCGCTTCCACGAGCGCTTCGAGATCGTGGCGGGAGATCTGGTCTTGATAGCGATGATATAACTCGCCCACTCTCTGACTGCGCTTGCGGCCATGCTGCAACCGGAACAACTGACCCCGCAGCTCGGCGGGATCGAACGCCGCCACCTTTTTAGGGCCCGGCTGTAAGAGAGCCGAGCGGCCACAGGCGAGGCGGTGTTTCCAACGCCGGAAGCTGGCGTAGGGCAGCCCGAGCGACTCACAAAGGCGTTGATACGGCCAATGTACTTGTTGCTTCAGTCGAGCGAGAGTCGTCACCATCATTTCGGCCACCTCATTCTTTTTTTTGTCAGGCTCCTCCAACGCCTGACGGATCCGCGCCGTCTGCTCCAGGACTTGGAACTTCGCCTGAAGTTCCTGAGCTTGGCGTTGGAGCGCTTCCTTCTCCGCATCGCTCGGCCGCGATGGGCGCCCGTGCTCCCGATGGCCCAGGGCCTCGATCATCGCCGCCAAGGCCCGGCGCTCCCAAGCATAGAGCGCGCTGGGATGGATCGCCAGTTCCCGGCAGACTTGCCGGGTGCGACGGCGTTCGCTCCAGATCGACAGCACCGCTTGCACGCGTTGCTGCGCACTGTAGGGGAGTGGTTCCTTCTTGGCTTTCACTTCCGCGCTCATGAGTTCCTCCTTCCAGGTCATAGGTGACCTCCCGATGAGGTTGGGGTTCCTCGCCCTCGACGAGCATTTTCACCTGGCCCTTCTCAGCACGGATGACTACCGACTGCTCGCCCATCCGTCCCACCATGTAGAACGGAGGGCGCGGTTGCCCTCGCAAGGCCAGTTCGAGCGCATTCTCCTGGATGCCGCGCTCGATGACCTTTCGTAATTCCTGGGCAATAGCGAAGAAGCGATCGGCGGGACATAACCCGTCCAGAGACTGGTGGGGCCGCTGGTGGTTGTAGTGCTTCACCCACAACCGCACCCGCTCGCGCGCCGACTCGAAGCTGTCGAACTGGGCCCGCACCAGGAACTCCTCCCAGATGGTCTTCCAGAACCGTTCAATCTTGCCCAGCTTCATGGGATGATGCGGCCGGCTCTTGATGTGGTGAACCCGATCCTTGCGCAACTCCGCCTCGAAGCGCGTCGTCTCGCGCCAACTCGAGTACTGGCGGCCTTGATCGGAGAGCATTTCTTTGGGCACCCCGTACTCGGCCACCGCCGTGCGGTACACCTCCAACACGTGCTCCGCCGTCTGGCTGCGAAAGACGTCCAGCCCCACCACGTAGCGGGAATAATCATCCAGAAAGCCGATCAGGTAGGCGTTCTTGCCTCCCAAGCGGAAGGTGAAGATGTCGGTCTGCCACAACTGGTTGGGAGTGGAACGCTCGAAGAAGCGTGGCTTGGGGGGATTACGCCGAGGCC
>JAHEKS010000054.1 GCA_024638215.1 Acidobacteriota bacterium | reverse complement strand
CGGGGCCATCCTTGTGGTAATATCCAATCGGATTACTGCGCGGACGGCAACGACGCGTGGGGCGGAAAAGCCCACCGCCTGCCCGTCTCCCGACGGGCACCCACCTCGTGCCGCGGCTACCACTGACCCCTGACCACTCCTCCCTCGCCTCGCCCGCCGCTTTCCACGCCTGACAAAAGATGAAAGAATGAGCCTGGAGGAGCCTCATGGCTGCGGCAAAGTCACTCGGGGATGGGATGATCTCGGTCTGGCGGCAGGCGCTGGCCGAAGGGGCGGAGAAGGTCGAGGTCGAAGGCGAGAGCTACCCCGTGACCTTCACGCGGGCCAAAAAACTGCGCGTGGTGCGCTTCCAGTGGAAGTCCTATGACCTCGACGGCATCGAGCAGAATCCGCAAACGCGTTCGCGCTGGGCGGAATTGGCGCGCCAGGGAAAACGCGTGATGCAATTCAGTTACCAGCACCGTTACGTCGCCAACGTATGCGACGGCAAATTGCTACGCTATCCCGCCTGGAAATCCCTGGAGCTTCCGGAATGATGGTGGGGCGGGTTTGGAAACCCGCCCCGACAGTTGCGGCAACGGGGCGCCGCCCGCAACTCCTGTAGGGGAGACCCGCGTGGTCGCCCCGGGGCGGGCACAAGGCCTGCCTCTTCAGCTTGCGCAGGCTGAAGCACGGGCGATATACTGCTTGAGTTCAGGGCAGCACGACCAAAGCTCAAAGGAAAGAACAAAGGCCGCCGAAGGCAAGGGGATTGTCGCGCCCGCTTCGGCGCAAGGAGAGAAACATGTCGGCAGGTTCTTCTCTGTCCCCGCAAGCGCCTCCGCCCGTTTCCGCGGGAGCGCGGCCACAAGCCTCACCGTTCCGCCTGTTTCAGGCCATCAATGGATACCACCTGACGGAGGGCATCCGCAGCGCCATCGAACTGGATTTCTTCACCGCCATCGGAGCCGGACACCGCACCGCTGCCGCGATCGCGCGCCAGTGCCAGGTGGCCGAGCGCGGCGCGCGCATCCTGTGCGATTTCCTGGTAGTCAACGGATTCCTCACCAAGACCGCGCAGGAATATTCGCTCACCGAAGACAGCGCCATGTTTCTCGACCGCAAGTCTCCCGCCTACATGGGCACGTGCACACGCTTCCTGATCAACGACTCGAACCGCGAGCATTTCAGCCGCCTGCCCGACGCGGTACGCTACGGCGGAGCCGCCGACCACAGCGAGCTCGACCCGGATTGGCCCGGGTGGGTGGATTTCGCCCGCTCCATGGCGCCCATGATGATGATGGCGTCGCAAGGGCTGGCGCAACTGGTGATGGGCAACTCGACCGGGCCGATGAAAGTGCTCGATATCGCCGCCGGACACGGGTTGTTCGGCATCGCCGTGCTGCGCGCCAATGCCGCCGCCAAGGTCGCCGCCGTGGATTGGAAGAACGTCCTCGAACTGGCGCGGGAAAATGCCGCCAAATTTGGCGTCGCGCAGCGCTACTCGACCATCGCCGGCAGTATCTTCGACGTTGAGATCGGTAACGGCTACGACCTTGTCCTAATTCCCAATTTCCTGCACCAGTTCGACGTCGAGACCTGCGAAAAGCTGCTGCGCAAATTGCACGCGGCGCTCAGGCCCGGCGGCCGAGTGGCCACGCTGGAATTCGTGCCCAACGAAGACCGCGTCAGCCCGCCCATGGCTGCCGCGTTTGCGCTCATCATGCTCGCCATGACGCCCGCGGGCGATGCCTATACCCGGATCGAACTCGAAACCATGGCACGCAACGCCGGCTTCGCGCACCACGAGTTCCACCCTATGCCGCCTTCGCCGCACTCGGTGCTGATTTCGCGCCGCGACTAGTGCCGTTCCAACTTGACCTGCCGGTGTGATGATCGGGCACGCACCGTAAAGCGCGTCAAGCTCGGAGGGCCCGGTCTTAGCCCTGATTAGTTGGAACGGCACTAGGCCGCCGGCCCGGCGGGCCGCGGCCAGCCCGAATCCGCAGCGAAGTCTTGCGGGGAGCGAGTGCGTGCTGATATCCTCGCGGCGCCTGTGATTGCCCCGGGCGAATCGCAGGCGCAAACTTTCGCGCGCGGATGAGATGAGTTCATCCGCCGCCGATCCGAATCGTGGAATTACGCTGATGCCCAACCGCCGCTGGCTGCGAATCATTCCCGTCGCCTTCATCATGTACACCATCGCGTTCGTGGACCGCACCAACATTTCGCTGGCGCTGCCCGATATCGCGCGCGACTTGCACATGAATCCCGAGCAGTCCGGCAACGCGGCGGGAGTTTTCTTTTGGGGCTACGTCCTGCTGCAGATTCCCGGCGGCTACCTGGCCGAACACTGGAGCGCCAAGCGATTCGTGGCGGTGCTGCTGGTGATCTGGGGCGTGTGCGCTTCCGCCACGGGCCTGGTGCGAACCTGGCACGAGTTCTTCGCCATGCGCCTGCTGCTGGGAATCGCGGAAGGCGGCGTGTGGCCGGCCACGCTGGTGCTGCTGGCGCACTGGTTTCCGCGCGCCGAACGCGCCCGCGCCAACGCTTACTGGATGCTCTGCCTTCCCGTGGCGGTGGTTATCTCGTCGCCCATTTCGGGATGGATGCTGGACCGCTGGGGCTGGCGCGTGATGCTGGTGGCCGAAGGTCTGCTGCCGATCGTTTGGCTGGCGATCTGGCTGTGGATGATCGCCGATCATCCGCGCCATGCCCGCTGGATCTCCTCCGGCGAGCGCGACGAACTTGAAAACACTCTCGAGCGCGAGTCGAGGGAGCTCGAAACGGGTGGGCGCGCGCCGTTTCTTTCCACGCTGCTTCGCCCGAGCGTGCTGTTGATGGTCGTGGTTTACTTTCTGCTGAACACCGGTAACTACGGTTATCTGTTCTGGCTGCCCAGCGCTCTTCAGAGCGCGCAGAAGCTCAGCCAAGTGCTGACCGGGTTTCTGTTTGCGATTCCCTACCTCGTGACGGCGGTGGGCATGGTGCTCCTATCGCGCCACTCGGACAAGCACCGCGAGCGCTGCGGTCATGTGGCGGCGGGATTGGGTGGGGGCGGAATCTTCCTGCTGGCCGGCGTGCTGATGAGCGGTTCCCTGCCCTTGCTTTCTTTCGCGGCCATCGCCGTGGTGGGCGCGGGCTCCTACGGCGCGCTCGGTCCCTTCTGGGCCATTCCCACGGAAACGCTTCCTCCGCGCGTGGCGGGCTCCGCCATGGGACTGATCAACGCCATCGGGAACCTGGGCGGATATTTCGGGCCGCTGGCGGTGGGCTTCCTGAACAAGCAGACGGGCAATTTCGTTTACGGTTTCGGACTGCTCGCGGCGGCTATGATTCTGGGAGGAATTCTTTCCGCCCTGTTTCTGCCCGCGGCGAAGCGCGCAAATTGACGCCGCGCTTCTTTTCGCCGCCGAGGTTCTCGAGTTGAAAAAGCCGGTTGGAAAAATCATCTCCGGGATCCTTCTCACGCTGGCGGTGATCACGCTGGTGCTGGTTGTCTGGCCGCCCTCGGGCGCGAAGCAGGTCGCGGACGCCGAAGCCGCGCGTTCGTTTGATCGCAAGCTCGCGGAGCTTGAAACGGCGCATCAGCGGGGCGAGCCCGCGCAAGTGCGCCTGACCGGAATCGAAGTCAACTCCAAGCTTCAGCAGATTTTCGGAGACATGCCGCCCGCCGGGTTGATGGGCATGCGAGGCGTGACCGTGGAGCTTGTGCACGACCGCCTGCTGGCCTTCTTCTCGTTCAAAGTGGTGGGCTTGAGCCTTTACATCACGCTGGGAGGCAAGCCCGGCATCGAAAACCACCGCCTGCAATTCAACCTGGACGAAGTTCGCCTGGGCCACATGCCCACTTCCTCCTCACTCATTTCGGAAGTCCTGGCGGAGAAGCTCAGCTCCCCCCAAGGACGCGACATGCTGCTCATGCCCGACTACATCACCAGCATGCGCGTGGATAACAGCGAGTTGGTGATCGAATCGGATTAGCTGTAGCGCCGGTGTCCTCAACGGCGTCTTTCGGCGCTGGGGACAGCGCCGCTACAGAATGTAACCCTCGTCCATCTCACACCAAGGCCACGGCGCGAATCGGCGAGCCCGACCCGGCGCGAATCTTCAGCGGCAGCGCGACGAACAAAAAGAAATCCGGAAGCTGTTCAAGGTTGGCGAGGTTCTCGATGATCAGCACTTGCCTTTCGAGCACGAAAGGATGGATGGGATTTGACGCCAGCGCCGCGGGCGGGTCGGGCGAGAGCGCATCGACACCGAGCGCCGCCACGGATTTTTCCACCAGATATTCCGCCGCGCCCATGCTGACGCCCGGCCAGTCCTTGACATAGCGGGCGTACTCGGGACGCAGTTTCCAGTGCTCGGACCAGCCGAAATTGAAGAGGACAATGTCGCTGCGCTCGAGCGCGCCGTGCTTCTCTTCCCACGCGCGGATGAAATCGCGCGAGACGTAATCGCCTTCTTTCATGCCGCGGCAGTCCAGGCGTGCGCCGCGGCCGATCAGGCGAGCCGGTGGCACGCGCTCCATCGTCACGTGCGCTTCCGGTTTCGAGTCGCTGATGAAGTGCGCGGGCGCATCCACGTGCGTGCCGTTGTGCTCGTGCATCACCAGCAGGTAGTGCAGCGACCGCTCGCCGTGCCAGTAGGAACCCCAAAGGTTGTGAAAGAATTTGGCGTGCGTCGGAAAGTGCGGAATGTGCTCTTCCAGCGTCTGGCTGAGGTCAATGATCTTCGCCTCGCGCAGCGTTGCGACTAAGGTTGAAAGGTCTCTCATCAGCATCCCCCAGGTCTGAATTTGCAGTCTTGGTAATTTGACGGTGCGTCAGCGCAGTTGTCAACGTCCGCGCCGTGACGATCTGGCCGGCACAGAGCACTGGCCGGCACAAGGCGAAGCTTCGCGCTCCGGTCAAAGCTTGACTTTTCGCGGCGGGCTTGCTAACCCATTCTTACAGGGTTGTTGCTGGGGGAATTCGCCGACCCGGTGCAGCCTGGGGACAGGGGAGGCCGTGATGCCTGCACATGGAGAACGCTACGTCGTTGACGAGAATGGCAAGCGCGTCAGCGTTGTTCTGGATATTGAGGAGTACAAGAAGCTCCTTGACGACCTGGACGAACTTGACGCGATTCGTGCCTTCGACCGGGCCAAAGCCTCCGGCGAGAAGGCCATCCCCCTGGAACGCGCTGTGGCCGACATCGAAAGCCGACAGCGATGAGCTATTCGCTCTTCATCCTTCCGCGCGCTGCGAAAGAACTCGAAGAACTTCCCACCGATAGCTACGAGCGCGTCCGCGATGCCCTTCGCGGTCTAGCGAACATCCCTCGACCTCACGCTTGCCTCAAACTCACGGGGCGCGAGGGCTGGCGCATACGCATCGGCGATTACCGCGTCGTTTGCGAGATCGACGACCAGCAGCAACGCGTCACCATCCTCGACGTCGGCCACCGTCGCGACATCTATCGATGAGGCGCGAGCCGCCCCAGAGCGAAGCTCTGCAGCGCGCCGAGATTACAAAGAAAACAATCGGCTACCGGCAATCGAAAGTCAGCAATTTTCGCGCGTCACAGACACCAAACAACGATGCCGGCGCCTCTCGGCGATGGCGACCTGAAGGTCGCCGCTACGAAACCTGAAATATCAGTAGGGTTATTCCGGCGTGGCGAAGTAGCCGGGCTTGAAGCGGATTTCGACGCCTTTGCGCAGGCATTCGACTTTGATGGTGCGGTAGGTCCCGTCCATTTTGGAATCGGTGGGCGTGTAGCCGATGCTGTACTGGTTATTGAGCTGGCGCTGGATGGCGTCGAGCGAGTCAGCGATGGCAATCAGGCGCTCGGAAGAATAGATTCCGGTTCCGGCATCCAGCCCCTTGTTCTGCGAGGTGTCTCCGATTTGGCCGTGCGAAAGGTAACCTGTCAGGAGATCGGTGCCGGGAGTTTCCTCGCGTGGGAAGAAAGGCTCGCCGCCCGTCTGTTCGGCGAGGTCTTCAAGAACCTTGTCGCCGGGATTGTGGTATCCCCAGGCGACGTTGCCGATCGTATAAATGGCGGTTTCCGCGCGGCGCGCCATGGAGATGGCTTCATCCAGGGTGTGCTCGCTCTGCGCATCCAGCCCGTCGCTGAGCACCACCAGAACGCGGCGGGTTTCCGCCCGCGGTCCGAGGTTCAGCATCTTGTCTTTGCAGGCGCTGTAGATGGCGTCGTAAAGGGCCTTGCCGCCGCCCGCCTTGAGCTTGCGAATCTTTTCGTTCAACAAATCCGGGTCGCCGGTAAAGTCCTGGACGATGGAACTGGTGGAGTCGAAGGTCTGGAGAAAAATCTTGTTCCTGGTGCTGCGCCCCTGCAAGATGTTGAAGACGAATTCCCCCGCCGACTCCTGTTCGAATTTCATTTGCGGGCGCGCGCTGTTGGAAGTGTCGAGAACCAGGCCGATGCGCAGGGGCGGCTTCTCGCCCCGGTAAAAGTACTTGATCTTCTGGCGCACGCCGTTCTCGAAAACTTCGAACTCGTTTTGGTTCAGGTCAATTACCGGGATGCCGCGCTTGCTGAGAACGGTAACGGGAACATTGACCTCGTTGACCCGAACGCGAATCGGCTTCTGTTCGGTGGTTTCAGTGGGTTCGTTGGCAGGCGCGGCGGCCGCCGGAGCGGGCGTCGCGGACTTCGCCTCGGATTGGGGAGCGCCGGCGCCCTGGGCAGCGCCCGCGAGCCTTCCGGGGACCACGGAAAACGCTGTCAGGAGCGCGGCAACGGCCCACTTCCCAAGGTGAGCCGAAGAGAAGACTTCCCGCATGAATTGCTTGCCTTCTCGAAGACCGGTTTGGCGACGAGACATTTCCCTGCCTCAATCCTGTAGACGCCAGAAAAACGTGTCTGGTTGCCGCGTGACCACCATTGTACTTCATTCCACCCGGCGTGAATAGCGCGGAAAAGCTTGTAATACGATTCTCAACCGCCTCGGTCACGTTGCGCGGCGGATTGAGCATGGCATACAATCGCGGGGGAAAATGAGCGGGCACCTGCACAATCATCTGCGCTTGGAAAGTTGGGTGGTCAAGCTGGCGCTGGTGGCTACGCTCCTGCTGGTGGCTGCCGAATTCGTGGCGGGCCATCTTTCGCGCAGCCTGGCGCTCACCAGTGACGCCTGGCATAACCTCTCGGACCTTCCCACCCTCGTCCTGTCATGGGTGGCGCTTTACTTCGAGCGCAAGCCTCCCAGCGAGCGAAAGACCTTTGGCTATCAGCGCGCGGGCGTTCTGGTTGCGTTCGTCAACGCGCTTTTGCTGCTGGGGGTGGCCGCCTTCCTTATTTTTGAAGGCTACCAAAGGATTATGCGGCCCCAGTCCGTGGCCACAGGCATGATGCTCGGCGTGGGGATCCTCGCGTTGGTCATCAATGCGGGCGTTTCACTGGGTTTGGCACGCCAACATCGCGACCTGAACTTGCGCAGCGTGTTCGTCCACTACCTGGGCGACGCGCTTTCGAACGTCGGCATCATCCTTGGCGCCTGGCTCATTCAGCGGACCGGCGAGCGATTGATTGATCCGGTCATCGCTTTTCTGATCGCGGGACTCATCCTCTGGTCGAGCATCGGCATCATCGTGGATTCAACCAACATTTTGCTGGAAGGCTTGCCCAAGGGGATAAAGCTCGACAAGGTGGCGGCGGCGATGCTCTCGGTCGAAGGCGTGCGCGAGGTTCACGACGTCCACATCTGGAGTCTGGGTTCCGACACGCGCGCCCTCGCTTGCCACGTGGGGATTCTCGATATGCCCACTTCCGAAAGCGAAACCATCTGCCGCCGCATCAATGAGGTTCTGGGCGCTCAGTTCGACATTCGCCACACCACCATCCAGTTCGAGCACACCCACGCGCCCGGTGATTTCCACCGCTACATGCCCGAGCCGGCAACCTCCAAGAAGAAATAAATCGGAAGGCAGCGGGGTCGGAGCGTCCTTTCGGCTGCGGCCGCCTGCTTTCTTGGCGTGGAACACGGCGCTTGGGCCCATGGCGCCACTTTTTCTTCCCAAGGCTTGCACGCTTCCCCCTCAGAGCTTATACTTATGGGACCGTCTTCAAGTGGCCGGCGCTTTCCGGAAGGGCTCGCTTGCGACGGACGTGCGGGCCTGTAGCTCAGGTGGCTAGAGCGCACCCCTGATAAGGGTGAGGTCGGTAGTTCAACTCTACCCAGGCCCACCAATCCACTAAGTGAGACAGCAACACCCTCTTCTTTCCACTTTGGTTTCGGGATTCGCTAGGTGAAGCTCACCTTCACGTCCTCGCGGTCAGCGGCGACGGCCTCAAAGAGTGCGTGGCGCTGCAACCCCATGAAACCTGCAACAAAGTTGGCGGGCACCTGGGCGATGCGGATGTTGTAATCGTTCACGTCGGCGTTGTAAGTGGTTCGCTGGCCGGCGATTTTGGTTTCCAAATCGGTGATGCGTCCCTGGAGCTGCATGAAATTCGCATCCGCTTTGAGGTCAGGATATTTCTCAGCGACGGCGAACAGAGTCTTGAGCGCGCCGGTCATCATGTTGTCGGCCTGGGCTTTTTCGCCGGGGGTGGTGGCGCGGCCGTAGGCGTTGCGCGCCTCGACGACTTTCTGCAAGGTTTCCTGCTCGTACTTCATGTAGCCCTTGCAGGTGTCAATCAGTTTCGGCAATTCGTCGTGCCGCTGCTTGAGGACCACGTCAATGTTCGCGAACGACCGGTCAATGTCATTCTTGAGGGTGACCAGGTTGTTGTAAATGCCCACGAAATAACCGATCAGGATGATCGCGAAGATGACCAGAACCACGAGAATCCCAATGCCAATCAACATGAGCGTCTCCTTTCAGGGGGCCGGCAGCGACAAGAGTCGTAAGGTTAAAGTATGAAGTGCGAAGTCTGAAGTGGGAAAGGCACGGGTGGAAAACGCCGCGCCAGAAATTTCCGACCTCACCCTTCATACTTCTGTCCTTTCTCCTCGACCTCTTACTGAGTCAGCTTCACTTCCACGTCGCGGCGATCTTCCTCCGTCACTTTGAACAGGTCGCGGCGCTGCAAGCTGAGCATCTTGGCAACGAAGACGTCGGGCAACTGCTGGATGCGGATGTTGTAAGTGTTCACGTCGTCGTTGAAGAACTCGCGGCGATCGGCGATCCGCTCCTCCAGTTCCGAAATCCTCTTTTGCAGTTGCATGAAATTGTTGTTGGCTTTCAGGTCAGGATAACTCTCCGAGAGTGCAAACAGGCTCTTGAGCGCGGCGGTAATCAGGTTGTCCGCCTGGGCTTTCTGGCCGACGGTTGAAGCCTGCGAATAGGCGTTGCGCGCCTCAACGACCTTCTGCAGCGTCGCCTGTTCATACTGCATGTAGCCTTTGCAGGTCTCGATCAGCTTGGGGAGTTCGTCGTGGCGCTGCTTCAGCAGCACGTCAATATTGGACCAAGCCTTGTCAATGTCGTTCTTCAGCCTTACCAAGCTGTTGTAAATGGTGATGAAATAAATGAAGAATCCCACTACCACCAGGAAAACCACCAACCCAATCAGGATTTCGATTCCCATGTTTGAGTCCTCCGCAGCGGCTTAGAGCATTCCTCTTGTGTGAACCGTGATCCGTGCGCCGGGAATTGACATGGCCTGAAAACCTTCCGCGCATCATACTCGCCCGGCCCCGCTCACGCAATGGATACTCGGAACCTGGCCGTGCGCTTCGACTCACGAGGCGAAAGGGTTCACAGCCACCCGAGTTTGGCCAGCAGGATGGCCAGGCAGATCACGGAAAGCGCCGCACCTCCCAGGATCATCCCCACGGCACGCCTTCGCAAACCGCTTTCGAGCTGTTTCTCCGCCTTGCTGGAGATGAGGAACACCTTTTCGCTCGTGCCTTTCACGATCATGTTGCGGTCGTATTCGTCTTGCGGCTGAGGATTCTCGACGCAGGTCCCGCTGACGTCGTAGCTTCCTCCGGGAACCAGGCAATATTCCGTAAAGCGATACCGACCGCTGGCGCCGGAAAAGAAATTCGGCATGCTCAGGCCACCGCCCCCCATCATCGCCGTGAATTGGCGCGCCATCTCCGGTTCATCAGCCATGGCTGCGGCGCTCTGGATGGCGGCCATAAACTCCGGGCTATCGGGGGAATGCTGGAACGCCCGGAGCGCCATTTGGCGCGCCTCTTCCCTTTTCGGATCGGATTGCGGCCCCATGGATTCGATCTGCTGTTTTAATCTCGGCGCCATCATCGTCATCATGCCGCGCATGAAATCCGGCGAGCCCGGCGTGTGCTGGAGAGCTCCCAGGAAAGCCTGCCGTTTCTCCTCCTTGGAGGGATCGGCGAGCGGCTTCATGAACTTCAGCCCTCGCTCGGCCAAGCCGCCCACAAAATGCGCATCCGCCTGGGTGACGTATTGCAGAAGTTCCTGCTGAGTGGCGGCGACGCCGCTGCTGGAGAGTGCACTCATGCCGGTTTCGCACCGGGCCGTTTGCGGCAGGTCGAGGTCCGCCCCGCCGGGATCAACCAGCACTTTGCCGCCCGCGTCCGCGAGGTAGAAGCTGACTCCGTCCACATCGGTGCGGTGATGTTTCCATCCCGAGCCCTGTCCCTGCGACCGGCTTTCCCATTTTTCGATGACCACCTTGTAGGCAAAGCAAGGCGTGTGGCTCACCGGACTCTGAACGTTCTTTTCGCCCTGGGCGTTCCCGTGAATCTCCACAAAGCCCATCGGAATGCTGCGGATGGGGATTTCCGGCGTGTCGGCGATGAGGCGATAATTCCGGAACTGGCGGAATCCCTTGAAGAACAAGTAAATCCCCGCCCCAAAGCCCAGCAAGGAATAACCGATGAGCTTGCCATCATCATTCGAAGTGAGCATATAACTCTCTCCTCCGCCTTCTGCGGTCTCCTGGATCCTTTTTTTAGCCCTTACTGCCCTGATAAAGGTAAGTCGCCTGCGCTGGGCCAGCTCAGATGAGCCAGCCAAACTTGGCAAGCAGAACGGCCATGCAACCCACGGCCAGCGCCCCGCCTCCGAATACATACTTCGCGGCGCGTTTGCGAAGTTCGCCTTCGATTCCCTTTTCGTTGCGCCAACTGATGACAAACGTTTGTTCGTTCTGGCCTCTGAGGATGATGTTGCGGTCGGACTCGTCCTTGGGACTGGGATTCTCCGCGCACGTCCCGGTCACGTCGTACCAATGATCAGGCAGGATCAGATACTCAGTGAAGCGATACTTTCCACTTCCACCTCCCAGGCCAAAAGAGGTGCCGCTGAAAGAGAGTGCGGCGCCACCCAGCGAAAAGTTCAGTCCTGAGGTAGAAGCTGCCGACGTGGCAAACGCAACGAGCTCCGCGTCGGAAACATAGCCGCCGGGCGAACTTGGCGCCGCCGAAGTCGCGGGAACTATCCCGGAGAAAAGCTTCCCGAAGTTGAGCCGGGACGCTCTGAAGCCTCCGGTTTCCCTGCGCACGGTCTTGATCAAGTCGCACTCGGCGCCGCAGGGATTGACCAGCACCTTGGCGGTTCCGTCGTCGAGGTAGAAAGGCAGATTGCTGCAGGTGGTCTTGTAATGGGACCACGAGCCGTTGCCTTTGGAATCGCGATGGTAACGCTCAATGTCCACTTTGTAGAAAAGGCAGGGCGCCCGCGTCACCGGGCTGTCAATCAGTTTGTCCAGGGCCGGCTTTGCTTTGCCGTGAATTTCCACCAGGCCCATCGGCACGCTGCGGATGGGGATCTCCGGCGTGTCCACCAGCACGCGGTATTCGCGGTAAATCTTGAAGCCCTTAAAGAACCAAAAGATTCCCGCGCCGAAGCCCAGCGTGGCGTACAAGATCAGCTTGCCGTCGTCATCGGAGGACATGGGAGCGCCCAAACTCCGCGCCATCCTACCCGAGAGAGACCGAAAAGTCTATATTCCCGATTAGAGCCATCCGAGTTCGTTGAGGAGCATGGCCAGGCATCCGACGGCCATCGCCGCGCCGCCGAGAATGTAAAGCGCGGCCCTCCGCTGCAGCCTGCCTTCAGCCAGCTTTTCGCTCCGAGAGGAAATGAGAAAGGTCGGCTCGTTCTTTCCTTTCTCAATCTTGTTGCGGTCGTGTTCGTCTTTGGGCCGCGGATTCTCGACGCAGTTTCCCGTGACGTCGTACTCGCGCCCGCGAAGGATGCAGGTCTCACGCACACGGAATTTTCCCGCCGCACCCGCGCGATCGAAGCTGGGATTTCCGCCGGCGGCAATCTGCTTGAGAAATTCCATGCCTTTGCCCGCGGCTCTTCGCGCCTTCTTCATGCGCTTTTCCCGCGTGTCTTCGGCGGAAAATTGAACCAGGCCGGTCAGCAGCGAAGACGACCCCTGGCTGACTTCCGCGAGGTAATCGAGCAGTTGAGTCTCGGAGAGAGGCGTTCCTGGGACGTTTTTCGTGTTATCCGCAGCGGGCGGCGTGGACGGAACCACGCCGATCACCTCGCGGCGGAGATTTTCTTCCAGGTCTAACTCCGCATCCCAGGATTCGATCAGGATCCTTCCGGTCGAATCCTGCAAATAGAATCCCTTCGTGTCCTCATCGGTGTGACAGTGCGACCACTTTCCATTGCCTTTATCGTCCACCACCCAGCGCTCGAAGACAGTTTTGTAGTAGTAGCAGGGCGTACGGGAGATGGGACTGATCAGGAATTCGTCGCCGACGGCCTGGCCGTGAATCTCCACTAGGCCCATCGCCACGCTGCGAATGGGGATTTCCGGCGTGTCGGCAAGAACCCGATATTCGCGAAGGATTTTGAAGCCTTTGAAGAAAATGTAGACGCCGAACGCAGTCCCCAACGAAAATGTGAAGTAATCATCGCGTGAGGACATGGCTGGTCCTTCTCGTCCCAACATCGTAAAGGAGCGCGGCAACGATGTCCAGACGAAACGCTCTTTCCTGCTACCCAAGGTTTCGGCCGTGCATTATATTGGTGAGTCTCGCCCGGGCAGGTTCGAGGCGGAACCATGGCATCCTATCGAGTACTGGAACACACCGCGGACGTGGGATTTGAGGCCTGGGGCGCGACGCGCGAGGAAGTGTTTGCCAATGCCGCCCATGCGTTGCAGGATTTGAGCGTGGATTTGAGCGCCATCTCGGCGCGCGAGGAGTTGCCGATTGAGGCCGAGGGCGAGGGCGCGACGGAATTGCTGGTGAACTGGCTGAGCCGGCTTCTCTATTTGTTCGACGCCGAAGGATGGATCTTCCGCGAGATCCAGGTTGAACATCTGGACGACCACCACATCCGGGCCGTCGCGCGGGGAGAGAAATTCGATCCTGTCCGGCACCCCACCAAGCTCCAGGTCAAAGCGATTACCTATCATCAACTGGCGCTCGAGCCCGCTCCCGAAGGCTGGCGCGCTCGTGTATTCGTGGATATTTAGGAGCTTGCGATTTGGAACCGGTGAACTTAACTCGTGAAGATCTCGCGGCCGTGCAAGAAGGGAAAGGAAAACGAACCTGGATTGTGTTTTACACAGTCTTCTCCCTTGTGTTGATAGGCTGTGGCGCTTGGGCATTAGGCACGCGCTACGCACTGACCGAGGTCAAGCCCCACGTTTTCGTTTGGGTGCCGGAAGACATCCACGACTTCGACGGGGATCCGAGGTTTGACGTGGCCGGAACGGCCGGGTTCATCATCGGACAGGACGGCGTCATCGTCGTTGACACGACGAACACTCCGTTTCACGCACGCGAGGTTCGCTACGAAATCCGCGAGCGAACCGACCTGCCCATCAAGTACGTGATTGACACCGACTCGCGCGGCGACCACATCCTCGGCAATGAAGTCTTCATGGACGAACGGGCCACCATCATTTCCACGCCGGTCGCAGCCGCGGCCATGCGCGAATACCATCGTGATCTCGTCAAACGAATGGACGCCGAGGGCGAGCCCGGTCTCCGCATGCGACAACGAATGCGCGGCATTCATTTCACCCTGCCCACCGAGGAGATCAACAAGGAAATGGCCATCGGGGTGGGAGGAGAAGAGGTCCGATTGCTGCTGCCTCTGGCCGGACCTACCGCGGGAAACATCGTGGTCTACCTTCCAGCCTCGAAGGTGCTGTTTCTCGGGGACCTTTTCGAGAACGGTTATAAGCCGCAAATCCAGGGCGCCGACATCCAAAAATGGGTGGCGTACCTGCGTGAGATCGCAACCTGGGACGTGGATGTTTATGTTCCAGGGCACGGAGCGCCCGGAGATAAGAAATCGCTCGCTGACTTCATCCAAGTGCTCGAAAATGCCGGAAAGACTCCCTCGCCGCAGGAGGATAGTTCTCCGAATCAAGCAACATCCGGCCCCTGAACGCGGCCGATGTGGTAACTTGAATTTGCCCCATGCTGCGGTCAGGAAGCGGCCGCTGCTATTTGACAGGTCGAACCCAAAGGAGGACCCGATGCCCAAAGCAACGCATTTTTCCCGCAGAGAATTATGTTTGATGCTGCCCGCACTCGCCGCTTCTTCGGCGCTTGCCGCCGAAAGACCGGTGCTGCCTTCCAAGGTTTACCAGTTCAAAGACCTGCCGGTCCAGACTCACGGTCCGCTAACCATGCGGCCGGTCTTTGAGGGCTACACGCACGACGGGTTCCGCGTCGCCATGCACGAATCCGACCTCGCGCCGGGCGGCATGCCTCACCCGCCGCACCACCATCGGCACGAAGAAATGTTCATGCTTCGCCAGGGAGAGCTGGAGGTCACCATCGAAGGCAAAAGCTCGCGGGTGGGGCCGGGCTCGGTCGTTTACGTCGCTTCCAGCCAGGAGCACGGGGCGCGCAACGTCGGCACGACGCACGCGCAGTACTTTGTCGTGGAGCTGGGAAGCGACAAGTAGCTCTGGCACGCTTCGCCTGTGGGCCGGGCAGCCGAGGGCTTTAGGGGAGCGGGCAGATTCCCTTCCGCGTTCGGGAAAGAAGGCCGCATGCCTTTTCAGATGAGTCAACTCGAAAAGCTTGACGATTGCCGCTGGCTGGTGCCGCGCGGCACGCGCCCCGGCATGCTGACGGACGCGCTGGTCTACACCAACGAAACCCTGCTCAAGGATTTCATAAATGACCTCTCGCTCGAGCAGGCCGTGAACGTTGCGATGCTGCCGGGCATCGCCGGGCGCTCGCTCGCCATGCCGGACATTCACCAGGGATACGGCTTCCCCATCGGCGGCGTGGCGGCGACGCTGCCCGACGAAGGCGGCGTGGTCTCGCCGGGCGGTGTGGGCTTCGACATCAATTGCGGTGTTCGGCTGCTGGCCAGCACTTTGACCGTGGATCAGGTCCGCCCGAAGATTCGCGAATTGGTCAATCAACTTTTCCGCGACATCCCTTCCGGCACCGGGCGCAAAGGGTTCATCCAGATTTCACACAAGGATTTGGAGCGTGTGCTGGCGGAGGGCGCGGCGTGGATGGTCGAGAACGGCTACGGGAATCCCGAGGATTTGACGCACTGCGAAGAAAGCGGTGCCATTGACGGCGCTGACCCCGAAGCGGTCAGCGATCAGGCCAAAAAGCGCGGCCTGCCGCAGATCGGCACGCTGGGGTCGGGCAATCATTTTCTGGAAGTGCAGTACGTTGAGCGCGTCTTCGACCCGGGAGTCGCGCAGGCCATGGGCCTCTACGAAAACGAAGTGGTGGTGCTCATTCACTCAGGCTCGCGCGGGCTGGGGCACCAGGTCTGCACGGACTACTTGCGCGACATGGGCGCGGCCATGAAGCGCTACGGCATCGAACTGCCCGACCGGCAACTGGCCTGCGTGCCGGTGCACTCCAAGGAAGGCCAGGAATATCTGGGCGCGATGCGAGCGGCGGCAAATTTTGCCTGGGCCAACCGCCAGGGCATCTCGCATTTTACGCGCGGAGCGTTCAAGCGGATTTTCGGCGAGAAGGAAGAATTGCGGTTGGTTTACGACGTCTGCCACAACATCGCCAAGCTCGAGCGGCATCAGGTGGGCGGGCGCGACCGCAAGGTGATGGTGCATCGCAAGGGCGCGACGCGCGCCTTCCCTGCCTCGCGGCCCGAAGTTCCTGACGCTTACAAAACTTGCGGCCAGCCGGTGCTGATTCCCGGCTCGATGGGCACGGCGTCCTACGTGCTGGTGGGCGCGGAGGGTCCGCTCAAGGAGAGTTTCGGAACCACCTGCCACGGCGCGGGCCGCGTGATGAGCCGCACCGCAGCGAAGAAATCCGAATTCGCGCATAACGCTCGCGAGCGCCTGGAAGAGCGCGGCGTCATCGTGCGCTCGGAAACGCGCGACGGCATCAGCGAAGAGATCCCAGAGGCTTACAAGGACGTGGACGCGGTGATTGACGTGGTTCACAACGCCGGGCTGTCACGCCGCGTCGCCCGCCTCAAACCCATCGGGGTCATCAAAGGCTAAAAACTGGCGCGCGAGGCGCTCAGCGGATGTACATCAATCCGTAGAGCCTCCGGCCGCCGAAAGAAAAGGTGGCGCGGTAGCGCACTTCAGCCTTTTGCAGGATATCCGGGACTTCGGAGGTATGGGGGCACTCGACGCTGACGAGGTCCCCGACTTGCAGTTCCATTTCCAAGGGAACGGCCACGCCGCCTTTGGAAACGTTATCGGTCTTGCTGACTTCTTCTTCGCCCTTTTGATTGCGAACGTAGATCGGCAGCTTCAGCATCATGCGCTTGAACTTGCGGCGCTCGACGAACTTGTGGACTTCGGCTTCGCGCGGCTTGGGCGCGACAGGTTCAGCGGCTGAGAATTCGCGCGGCCGGCGGCTGACGTCGGCGTAGGTCCAGTAGGTGGTCTTGTCGCACTTGGAGCAGGTGCGGTTGATCTCGCCGGTCGAGTCGAGGACTTCGACCTCCATCAGCGTGAGCGGCCAGAAGCCCTGCGTGTGGCAGGCGCGGCACTCGAGCAGCGCGCCCGCGTCGTTGCCTTCGCGCGCGAGAGGCGGCGGCAACTCCACGCCCCACACGTTGTGACCGCTCTCCGTACACTCCACGCCCCACTCGGAAACGTGTTCCCCCTCAAGGCGCGTGGGGCCCACCACGCGGAATTCCGCTTCGGCGTGGCTTTCCAGGTTGACGATGCGGATCGAGTCGTCGGCGGCCACGTGATGCTGGAGGGCGATGCGCGCCCCGCCCTGATTCACCACCAGGGTTTCCGTGTCCTCCGTGAAATCGCCAGCGGCGGTCGCGAAGCCGATGACGCGAATGGGAATCCTCAGAGCCAGTCGTTCGGTCGAGCGGCGTTCCGGTTCGGCCATAAGAAACTCCTCGGCAAGAGGTTGCACTCCCTGCCTGTCTGGAAGTAGCGGCGGTGCGGATCGTCCGGGCGGAATGTGGAAAACAAGAAACAAGCTGCGTCGGCGGATAACAGGTTGTTTGTCCGAAGAAGACAGAACGGATTGGCCTGCAACAGCCGCACAACACGACCCGGGCGAGGGCGGGCCCAAACTGGGTATTAACCTACCATTGTGGAGGGCGAACCGCAAGCGAAAGCAGCCGGGTTGGATGCCGCGCCGACCTAGCCGGCCTCAACTCTCAACTTACGGCTGATGAGCGGAAAGCGCTCGGGATGTTCGATGGATTCCACGGCAAGGTCCACGTCGAGGTCGGGCCAATACAGGTGATGAGGCAGGGGAAGTTGCACGTTGAGTAACTTCCCGATGGGAGCCTCGCGAAACCATGGGAACTGCGCAAACGGCAGGAAAAGCTCGCGCCCGTCGAGGAGCAGCCAGAATCCGTGTTTCGAGATATTGGTCACTTCAACTTGGGAAGTGAGATTTCCATGCTTCGCGGATTTCATCTTCATGCTCCGTAATCAGACGACGTGCGACGTCCAGTCGACGTTTCGTCAGACCGTAGTTTTGAGCCAACTCGATTTCCGGTTCGATCCAAAACTTCGCTTCCCCGTCCGCCCGGTGGACAGGCACGTGCATTCGAGGCTCTTCACGGGAGAAGTAATAGAACCGGAACCCTCCGTCCCGGAATATCGTCGGACTCATCAGGACTAATCATACCACTTGGGGGTTTCAATGCCAGGTGGGACTAGGTGTTCCATCTATTCGAACTGCTTGCGAAAATCCGCGAGTTGCTGCTTGAGTGAAGCGATCTCTTCCTGAAGACTCGCGACCTCAGCTTCGAGGCGCGCGATGCGTTCGGAATCGGCTGATGCAGAAGTGGACGATGACGGGCCGGCCGGCGCGGCCTCCGGCTCCCAGGCCTCCACGTCACCTGAAAGCAAATGCGCGTAACGCGACTCTTTGGTGCCCGGCTGGCGCGGCAGGACTTTGACCAGCGGCGGCTGGCGGTCCATCAAATGCTGCAAGGCCGAGTGCACCGCTTCCAGGTCGTCGAAGTGATGCAGCCGCTCGGCGCGCCCGCGCAGCTCGCCGGGCGTCTGCGGGCCGCGCAACAGAAGCAGGCACAGAACGGCATTCTCAGGGCGGCTGAAATTGAACGCTTCCTGCAAGCCGTGCTCGAACTTGGTCACGCGCGTGCCCGCGCCGCCAGCCTCTCCCGCCAAGCCCTTGCGGTTCAAGCTGTCGAGCGCCGCGCGCACCGCGCCCTCGTCCAGCGACATGACGGGATGGCGGTTGGATTTCTGGTTGCACGCGTTCACCAGCGCGTTGAGCGAAAGGGGATAGTAGTCGGGCGTGGTAGCTTCCTTCTCCGCCAGCGCGCCGAGAACTCGAGCTTCGACGTCATCGAGTATAATGTCCACAGCGCGGAATCATATCTCAAACGGCGGGAGGTTCCAAACACGGCGGACGGCGCGCAAGAAGTCCCTCTGGCAATTAAGGGTGAAGCTAATTAGCTATACCAACCTATCCAGCTAGCTACTTGAAATTACTGATCATCACGACGTCGCTTGACTGGGTTCCGCGTGCCACAGCCAGTTGTTTCCCGTCGCGCGAGTAGGCAAAACTGAAAATCTGCTCCTGCGTGAAGTCGCTCACCTTTATCGGCGGGCCGCCGGCAATCGGCTGACGCCAGATATTGCCTACACCCTTCTGGACGTCCACGTAATCCAACCCGCTCCCGTCAGGTGACCATTGAAAGGCTCCCCCTTTGTCGTCCAACACCTTAGTGGGCTTTCCACCAGCGAAGGGAATGATCCCAATTCGCGGCCGCCCGTTCTCGTCCAGGAAGCGGCAGGCAATCTGTTTCCCGTCGGGTGAGATCCGGGGGACAAACGAAGGCACGTCGTTAAGCTGGACCGGCTTGCCGCCCTCGATGGGCACCTTCACGAGACCTGTTCCGCCGGAACGAAAGGTCTCGTAAACTACCCATTTGCCATCGGGCAAAATATCCGGGAGAAAGTCGGAATCTCCGCTCGATAGCTGTCTGGGATTTCCGCCGTCAACGTCAATTCTCCAGATGTTGATACTGCCTGTGCGAAGAGAAGCGAAGACAATCGTTCTCCCGTCAGGTGAGATGGAAGGTTGAAAGTCACCCCCTTTGCCCACGGTAATCTGTTTAGGGTTGCTGCCATCGGTAAACATCGTCCAAAGGTTCCAGTCACCGCTGGCGTTTGATCCATAGACGAGTCTGCCCTCCGGCGTCCATGCGACGCCATCGACGCCGTCAATGTTAGACGTGTTCGGGCTGATCATGCGGGCGCTTTTTGTGTCGTTCCGGGGCGAAACCCAGATGCCGGAGTTTGTATCCACCTTGACGGTAACGAGCGCGTGTGAATCGCCGGTGAGACTGACGCCTGCGTACAAGTTCAAATCATTGGTGATGCGGTGGAGTTCACCGGCTGGATACGATAGTTCCCAAAGCTGCCACGAAAAGAACGCTGTTGACTCTCCACTAAAAACCAAGCTGCTGCCGTCTGAACGCCAACTGATGCTGCCGATGCCGTACCAATCGCGCGAAGAGAGAAGCTTTTCGGTGCCCCCAGCGGACGGAACCGTGCGCAGGCCAACGTGAAAGAACTTTCCAGCAGCGAAGGCGACGGTCTTGCCATCCGGAGACCAAGCCGGCGCGCCCCAGCAAAGCTCTGGAAACTTAACAGTCGAGAGTAACTTCAGGCCGGAGCCATCCAAGTTCGCAGTGACTATCGAGAACTCGCCCTTTGGGACATTGTCGCGCTCGAATGCCAACTGCTTGCCGTCAGGCGATAATGCAACTGGGCCATCAACGTGATCGAAGAGCTTCTGCGAGGCGCCGCCCAGAACTGGTGCCTGGTAAAGCGAGCCCGTGCCGTACTCGACCGGGGCTTGGACGTAATAGACGTAATTGCCGTCGCGCGAGAAGGTCAGTCCATTGTAAAGGACCTTGGCAGGCGGAACGACTTGCACTTGGCTTGCGGTCGCCACCTGCCGCAGCCAGAGGCTTTGCCCGCCGGCATCCTCAACCGAGTACACCACGTATTTGCCGTCGGCCGAGATGGCCGCAAGTTGCGCCTTTCCGTTCGAGGTGAGACGAGTAAACTGCAAGCTTTCGAATGGCGACGCTGGCGGCCGGTGTGTGAGCCAGTAAGCGAGGACGGCCATCGCGATGATGACCACGCTTGTCAGGGCCGCGACCACGGCCTTGTAGGGGAGGGCTCTGCCCTCCCGCGGGCGGGCCAAGGCCGCCCCTACAGCGGGCGAGACGCTCGCGCTCCGGCCCGAATCCGCATCGCGCTTCAGGCGCTTGAGCTCGGCACGTAATTCGGCAGCGCTTTGGCAGCGTAGGTCGCGGTCTTTCTCCAAGGCCTTGTTGATGATTTCTTCCAGCTTGGGCGGGAGTTCAGGATTCAGTTGAACCGGCGATGTCGGCGCTCCACTCAAAATCGCGTTGAAGATAACAGCCGTCGTCGTACCCGAGAATGCTTGCCTTCCAGTTGCCATCTCGTAAAGCACCGCGCCGAAGCTGAACAGGTCCGTCCGCGCGTCAAGCTCTTCGCCTCGCGCCTGCTCGGGAGACATGTAGGCCACCGTCCCCATCACCACGCCGGGACTGGTCAACTGATCAGGCTCGATCGAGGCGGTCGGGCCCGCTGTAGCCTGCGCTTCCTTCCCGAGTCCCGAACCCCGAGTCCCGAGTCCCATTAGTTTCACCAAACCGAAATCCAGAATCTTCGCCTGGCCGCGATTCGTCACGAAGATGTTCGCCGGCTTGATGTCGCGATGCACGATGCCCTTCGCGTGCGCGGCGTCCAGCGCGTCGGCGATTTGGATTGCCAAGTCGAGTAACAGATCTGCGGGCAAGGGCCGGGAACCTACCCCCTCACCCGGCCCTGCGTGCCACCCTCTCCCCAGGGGAGAGGGGCCGGGGGTGAGGGGTTGTGCCAATCGTTGTTTGAGGGTTTGCCCTTTCAGTAGTTCCATGA
>JAHEKS010000053.1 GCA_024638215.1 Acidobacteriota bacterium | reverse complement strand
GCCTATCCGCTCGATGATGCCCTCATGCGCGAGTATAACCCCACTTGGGGCCGGTGGCTTTCGCCCGACCCCTTGGGCGGCGATGTCTCGAACCCGCAGTCCCTCAACCGGTATGCCTATGCGCTCAACAATCCGACGACCTACACGGACCCGCTGGGATTGCAATCGGGCGACTTGATTTGCAGCGGGGCCGGCGCCATTTACGTCGGGAGCAACGGCAAATGGGGCGATCCGAATGGTTGCACAGACGCAAATACCGGCAACTACCCCCCGGGCAGTTTCAAAGTAACTGCAAGTGATATACATACCTGGCTAAGCGAAACCGGCGGGCTTTCCTGGGATGCCTGGTGGGACCCGTTTCGGTCGATAGGGATACCGGTTGTGACAGACTCGTTCGTTGACCCCGAGCTGATGTCGTCAATTTCGACGGCAAGTCTCTCAAATGCCTATGGCGCGGCGACGGCGGTCCTCCTTTACATGCCAAGCCAGTGGGTCTCCGTGTATATTGGCGATGCGTTCTTTCTGAACGTCTCGGCGAAGGTGTGGCCCTACCTCACCTCTCCCCCCATCTACGTTCCCACAAAAATCCCCACGACCGTAATTTCACCTCAGCCGACGCCCGCGCCCCCTGCGCCCTCCAGTTATGCGGAGACGGCTTTGAAAAGGGCAGCGTGCGGCATGGACCCCAGCCTCTGGCCGGGGAAAGGCGAGGCCAAGGGCGATCCCGGATACGACGCGGAGCGTTCCGTGCCGGCCGCCTACGGACCCTACGGACCGGTCATGAACCCGGATGCGGCGGCGGCTGGCAAGGTCAACGGATTCCTCTGGGTGATCCAATACACCAACGCCGTGGGCTTTTGTAGGGCTACGGGGAGGGTGCCGTAAGGTGTCGTGGGGTGACGTAGTGGGAGGTACTGCCTTAGCTCCGCGGTTCAGGGCGCTCACAGTGCCGGTGTCTTTTTTCATTCATCAATACATCGCGACTTGGGGGACATTGCTGGCGGCACCCTGGGTGCTCTTCCTCCTCCAGGAGGTAGTCGGGCATTTCGGATGGAACATCCATCCTTCCCGAATTCAAGACCTGTTATACGCCGTGCCTTTCTTCCCTGCTCAGGTTGGGCTGTCGCTGTGCGTCGGATGGACCTTGGGGGGATTGTTACGCCACCGATCCATGCTCTGGGTATGGATATTGCCTATTTTTGCGATCTGTATCCAGGTCGCAAGATATCCTCAAGTATTGACACTCTCGTCATACACTACGCTGGTTGCGCTGCTCCCAGCGTATCCCGTAGACCGCCTAGTGTATGCTGCGCCTGCAGGTGTCGGTCTTGCAGGCGCGCTTTCCCATTATTTTGGAATCCGCCACGGGATTTACCCTTACGATCAGGTTCTTGTCATGGCGCCGTTCTACTCAGGCCTCGCGTATTCATTCGGGGCGCTCATGGGGCGGTATATGGGCCAGGCGATGGGATTTTTCGAGGCTTTGGGCCGCCTTCGAGCGCGGCGTCTCGTCCTTTGCACTGGACTTCCGTGGTTCCTCATTAAGGGCGCGGAACTCTGGACCCAGGGTGTATCCCATTTACCGCTTTTTAGAACTGCGCTTGGGATCCAGGTCTTCCTAGGTGCGCTAGTGGTCGGGAGCACGTTCGTTACTTTTGTCTTTGCGGTCACGATTGCTCTGATCGGGCCACGCTTCGCCCTTACGCGTTTTTTTATCAAGGGTCCCGCTAGCGAGTCCCGGTAGCAGGTAGCGAAGAGTTTCGATTTTTGAAACTCTGCGGCTTGAAGGTATTACAATTCTTGGCATGCGACGAGACGCTGTGCCCTACGCCAGCGACACCTACCCGACGCCGAATCGCATCTACTCGGGCAACTACGGCCGGTGGCTAAGCCCCGACCCGCTGGGCGGCGACATCACCGACCCGCAGTCGCTCAATCGGTATGCGTATGTGATGAATAACCCGACGAATTTCGTTGACCCGCTGGGGCTGGCACCTTGTCAGCAAGGCACTCCGTTCTGCCACGCCGGCAACGATGTGGTTCTTCCCTACGGTTGCATCCCTGGGAGGGAAGCTTCCTGCGCGTATGTTTCGCCCATACAGCAGGAGGAAGAGGCGGCGTACGTGGCGCAAGTGACGCAGGCTTTTCTCGACTCAACGCCCCCGGGCGGCACCGTGATACTCCCAGATGGCACGATCCGACAATGGCAGAGCGACGGGTATGGCATGGCACCAGCACCGCAGGGGTCAGGCTTCGATTTCACGATGTTCGAGATGGGACAATGGGTGACGATAGGGACGACGTCAAACGGCTGGGACTTCACCCAATTTGTGTTCAGCGCTGGGTCTCTGGTTGGGGGCTCACTTGCAATTACCAAGGACCGTTATGGCCACTGGTATGTCGGCCTCGGCCCGCAAGCTGGCAAAACACCCCAAGCGGTGTCAGGCTCGCTCACAATCGGCATGATGAAGGGTCACGACTGGTACGCGCCAAGCCCCGGAGAGCTTCAGAATTTTCTTACCGGCTGGGGCTGCTCGGCTGGGGGCGGATCACTTCTGGGGTACTTCTTCGGGTGGAGCAGCGGGGGGCAAGCCCACGAAGTGGGGTTCGCATCGCCCCAAGTGGGCGTTGGTTGCACCTACTCCTGGAGGATTCGATGAAAGGTGACGCATTCGGCCTCGTGGGCCCTGTAGTCGTGACAACTCTGTTCGCTGCCGCGGGTGTAGTGTGCACGTTTTGGCCCCGGGCCGTGCAGCGGTACACTCTCTCCGAGCGCTATGTGCAGCTAAACCCGGCGATGAGATGGCGCGTCCTCCGAAAGTGTACAGAATCACGCTTCTACATTTGGCAACTTAGGGCGATAGGGGTACTCGCCCTGCTTGCAGCGGCCATTGGCACGTACCTCTTGCTCAGCGGGCCGCATGGATGACTCCTCGCTGGGTGGCGCAAAGGGTCACCTGAGCAAGTAGCGCAGACCGCCGGCCTGGGCTGCGCGGCGTTTGCCACCTTTGGCGGAGCGCCTACCGCTGCGGCCGCGATCGATGGGGTAGCGGGTTCCACCTTTGGAGTCGGGGGAAGCCTAAACAGTGTCAGCCGAGGAGTTGGCGCGCTTGTCCGATTCGGATGGGGCTGGGACAACACCATGACCGTTCCGGGCTACGTTATAAGGCTCTCAATCGGATACAAGACGCTTCCGTTCTGGTGGCACGTCAACTTCTGGCCATAGCCATGGTGGAGACTGGGAACATGGGAACATCTCCGGAGCGCACGGCGGCTGTTGAGTCGCAGATCATCGAGCTCTTTCGCAAGGTGGCGGCAGGTCTCCCCTCTGGTACGGCCTCTCTGACAATCGACAGCTTGCCTGCCCTTGCGCATCACGCCACGCGGGTCGAACTAGCGCCCGCGCGAAGTGGCGCAGCAAAGATTGTGGCCGTGGTTGTGAAGCGAGGCGTCGTTTATCTCACCCTCGGCCGTGCGACGCCCTCGGAGTTCCAAGCGAGTGCAGATGGCTTCCTCGACCCGCCGCACATGCGGGAAATCGAGGGACTGTGCCGCGCGGTGATTGAAGGGTGCTTCGAGGAGGACCTGTGGGCTCTGGGGCCCGAGGTCTTCAAGTGCACTGGAAAAATCACGGTGCGTGGCCGGACGCGCACCGTACATTATCGCGGTTCATTTCACCCTTTTGCGAGAACCGAAAGGCAACACATCCGGTACGCGCCCTACAGCAAGTAGCGCAGACCTGTTTTGTAGGTCTGCGGTACTTTCGGAGCGCGGCCGGTCGCCCTCATGTGTTTCAACATCGCATAACAGGAGTGCGCATGATATCCTCTTGGGGGCGGAGGCGAGCAAGTAGCGCGGACCGCCGGGTTTGCGGTCCGCGGCTTTCATGATGACGGGCCAAGGACCAAGGGGTGGTCAAATTCGGGTGTTTAGATCGGAGGGTATTCTTAGGCGGTCAATAGTCAACCCACAGAGTTGGTTTTGGCTCTCCGCGCTCATCCCGGAATATTCGTTTGCGCTCGACCATCGCCAATCCTGCGGCCGGCGCACCAGGCCGGCGCGGACCGGGTTCATGTGGATGTATTCCACCTTCTCAGCGTACTCCGTCACGGTGCGCAGGGCGCGGTCGAAAAACCGCGACTGCCAGAGCTCGCCCGGCACGGCCCGGCGGCGACGGATCGCCGTCATCGAACTGAGCTTGACGGATTTCACGACTTGCGAAATTGTTACCGGGTAAACCGGCGCGCAGATGGCGTGCCAGTGTTCGGGAAGGAAAACCCAGGCGGTCAAATAAAAGGGGTGCAAGCGGCGCGCCCCGTTGAAGGCTCGCGCCAGCAGAGAAAAATCCGCATGCACCAGCTTGGCGCGCCCCGGCAGCAGGCACACCGTCACAAAGAAGCGGGTAGCCATCTTTGAAAGTGTATGCAGTGTCGAGATAGTTCTTAAGAACACCGCGCCGCGTCTGATCGCCGGTTCGCGGAGGACAAAAAATGTTGTTACCCAAAGATGAAATCATTGCGGACATTGAATCTCAAATCAGAAGAAATGGCGGCGAATTTTCCGATTGGTGTGTCGGCGTCGCCAAGGACAGCCGGGAACCGTTTTTCGAGGCTCACCTGGTCGAAGACAGAAATGACGGTTTCCTCTTCCGCGAGGCTTTTACCCCCGGCTGCGCTCAAGAGATCCGTGACTACCTTGTAAATCAGTGTGGCGCGACCCTCGACCCCTCCAGCAGCGACGACGGCCGCCTCGTCTACGCGTACGGAATGACACCACTCGAACCCTCGGTGCGGATCAAGAAAAGCGGCTTTGCCCTAACGCATTGATACGCCTTCCATATTGCGGCCATGGTGTTGCCAACCCTTTTGTGCCATGTACCCCAGACGAACTCTCCAGCCTCTACCCAGCGATGAACTCCACGAACGTGGCTCCGCATGCCGACGCCCCGCAGAAGAAGGTTCGGCTGCCGATCAAGAAGAAAGACGCGAGCGGCAACTGGATCAACCGACTCGCCGGGCTTGCTCCCCGCGCGCCCTGCAACCCGGCGGAGCGTTTCCATTATGTAATTCTCCACGTTTTTTCCGCAGCCGGGAGGTTGCGCGAAAAATCCGGGCAAAGATCAGCGCATGAGGTATATTGTCACCTGAAGCGTTGTAAGAATTTTGTAGGACATTTCCGATGAAATGCCATGTCAGAATTTGCGGCAAGACGGCAAAAAGTGCATATTGCCCTTTTCGCCGTCAAGGAAAGGCCCGCAACTCATTGAATTACCATGGGCTCAATTTGTGGCCTACAATCCCACCCTCTCCGCCAGTCCTTTGGAATCAGTGGGTTAGATGCCTTCCTAAGACGATCCTAAGACATCCCGTAGATTTCCCAACTTTCCGGAACTTAGGAGAAGGGGGAAGCTAGGGGGCTGACCAAATTCTCGACCTACAAATACGTGCGGACTTCCATGGGCTGGCGCTACTGCAAGCCGGTCTGGGGAAAGAACAGCAAGCTCAAGCCTGACACCGTCCTGGTGGGCGGCAAGGAAGAGGTGCACTCCGAGGGGGCATACTACCTCAACGTGGACGGGCAGTGGGAGAAGTGCGGCAAGTCCGCCGCCGAGGCGCAGGAGGAGCGGAGCCGCAGGCTGGCGAGGCAGCGGTACGAGCGCGAGACGGGCGAGAGGCTGCCTGAGCCCAAACCGAAAGGCAAGCTGCCCTCCGACGCCATCGACGCCTGCCTCACAGAGCTCGAACTGAAGGTCGCCGGGAAGAGCCGCCGCCCCAAGACGCTCGCGGCGTCCCGGCAGGCGTTGAACGAGTTCGCCGAGCAGAGCAGGATCAAGCACGCCAGCGAGGTGAGCGCCTCCGCCATCGCCAAGCATATGGCGTGGGTCATCCAGAACAGCCGCACGAGGTCGGCCCGGACGGCGGCGAACAAGTTTGTCTTGATCCTGCAATTCTTGAAGCACACCGGATCGGTGCCGATGGTCGGGGTCGGAAAGTCCGCGCGCCCGCTTGGGCTGCGCGACGCTCCCCGCTACACGGAGAAGCCGGTTGAGAAATGCACCGACGACGAGCTTGCCCGCTTCTTCTTCGCGTGCGGCAAGAGGGAGAACGCCATCTTCCAGACTTTCGCCCGTGCTGGGCTGAGGGAGCAGGAGCTTGCCACCCTGCGCAGGGTCGACTGTGTGTTTGGCACAGATGCGCCCTGCCTCAGGATCGTCGAACGCCCCGAGTACGGTTTTGTGCCCAAGTGGTTCCGAAATTGTACTTGTCGAATCTCGGCCTGGACGGAGTTTTTGGTCTATGACTCTGTTCTACCCACTAGCTTGTCAGATGCTTTTCGTCTCTTCTTGCTTTTTTCGACGGCTCTTCGTCTCCGCTCGTTTCTTTCGACCCACTTCTCGGCTCGGGATTCTATGATTCACCTGCGCCGATCGTTTTTGGAAGAATCCCTGGAGTTTGCGGCTCTCTCGGCAACTTTCGAATCAAATTGCAGGGTTTTCTTGATTACGTCCGCGGGCGTGCGTTGTCCTGGTGTTTGACCCGTAAGGTAAGTGGCTGGGAAGGCCTCATCCTTTGTTCTGAATAGTCCCCACTCCAAAAGTCTCCCGACAATTTCAGATACTTGCCCATTAAGCGTCCGATCAAGTTTTTCGACTTCATTCTGGGTCAAGTCTTCCCACCCCAGACCTGATTCAATGTAGCTTGCTGCTGTTGGGCATGTTCATGGCGCACCGCTTCGATCAGCACCTGCAGATCGTGGCGGGAGGTCTGGTCTTCGAAGTGCCGATACACGGCGCCCGCTCCCCGGCTGTGCTGACGGCCATGCTTCAGGCGGCACAACTGAACCTGCAACTCCGCTAGGTTCAAGGGAGCGACTTTTCTGGCAGGATGTTGAAAATCGGTTTCCAAAACACGCCGTCGATTCCATGGCCACGTGGGTGACCCCTCCAGATGCCAGCCAATCCGACATGGCCAGCAAGTCACTCGTTCTGGTTCCCCAACGGCTCGTTTCTTGTTGAAGTCGGCCGTGGGTCTCGGCCCGTCGCATATCAGCCTTGACCGTCTCGTTGTGTATGTTCAAACCGGCGCAATGAGGAAAGACATTGTCCATCGCGATCTCCTTTCCGCTCTCCGCCAGGGGACATCGAAGGGGGGAACAATCTGCCTTGCGTGCTCTCGCCGAGGCGAGGCGACGATTGCGGGTTCGGAGCGATGTCCAGGCCAGCCTGCTACGCGGGCTTGCCGCTCCAAGGAACTCCGACCTCTGTCCTGCGCAGGCCGATTCGATCCTACCCACCTCGAACCTATTCTCATGGATTATGGGTGTCGCCAGGCGACATGAAAGACTACTAAGCAATCCACAGCCTGCCGGAGCCCTTGTCGCACCAATTGGGTTCGCCCTAACCAAATAGCCAGGGAAGGAATCCTGCGCTTAGGATTAGCTAAGGGTGTGTTTCGAGGCAAACACCGCCCCCGCAAACTCTGCTTGCATTATGCTTCCAATAAGACGGGCAAAAATCGGAGGTGAGATGAGGCTAAAAGCCGTGTTTTCAGCCAGATAACCTTAGGTGACTACAGCCTGGAGAGGCTGGCGCCGGCGGTTGAACTCCGTCCCGCAGCGCCATCTTTTCAATCACTTAGCCTCACTCATTCCCCGTTTCTGCTTCCAGTTTAGTTCGCGTAATTGAGACAGAGCGCGGGTTGATGGTTATCTTGCACATGCGGCGAATGCTTTCACACTGCACGGTCTATCGCCTTCTCTTCCCATGAGCAAGTCTCACGCAGTCAGAATGATTGGCGGCGGCAGAAGGAAAGGTATAATGTGTCTGACAGATTAATTTGACAGGGGGGGATACATTCATGGCCGGAATAATCAGTCGGAGGAGATTTCTTAAGGCAAGCGGCGCCGCGGCGGCAGGAGTATACGCAGCCCGCGGTCGCGAAGGGTGGGCATCGAAAGACACAGGCGTGATCGTCGCTAACCCCGCGCTTTCCACCTTTGATTACGGCAACGTGCAATTGCTCGACGGTCCTATGAAGGGCCAGTTCGACTACCATCATGCCCTGTTCCTCAATCTTAACGATGACCGCATGTTGAAAGTGTTTCGTCAGAAGGCCGGCCTGCCTGCCCCCGGCGACGACATGGGCGGCTGGTACGACCTGACCGGCTTCAGCCTGGACCGTAACGATTTTCACGGCTTTATTCCGGGGCATAGCTTTGGACAGTACGTTTCTGCGCTTGCTCGCGCCTATGGCGTGACGAAATCAGAGCCCACTCGCGCCAAGGTTAATCGTCTTGTCAAGGGCTACGCGGAAACCCTCGACTCCAAGGCCAGTTTTTTCGCCGGTTACCGGCTCCCGGCCTATACCTATGACAAGCTTTCATGCGGCCTGATTGACGCTCACGAGTTCGCCCAGGATCCGATCGCGATGGATGTGCATGAAAAGTTGACGCGCGCGATTCTCGCCTATTTACCGGAGAAGGCGCTCTCGCGAGCGGAGCAGCGGGCTCGTACCCACAAGGATGTTTCCTACACCTGGGAGGAAACTTACACCCTTCCCGAGAATCTCTTCCTCGCGTACCAGCGCAGCGGCAAGCCGTTCTATCGCACGCTCGGGAAGCGGTACTTGGAAGACGACCGCTACTTCAATCCGTTGTCCGAAGGTTACAATGTGCTCCCCTTTGAACACGCTTACAGCCACGTTAACGCGTTCAGCTCGGCGATGCAGGCGTATATCACGCTGGGGAGCGAAAAGCATCTGCGGGCCGCCAAGAACGGTTTTCAGATGGTGGAAACCACGCAGAGTTTCGCTACCGGCGGATGGGGGCCCGACGAAACTTTTGGAGAACCGGACCGCGGCCAGCTCGGAAACAGTCTAACGCTCACCCATGCCAGCTTTGAGACGCCGTGTGGAGCCTACGGTCACTTCAAGATCACACGATATTTGCTGCGGGTCACCAAGGATGCCCATTACGGGGACAGCATGGAGCGAGTGCTCTATAACACGATTTTAGGCGCCAAGAATATTCAGCCGGACGGCACCTCGTTTTACTATTCCGATTATGCCCTAACGGGCAAGAAGGTGTACTACTGGGACAAGTGGCCGTGCTGCTCGGGAACCCTGCCCCAGGTTGCGGCCGACTACCATATCAGTATTTATTTGAAATCTCCCGATGGCGTTTACGTCAACCTGTTTGTGCCGTCCAGCCTGAAGTGGACGACGAACGGAGCCGCGTGCACGCTCACGCAGAAGACGGATTATCCCTTCAAGAGCGATGTTGAAATCCAAATCGGGGCCTCGAAACCGGTGGAATACACGATGAATGTGCGGATTCCGGGGTGGGTGAGTCCCGGTGCGACCGTGTCCGTGAACGGGAAACAAGTGCAAGGCGCCGCGCAACCCGGAACTTTTATGGCCATTCGCCGCCAATGGAAGGACGGCGACCGGGTTCAGTTGGAATTACCCATGCCGCTGAGGCTCAAGCCGGTGGACGTCCAACACTCGAACTGGGTGGCTCTCATGCACGGACCGCTCGTTCTGTTCGCGATCACGGACAGCCAGCCCACCTTCGACAGGGCCGAGTTGCTCCGCGCGCGACCCATTCAGAGCCCAACGGGGGACTGGGTTGCATCCTCGGTTGACGGCAGCGCAGTCGTGATGCGCCCCTTCATGAGCATCGAAGATGAAAAGTACAGCACTTACGTCTCGTTGGTAAGTTGAACGCATTGGCTGCCCAGGCCGCGCCGAAAGGCGCTTGACGAAGATTCAGCGCCGGCGATCTGAGTGCAGGTGAAAAACCAGCTGGCTCGTCAAGTTGCTGCCGACCCCACTCGCGCCCGCGGGGTTTTACGCTTCCCGCTTCCGCCCCGCCACCTCGGGAAGTCAGGGGGATCGCTACGTCGCAATCCAGGGCTACTTCCCTTGCGCTTGACTCGCGCGGTAACGTGGCGAATACTGCCCTTGTGAAGTTCAGGGCGGTCCTGAGTTCGATACTCCTTGCAATGGCCGGCATCCTCGGAATGAAGGCCGCGGCCCTGGGAAGCAGGACCGTTGCCCAGCCGCCCCACAGCTCGTCTCAATCGGCGGAGCCACCGATTCGCTTGAGCCACGAGGAGTTCGAAATCTACAGCCATGCCCGAACCCTTATAGATTGGACACCCCAGGAGATCAAGCACACTCCTCCCCTTTCCAAGCTGCGGCCTGGTGCCAAGCAAGACAAACTGCCCATGGTCCTGGAGCGCATGGGGGAAAATGCGGCGGCGATGATCGCCGAATTCCGCAATATTGCCTGCGAAGAACACGTGTACTCCCAATGGAGCTTGGATCGTCCCATCGCTCCATGGCAGGAGAGGGGTCAGAACGAAGTGGCCCATCGTTTTCGTTACGTTATCATTCCGCGGTCCGCCGGCGACCCTCTGATGTTCAAAGAATATCGTATCAATCGCAAGGGGAGCCCTGTGGACTTGGAGAGCTTGTCCGACATGCGATTTATCACCACCGGCTTTACCCGTTTCTGGGCATACTTTAATACTTCCAATCAAGCCCAAAGCCGCTTCCGCTATTTTGGAGAGAGAACCATCCGCAAGCAGAAATGCTACGTGGTGGGATTCGCTCAGCAGCCTGACCTCGCTCGAGACGTCACAACCTTTGAGGTGGGCGCCCGTCCCGCGGTAATTCTCTGGCAGGGACTTGCATGGGTCAGTGAACAATCATTTCATATCCTCAAAATTGAAACTTGGCTTCTCGCTCCCCGGAAAGATATCGGGCTTGAGAGCTACGGCACGATCGTGAATTACATTCCCTTCCGTCCTGTGGGTCTGGATCGCATTCTCTGGCTTCCGAAAGAGGTGGAAGTGCGGGTTCACTATAAGAACGTCTTCCTTCGCAACACGCATCTCTATTCGGGATTCAAGCTCTTCCGGGTGAATGTTTCGATTTCCCCGTAAAATGACCGCTGCGTGAGATCGTAGACAACAGGGCGCGGTGCGATTCGGTTTCCTTGAGCAAGCCAAGCCTCGCAGAATCGAATCTTGGGGAAAAACTCGAGTCCCTGCTTGATCGTGCTGACCGCATCCTCATACCGCCGAAGGTCTATTTCCTAGACCGCCAGCGTCCTGTACAGACCGCCGTCGAAGGGCTTCACCGCGATCCCGCGTTTTAGAACGGCAATGCCCTCAGGGACGCGGCCGGAACGCGCCAGCAATTCCACAAGCAGCGCGTAGTCGGAGGTTTGGGTCCAACCCTTTTGTGTTGCCCTCGACAATAGCTGAATCGCCTCAGCTTTTCCTGTTTTTTCCGCCGCCTTCTTTCGTCCCGGCGCTGCCAGGACGTAGGCGTCTCCGGGGTTCGTCAGGGCGGCAACATCGAAGCGACTGTTGTAGCTTGGCCCATACGCGGGATGGGAGTCCTTCACTTGGCCGTAGGCCTGGAGCAAAGTCATCGTGGGAATTGATTCCTTGCCGGGGATAGCATCGAGGTGAACCAGGTCGGGTTATTGGGACGAGGTCATATGAAAGGCTGCCTTTGGAAATGGTTCGCTCGAGTCAGTCACAAGGCGGTGGTTGGTGAGGGCAGAGTGCGATATGAGCCGCAAGTTTTGTTTCGGCGTGCGGGCAACCGATGCCATCGTCGGGCGGACTGTTTGTAAGCGAGTATTAACATTACTAAAATAGGATGCCTCCGAATGGCATCACAGGCACTTCTGCCAGAAAAACCCCGGCGCCTCAGAAGCGGAAGGCTGGAAGTGCGGATCGTGACACGTGATGCAGTGAAGGCGTTCTCCACTCGCGATATAGCACTTGCTCAAAATCATGGAAATGTAGTACTGAAGCAGCGGATCCTTGGGCGGGGAGTTTCGGTTGAAGGCGATCAGAAAGGTCGCCACGGTGTCATCCAGCGGCGTGCCGTGGCGGAAATCGGAATAGCTCTTCCCGGGCCGAAGAACCCGCGCATCGCCCGATTGGTGGCACCTCATGCAAATGTTATCGGCGAGCCATCCCGGAAGATGGGCGGGATTCACGATCATGAGGTCCACCGTGCCGGTCAGCGGAGATCACTTCATTCGCGCTGCGACATGCAATTGTCCCGGCCCGTGGCACGTTTCACAGCTGAAGGCCGATTCGTGGAACGGAAGGTCGCGGTATACGCCTGGAACCGGCCGCGCAAACCCATAGTCCAGGCGTTCGTATCCGGGCGAGAGCTCCCACGTCCGAGCCTTGGCGTAATACAAAAGCGGCGCCTCCACCAAATAGTCGCCCCAACGGACGACGTCACTCAATCCGTTCTCCCCGGCGTCAACCCCATAGGCGACCTTGTGAGTGTTTCTGGAGATTTCCCGTCCTTGAGCATCCACTTGGTATTCACACTGGTATAGATCGGATCCTTCTCGCGAGATCACAAAGGTTTTGCCGGACTGCTTGTCAACGACCGTAACGGGTTGCGGGACTTTCGCCAAGTCTTCCGGCTCGCTCGGGAGCGACATGGAACGTCCCATGCCGGTTTGGAAATACTCACGATAGACGTCGGGATGGCACAGCCTGCACGCTTGGGAGCCGACATAAGCCACTCCGGGCGCGGTGTTTCGGAACGGTGATCCGGCAGCCATTGCGTGTCTGGGTTTGGGATGCTCGCCAGCGACCCCCGCCAAAGAGACGGCAATAAGCAGGCCGAAGGCGTTCCGCACGGCAACGATGGTTTGCATGTCCCTGATTCAACCCCTGATTCAGGAATCCGAGTCTGTCCGCCCCCAAATTGAACTTCAGGACGGACGGGCCGCAGTCGCAATTTGATTTTTTCTGATGGCGCTGCCTATCGGTAACACGGCGACCCCTGTCGTGGTCCTTTTCCGGATCACGGGCAGGATGCCCGTGATGCCTCGTGAAGTAGCACGGCCATCTTGCCTGTGCGCACGGGCAGAGGCTGGGCTGATCCCGCCAGGCAGGAGAAGGGATGGCCGCGCAACCCCTCGTTCCTGCCGTTGTCCGTTTCCAGCTGACGTGAGATAATTCGGTCCTAGGATCAGCATGAGGTGGCGCAGTGCGCAAATGATGAATGAGACGAAGACAGTCCTCACCGCAAGAGCTGCGTTGCTTTGGCGGTGGGTTGTGGTGTGTGGTGGCTTACTGCTTAGCACCTCGTCCCTGGCAAGCGTCGGCTTTGCCCAGCTCAATCACATCCAGACCGCTGCGCAATTGCTGAGTCGGGGGCAAACTGCAGAGGCGGAACATGAAGCGCGCCAGGCCCTGGGGGACCCGTCAACGCGGGCGCTGGCACTCGCAATGCTCGGGACGATTCGCCTGCAAGAGGGCAAGTACTCCGAAAGCATCCTGTTCCTCAACAAAGCACTTGAGCTCAATCCCCATTTATCGGGCACTTGGACCACGCTGGGTGATGCCTACGTGCTTCAGAATGAGCCCGACTTGGCACGGCAAAGCTTCGAAAAAGCCCTGAAGCTCAACCCCTCGAACATGCCGGCCCGGTATGACTTGGCCAAGCTTGAAGCCTCACTCCGTGACTATCAGAAATCGCTCGAAATAGCGCGCCCGATCCTCGCGCAACTCCGCAAATCCGACGACGGTCTTTTGATCCTGGCGGAAGATTACGGATCACTCAAAGAAAAGCAGGAGCTCATCGGGGTGATCCACGATTGGCAGGATCTGCCCGCTCATTCGGATGAATCATCCCTGGAATTTGCCCAACTCCTGATGAGCTACGGGATGACCTCCGAGGCCAAAGGAGTGGTCGAAGCGATAGACGTAAGAAGCGAAGGGCACGCGACCTGGCAGCTCGCCTGGAACCTCGGAAAAGCTTATCTGGCGCTGGGGGAATTGGAGCCAGCCGAGCGGAATTTTCAGCTTGCCGTCAGCCTAAATCCCAGCTGCGCGCCCTGTGACCAAGGGGTGGCCGAAGTGTCCGAGCAGCAAGGAAATTCCGAAAAAGCGCTGGCATATCTTCTCAAGGCGAAACAACTGAAACCAGATGACCCCGAGATCCTGTTCGAGTTCGGGAAGATCTGCCTGAAGCGAAACTTGGTTGAAGATGCGTTGACCTCCCTTGGCAAAGCGGCGTCGCTTGCACCTGACGACGACCGTTACGTTTATGTTTTTGGCTCAGCCAACGTCGCCCGGGGAAACCTTCCCAAAGCCGCCTCGCTTTTTGAAAGCCTTCTGCGAAAGCATCCCGACGATCCGGTTTTGAATTACGCGGTGGGAACCGTGTATTACCTGCAGGGCAAGTACAACGATGCTGAGTCCTCATTGAAACGGAGCCTTCAGGAGCAGCCCAACCAGGTTGCGGCGGCATATTATTTGAGCCTCACTTACAGCCACTTGGGACAGAATGACCAAGCGGAGGCGTTACTGCGCGGTCTGGTCAAAAGCCATCCCCAGTATGCGCCCTCCTATGTTAAACTGGGAACCATCCTCGCGGCAGAGCACCACGATGCAGAAGCCGAGGAGAATCTCGAGCGCGCGATCTCCCTCGACCCAGGGTCGGAGCAGGCCCACTACCAGTTGTACCTGTTGTTTCGAGCCCTCAGAAAGCCCACTGAGGCCAAGCTGCATTTTGACGAGTGGCAAAAGATCCAAAAGGAACGGAGTGCGCGGGATCACTTAGAGTTCCATTTGCTGCTCCCCGATTGATTATGCGGATGCGTGTTTCTCTCATTTTGTGTGCGATCCTTCTGCTGGCACCTTCGAGGCTCCCCGCCCTGCCTTACCCATCCGGCCAAGCAACCAAAGTGGGCGAACCATCCTACCGCCGGGGAGTCCTTCTGCTGACTCAGCAGAAATGGAAGCAAGCGGCGGCGGAATTCGAGAAAGTTGTCCAGAGTGACCCTGAGAACAGCCCCGCCTATGACGGATTGGGCGTGGCGCTTGTCAGGCTTGGAAAGCCGAAAGACGCCGAGGCGGCTTTCCGCAAGGCCGTAGGCCTTAACGCCGATGACGTCGAGGCCCATTACTTTCTGGGCCTTATCGCGGCGGAATCACAACAGCTGGAAGATGCCACGCGCGAGCTTGGGATCGCCGTCAAGCTTAAACCCGATTTTGAGAAAGCGCGCCTAGCGCGGGCGCTGGCTTTGGAGGAAAGCGGCCAAATCAAGGAAGCCATCGGCGAATACCAAATGGTCTTGAAACGGAATCCCAAATCCGCCGAGGCCCATAACGGACTAGGTAATGCTTACGTCCAGAACAATGAAATAGCTGCGGGAATTGAAGAATACCGAAAAGCCGTCGAACTGAAACCGGATTATTTCCGAGCTTACAACAATCTCGGCTCGACTCTGGCCAGCGTGGGGCAGTTTAACGCCGGCTACGCTGCGCTTCGGAAAGCCCTGGCCTTGCGTCCCCAAAGCTTCGAGGCCCATCTCAACATGGGCGTGGTCTTGCACGCCAAGGGCGATGCCAAAGGCGCGCTGGCACAATTCGGCCGGGTCCTTGCACTCCATCCGCCGGACGCGGTCGCCTACCGGACCGAGTATGAGAGCGCCCAAACCTATCGCCAGATGGGCGATTTGGACAAGGCCGTTCGACACCTTGAAGCGAGCCTTCGCTTGGCGCCGCAAAGGGGCGAAGCGTATTACTCGCTGGGTTCCATCTTGAAGCAGCTTGCCTCTTCCCAATCACCACATGCTACCCCGGCGCCCGCCAATCCCGACGCCCAGAAGCTTTGCGATCAGGCAGCCGGGAAGCTCGCCGAAGGAGACCTGGAGGGAGCCGCCCAGGCGCTCAACGCGGCGATCGAGACCGATCCCGGCTACGCAAGAGCCCACAACCTTCTCGGATTCATCCTGGGCCAGCAAGGCAAGCTGCGTGAAGCCATCAAGGAATTGAATCAGGCGGTAAGGCTCGATCCGCAATCCTCCGAGGCCCATTACAATCTCGGCGTTGCCTTATGGTACGGAGGCCAGCGGACCGAAGCCATTGCTCATTTACAGGAGGCCGTCAAACTGGATCCGGCTTCAGAGCCCCCCTACGCATTTCTGGGGATGAGTCTGAAGGAGCTCGGCGATGATGAACCCGCCCTCGATAGCCTAGCATGCGCGCTGGCTCTTAACGCGGGTGACTTCGCGGCGTATATGGATCAGGCGGTCATCCTGCTGAAGATTCATAAGCTCGGGCCCGCCCTCCATCAATTCGAGGCAGCGCTTCGGTTGGACACGCGGAACGCAGAAGACCTGCCCGATTTGACGGAAGCCACCTCCCAGCTCAAACAGGCCGCCCAGGGGAAAGACGACATCGCGGAAGTGCACTTCGTGTTGGGCCGCCTGCTTGGCCTGCAGGGCGCCAGCGAAGGAGCGGTGGAACAGGAACTGCGAACCGCGATCCGGGAAGCCCCGGACTACTACGAAGCTCATAACGCCCTAGGATTGGTATACGCCCAATCCAACCTGACGAATCAAGCCATAGAGGAATTTCGGAAAGCTATTCAGGAAAAGCCCGACTATACCGAAGCTCATTCTGATTTGGGCGCCGTCCTCACCGCAACCGACCTCGACGAGGCCGTCAAGGAACTGCAGATCGCTGTGAAGCTTGATCCCACGATGGCCAGCGCCCATTACAACCTGGCTGTTGCTTACGGCCGCCAGGGGAAGATTGACCTGGAAATCGCCGAGCTCAACAAAGTCGTGGCGATGAACCCGCAGGACGTGGATGCTCAATACACGCTCGGGAAGCTGTTGGTGGACCAAAAGAAATTGCCGGAGGCGGTCGTACACCTCCGTGAAGCCGTCAGGCTGGATCCGCAACGGGGGGACGCCTACTATCAGCTGGGCTTGGCCCTGGGACGCATGGGGCAAACGCAAGAAGCGGCCAAGCAGTTTCAAAAGGGCCAAAGCCTGATCGCCGCGAAAACGCGAACGCAGTTTGCCAATTCCCAGTTCGCCCAGGCGGAAGATGAACTGGCCAAGGGGAAAGTGGATGCCGCCGAAGCGGATTTCCGGACGGTCATCCGATTGGAGCCGAATTCGGCCACCGCGCATGAAGAACTCGGAGAAACTTTGATCAGGAAGGGAGACCTCGACGGGGCCGCTCGCGAATGGCGCGAAGCCGTTCGCCTGAAGCCCGGCGATTTTGAGGCCCGCTACGCGTTGGCGAAAGTCTTGCTTCAGCAGTCGGACCTTGATGGGGCGATCCAGCAATTTGAAGAGACCATCCGCTTGCGTCCCTCATGGCCCCAAGCCTACAACGACCTGGGGGTTGCGCTCGCACGGAAGGGGGAGACTGAAAAGGCCGTCGCAACATTTCAGCAGGCTCTCAAGCTCAATCCTCAATACGTCGAGGCTCGGGAGAATCTGACCGCCACGCTCAAACAGATCAATCAAGCCAAGGGGGATGCGCCGCATTAGGCCGGACGCAGCGAGACCGAGAATGGCGAAAGTGCGAAGAGCAAAGTTCCGGGGAGCACCCGGCGGCATCGGTGAAATGGCGATGACATGGTTTCTTCCGCCCCGCGCGAGACCTTCGCCTTTCCATGCCGCGACTGAGATCGCTTTTTTGCTGCTGGCCATTGTGATGGTGCCGCATGCTTGGGGCTCACAGAACGGCGCGACCGGTCAGGAGGATAACGGCGCGATCAGGCTTCAGACCCCTTCCCCCGCGGGTCCCATTGCTGCGGGCAGCGCGGATAACCTGGAGCTGCTCGACCCGTTAGAGAATCTCATCAGACAGGGCCAGTATCAGCAGGTCGTTCCGGGCCTGGAACACTACCTGCAGGATCACGACCGCTCCGCCGAGGCGCACTATGATCTAGGCTACGTTTATTTCCGTACCCACGAAATCGGCGGCGCCGTTCGCGAGCTTTCCAGGTCGCTCGAGCTGAACGACCGGAACGCCCAGGCGCACAAAATCCTCGGACTCGTCTGCACGTTCGTGGGCCGCTACGATATCTCCGAGGCGGAATTGCGCAAGGCGGCACAATTGGAACCGGGCTCCGCCGAAATTCACTACTTCCTCGCCCGCATCTATTATACGCGGCAGGTTTTTCCGATGGCTCAGAAGGAATTCCAGACCGCGATTCAACTGAATCCCGCGTACGTGAAAGCCTATAGCAATCTCGGTCTGGTGATGGAAGCCTTGGGAAACAACGGGGAGGCGGTCAAGGACTACACCACGGCCGCCCAACTGGATGAGAAGCAGCACTTGGGCTCGCCCTGGCCCTATGAGTTTCTCGGCGCCCACTACAACCGGCAGCGGCAGCCCGCTCTGGCCATTGAGTACGCGCAGAAGGCCCTCGCGATGGATTCGCGGTGCGACCTAGCCTACTACGATCTGGCCAAGGCGTTTCAAACCCAGAACGATTGGCAGAAGGCCGCCGACGAGGTGCAAAAAGCCATCGCCATCAACTCCAGCACGCCCGAATATTTCTACCTGCTCAGCATCGCCCTGCGGCGGCTGGGGAAAATCCCGGAAAGCGAGGCGGCTCTCAAAAAATTTGAGCAGATTCACAAGGAACAGAACACCATGGCCAAACTCTGGCGAAAAGCCAGCCACCAGCCTTACGTTCCCCAAACTCTACCCGTGCCCGAAGATGAACCCTGACCCGCCAAACCCAAGCCTAAAGTCGCGCCGTGCATTTCTCCGTAGCCTAGGTCGCTTGGGCGCGCTGGCGCCCGCGTCGATCCTTGTCCCCGGCCTTGATCGTGCGGCGGCTGAGCCAAGGCCCACGCGGCGAGGCTCGCCGCCTCCGAGAGTATCGGGCGCGGGGTTTCGCTTCACGGACGTGGCCGCGCGCGCGGGACTCCGCCAGGCCGTGAACGTCACCGGCGGCCTCAACACCAAGCGCTACCTCCTGGAAGAAATGGGATGCGGTGCGGCGTTCTTCGATTACGACAACGATGGCTGGGTGGACATTTTCATGGTGAATGGAACCGTCATTGACAATCCCGCACCCGGGCCCCCGCCCTCGAACTTTCTCTTCCACAACAATCGCGATGGGACGTTCACCGATGTCACGCGGAAAGCGGGCTTGGTTCGGGCCGGTTGGGGGCAAGGCTGCTGTGTCGGTGATTATGATAATGATGGATTTGACGATTTATTCGTTACGTACTGGGGCCAGAACGTTCTCTACCACAACAACGGCGACGGCACGTTCACCGATGTGACGGAGAAAGCGGGTCTGATCCAGCCCGGTCCCCACATCCGATGGAACGTCGCCTGCTGCTTTCTCGACTACGATCGTGACGGGCATCTGGATCTGTTCGTCGCGAACTATGTGAACTTCGACCCGCGCATCGTTCCCCCGCCCGGCGGCGATCCGCTCTGCAAGTACTATGGCGTGGATGTGGCTTGCGGGCCGCAGGGTTTGGGCGGAGGAACGAATATCCTCTACCACAACCGTGGCGACGGCACCTTCGAGGACGTCTCGGAAGCGTCGGGCGTGGCCATTCCGCGCGGGCTGCCCGATCCTTACGTGGTCCGCGGCAACTGGATTCCGGCGGGCTCCTACGGGATGGGGGCGGGTGCGGCGGATTTTGACAACGATGGCTGGCCAGACATTTACGTCGCGTGCGACGAGGCACCTAGCCTCTTGTATCACAACAACCGCAACGGGACGTTCACGGAAATCGGCACGCCCGCCGGCTGCGCTCTCAGCGGCAACGGGGGCACGCAAGGCGGAATGGGCGTGGCGGTGGCGGATTACGACTGCGACGGCTGGCTCGATATTCTCAAGCCCAATTTTGCCGGTGAAAACGTCAGCCTCTACCGCAACAACCGCGACGGCACGTTTTACGACGCGGTTTATCAGGCAGGCCTCGCAGCGGCGACGGCCAATGTCGGCTGGGGGCCGGGCTTCCAGGATTTTGACAACGACGGCTGGCGCGACATCTTCATTTCCACCGGACACGTCTACCCGGAGATCACGGGCCGCGGCCTCATGACCGATTTCGCGTCACCCCCGGTGGTTTACCGCAACACCGGGAACGGAAGATTCGAAAACGTAGGGCCGCACGCTGGGCCGGGCGCTACCACCCTCCATACCAGCCGCGGCTGCGCCTTCGGGGATTTCGATAACGACGGCGACGTGGACGTCATTGTCATCAACATGAACGGCCCGCCGTCGCTCTTGCGCAACGATTGCACCACGGGCAACCATTGGATCAAAGTCAGGTGCCTCGGGGTCAGGTCCAATCGTAGCGCGATTGGTGCGCGGATCAAAGTTGTAACCGGTAATCACTCTCAGATTGACGAGGTGATGAGCGGTACGAGCTACCTGTCCCAAAACGACTTTCGCCTTCACTTCGGGCTCGGCCGCGCCAAACAGGTGGATGCCCTCGAAGTGCGCTGGCCCTCGGGGCTCGTCGAGAAGTTCCAGAACGTCGAAGCCGACCAGCTAGTTTACATCCAGGAAGGCCAAGGGATTATCCGGAAAGAAAAATTGGGGCGGAAGTAGCGCCCTGCACCGGCGGTTATTCCGCCCCCTCCGCCGTCATTCTGCCCCGCTGCCGTCATTTCCCCCCCCACCGTCATTCCGACCCCCCCTTGCCCGTCATTCCGACCCCGCGAAGCGGGAGGGGAATCTGCTTTTCGCTCGCGCATCTTCCCGTCAAAATCAGCGCCTGGCGCGGGACCGACAGTTCGGGGATCCGCCTTCCCGAACTAACCCTCAGTCAAATCTGCCTAAGTCGGGTTCTTCGACTCGGTCAGTACCGCCTTCTTCGACCGCCGCCATCCTTTGATCTGTTTTCGCGGTGAATAGCGTCTCGGATGTCGCCCCGGGTTCCGAAGTAAACCAGTCGCTCGATCCGATAGCGTGCGGTGAACCCCGGCACGAGCTGGCGCTGATGCTCGGCTACGCGGAGTGCCAGGTCGCTCGTCATCCCGGTGTAGAGCGTTCGGGAACGGCCGGCCATGATGTACACGTACGAGGCTTTCATGCGGAGAATTTAGCACGGGCCAGTGTCCTGAGTCATAGGTTGGTTAAACCTTCGACCAACCCGCTGTCCCCTCATTCCGAGGGCCGACATATTTGGTCGGCCCGAGGAATCTGCTTTTTATTCTATCGCATGCAAACCAAAAGCAGATTCCTCGCTGCGCTCGGAATGACGGGCAAGGGGTCTCGGAAGGGCGGGCAGGAGGGGACTCGGAATGACGGGAGAGGGCGGTCGGAAAAACATAGGGGCGCCCGGAATATGAGTAAGCGTCTGGTCTTGGCCGTGTGGACGAGTTTGAGATAAGTGGGCATTCTTGAAGTGGACACTCTATCAGTGTCCACTTGGAGGATTATGGGCAGTTCGAATCCGGCGACGTTGTCAGATTCTTCCCGCAAGGG
>JAHEKS010000302.1 GCA_024638215.1 Acidobacteriota bacterium | reverse complement strand
CTGCCGCAAGCTGCGCGAGGAAAACATTCACACGCCCATCCTCGTGCTGACGGCGCGCAGCTTGGTGGAGCAGCGCGTGGAAGGTTTGGATGCCGGCGCCGACGATTATCTCACCAAGCCTTTCGCCCTCGACGAGCTGCAGGCTCGCGTGCGGGCGCTGGTGCGCCGCGGCTTCAGCCCCAGCGGCGCGCGCCTCCGCTGCGCTGACCTGGAGCTCGACCGCCATCGCCGCCGCGTCACGCGCGCCGGGAATGTAATTTCTCTCACCACCAAAGAATTTGCGCTGCTCGAATTCCTGCTGCTGAGGGCACCGGAGGCGGTCACCCGCAGCGAGATCGCCGAGCACGTCTGGGACAGCCATTTCGACAGCGAGACCAACCTGGTGGAGGTTTACATCAACCGCCTGCGCGGGAAAATTGACCCGGACGGCAAACTCATTCACACCCTGCGCGGCGTGGGATATCGCCTGGGCATCGAGGAATAATGCGCGTTCGCTCGCTCCGCTTCCGAATGATGCTGCTCTTCTGCGCCGTGGTCGGCGTGCTCCTCGCCGCGTCTTACCTCGGTTTCTACGCTCTGTTCTCCCGCCAGGTACGCGACCAACTGGACCGCCAGATTCTGAACACCGCCAGCCCCGTCGCGGCCGACCTCATCACCGACCGCAACGAACAAGACGTCAATGAACTCAGCGTGCCGGGCGAATACTTCGAGCTTCTCGATGCCGCAGGGCACGTCCTGCAAAGCTCTGCCAATCTGCACGGCCGCTTGCTCAACTTAAATTCACTGGCAACCGACAATTCTCAACCGATTTTCCGGACTTTGAACGATGGCGAACTCGGCCGGCTGCGCCTCGCCGCGGTGCCTCTTCGCCGGGGGAATCAAACGGTGCGGCTGGTTCTCGCCGTGCCCACGCGCGACGCTGACCGCGTGCTCGCCGACATCCGCGGAATGATCTGGCTGCTTCTGCCCATCAGCCTGCTGGTGGCGGCGGCAATATCGGCCTGGTACGTCGGCCGCAGCCTGCGGCCGGTCGCGGAACTCACTCAGCACGCCTCGGAAATGACCCGGCGCGTCTCCGACCCGTCGCGGCGCGGACTTTGGCGCCCGCTGGCGGTGCGCAATCCACACGACGAGCTGGGGCATCTCGCTCGCACCTTCAACCTTTTGTTCGAACGTGTGGATGCGGCGATGGGCCAGTTGCGCCAGTTCGTTTCCGACGCTTCGCACGAGATGCGCACGCCGCTTTCCGTGCTCCAGGGCGAAACCGAGCTTCTGCTCGCCGAGCCGCGGACCCCCGCGCAATATCAAGATGCCTTGCGGATCATTGACGATGAACTTAAGAAATTGAGCCGCATGGTGGAAGGCCTGTTCACGCTGGCCATGGCGGACGCGGGCGAGCTGCGCCTGGCGCACGAGCCGCTCTACTTGAACGAAGTCCTCGAGGAAGCCTGCGCCCGCGCCGCTCCCCGCGCTCAGTCAAAGCAAATTGTGATCGAGCGCGATCTGACGACGGAAGTCGTTTGCCGGGGCGATGAAACCTTCCTGCGCCAGCTTTTCTTGATTCTGCTTGAAAACGCCGTTAAGTATTCGCCGGAGCGCACTCGCATCCGCGTGAGCCTTGAGCGCGACGCCCGCGTGTTACGCGCTCGTTTCGAGGATCAGGGAATGGGGATCTCGCGGGAACACTTGCCGCACATTTTCGAGCGCTTTTATCGCGCTGCGCCGGCCTCGGACGGCGAAAATCACTCGGGCGGCTTGGGGCTGGCCATCGCGCAGGCGATCGTGCGCGCGCAAGGCGGTTCCATCGAGTGCCAAAGCGAGCCCGGCGCCGGCTCGACGTTTATCGTCACCCTGCCATCGCAGCCCTCCGACAACTCTTCGCGAGCCTCACCCCAGGCATGAGACGACTCTGGTTTCACTTTTGACGGAATGGAGGCGGCAGGCCCGGCTACTCAGGCAGGTTCGGCGAGAGTTTCCATCTCTTCCACCGCAGCGACCAGCTCGAAGAAATGGTGGCCCATAATGGCCAGCGTGATGGCCTTGTCAAGGTGTTGCCGGCGCCGGTGCAGGGTCTGAACCAGAAACTTCCAATACTCCTTGCGGTAGTTGCTGAGCAGCCCTTGCTTCCACAGCGATCGCACCACGGCCATCATGTCGGAGAAGGCGATGGGCGCGCGTGCCGCCGTGCCCAACTGCGAAAGGAATGCCGACGCACGCTCGAAATACTCCTTGGGGTTGTAAATCGTCTCGAGGATCTTGCGATAGCCTTCCAACAGCTCGGTCGCGTCCATTTTGGGAATGAAGTTCAGGTCCGCAAGGGTGTTGTTGCCCAGGCTCTCTTTTAGGAGCCGCCCCTCGGCCTTCAACCGCCGCCACAGTTGCGTATTGGGGAGTGCGGTGAGCAACCCGACCATGGAGAGGGGGATGGCCGCTTCGCGGATGAACTGGATTTGGCGCTCGAAAACGTCCTTCGGGTCATTGTCGAAACCGACTATGAATCCCGCCATCACCTCGATGCCGCGCGCCTGAATTGAGCGCACGCTTTCGAGCAGGTTCTTGCGCAGGTTCTGGAATTTCGTCGTTTCCTTGAGGCTTTCCACCACCGGCGTTTCGATGCCGAGGAAGACGCGCGTAAAGTGCGCCTCGCGCATCAGGCGGAGCAACTCCGGGTCTTCCGCGAGGTTCAATGAAGCTTCCGTGAAGAGCGAGAAGGGGAATTTGTGGTCGCGCATCCACTCGACCAGGCGGGGCAGCAGGGCTTTGACGCACTTTTTGTTGCCGATGAAATTATCGTCCACCAGAAAGACCGGGCCGCGCCATCCCAGGCGGTGAATCTGCTCGAGCTCGGCGATGATTTGGTCGGGAGTCTTGGTGCGCGGGCGGCGGCCGTAGATTTCGATGATGTCGCAGAATTCGCAGGTGAACGGGCAACCGCGCGAAAATTGCACTGCCATAGAACTGTAGCGGCGCAGGTTGGCCAAATGAAGATGCGGCGGGGGCACCTTGGTCAGGTCGGGAAGCAGCTTGGATTTATAGAAGGGCTTCGCCTCGCCGCGCTCCAGGTCGGCGGCAAGCTCGGCGAGCACGTCTTCCGCCTCGCCTTCCACCACGTGGTCGGCGCCGGAGATGCTAGGGTCATGGGCGCTCGAAATCGGCCCGCCCACGACCGTCCGCCGGCCGCGCGCTTTGGCTCGCTCGATGTGCTCTTTCATCGAAGGGCCCTGGACCATCATTCCGCTGAAGAACACCACGTCCGCCCAGTCGAGCTCCGAATCCTTCAGCCGCCGGATGTTCAAGTCCACCAGCCGCCGCTCCCAATTCGCGGGCAGCATGGCCGAGACGGTCAGCAGGCCAAGCGGCGGGTAAGCCGAGCGCTTCCCCTGAAAAGGCAGCGCGTGTTTGAAGCTCCAAAACGTGTCAGGAAACTCCGGGTAGACCATCAACACTCTCATCAGCAGTCCTCCCGCTGGCCATCCAAAGATCTTATGGTTGCTGCGATGTGGCTTCCCTGAGCCTGCGCACGCGAGAACCAGAACGCTTAGAGACCACCTGGGCGCGCAAAATCAACCAAACCCGCTCAGTGTACCACCCGAAACTCCATCTCGAAAGCGAAATAAAATCGCCCCGCGATTTTCGCCTCTGGCTTCTTTTGGTTTTCCTGACCCACGACTGCGGATGGCAAGGGACTTCCTTTTGGGCTAAAATGCGCTGACCAGGACGGTCGCTGAAAACGCCGGCCCCTTCGTGGGTTGGCATAACTTGGAGGCGGGCAGTCTGCCGGGCAGGCGCAACCTCAAAGAACTCTTGTTGGAGGCTACCATGGCGAATGAAACCTCGGGAACCGGCCTCTCCATTTCCAAACTCATCCTTGTTCCGGCGCTGGTGACGCTGGCGATAACCCTATTGCGGCTGGTGGGCGAATTGGAGCGCTGGCCCAGCTCGCTGTTCAATCGCTCCTCGGGCGGAGGGGGAGCCATCGTTGGCATCACTTGGCTCGCCCCTATTTTCGGCATCTATTTCGCCTTCAAGTTGGTGCGCGCGGGTGGCACGCCGGCATCCCTAGCGCGGGCCATCGGCATGGCGATTCTGGGCGCGGTAATAATCGTGGGGACCAGCATGGGGGGTGGCAAGTTCCTGGCCGCATATGGATTCAAGGCCGTACTGATCTTTTTTTGGATTACTTGGGCGCTGGCGGGGCTGCTGCAGATCATCGGCTGGCCGGGGTTCTTCAAGATTCTCCTGGCCTATAGCCTAGCAGCGCGCATCCCGGTGGCGATCCTCATGTTCTTCGCGTTCTGGGGTCACTGGGGAACCCATTACGACGCGCTCCCAACCGGATGGCAATCAAGCGGCCTTGGGTCCGACTACCTCTGGATGGGCTTCTTCCCGCAATTGCTACTCTGGGTGGGATACACCATCGCTGCCGGAGCGCTCTTCGGCAGCATCACCGCAGGCGTCATGCGCCTTTTCCGGCGTTCAAGCAAGCCCGCCGGAGCCTGAATACGGCAATCTTGATTCCCTCCTTCCTCGCTTGACCCGCCAGGGAGTGAGTCGGACACTCGGAACCCCTGGCAGCGATAGCGCGTGCGCGGGGAAACGAAATCTCCATGCCCCATTTTCCCACCCAAGCTCTCTCCGACCTGCGGACATTCGGCGCCTACGCCATCTTCCTGGCGAGCTATATGGTTTTCGCCATCGGCAAATTCCCCGGTATGAAGATTGATCGGCCGGGCGCGGCGGTGATCGGGGCGGTGCTGTTGTTTGCCTTCCGCATCCTTCGCCCGGAAGATTCCCTGCGCTTCATCGATTTCCCCACCCTGGTGCTGCTGTTCGCGATGATGCTGATCGTCGCCTACCTGCACCTGGCGGGATTTTTCGACTGGGTCACGCACCTCATCGTGAGCCGCTTGAAGCCTCACCATCTGCTGCCCACGGTGATTTTCACCAGCGGGCTTCTCTCGGCTTTTTTCGTCAACGACATCATCTGCCTGGCGATGGTGCCGCTGGTTCTGACCGCGACCCGGCGGCTGGGCGAGAAGCCCCTGCCCTACCTGCTGGCGGTGGCAACCGCTTCCAACATCGGCAGCGTGGCAACGATTACCGGCAACCCGCAGAACATCCTGATCGGATCGTTTTCGGGAATCCGCTACCTGCAATTCATGGCGCATCTGGGGCCGGTGGCGCTCGCGGGCCTCTTCATTGATTGGGGAGTGATCTATTTCGTCCGCGCCCGCTGGGGAGGCAAATCGGTCGCCGCGCAAGCGCTTGACCCCCTGCGGCCGGTGGATCGCTCAAGGCTTATCAAGCCCGCGATCGTCGTGGCCGCGGTACTGGCGGGATTCCTAGCGGGGCTTTCTCCCGCCCTGGTGGCGGCGGTCGGCGCCGCAGCCATGCTCATCACGCGCTCGCGCGACCCGCGCCAGGTTTACGAAGAGGTGGATTGGGGCCTGCTGGTTTTTTTTTGTGGGATTGTTTCTGGTGGTGGGCGGGGCAGAAAAGGCCGGCATCA
>JAHEKS010000301.1 GCA_024638215.1 Acidobacteriota bacterium | reverse complement strand
CTTGGGATTTTCAGGTGAATTGACGGTGTCGTGCTGCAGCAGTTGTGAAAACGTGAAGTAGCCGTTACAGGCGGGAGGCTATGGTGCGATTGCGAATTGAGGCCTATTGTGGCCACCTCGACTTTATCCTCCCTTCACATTTGGCTGGCCCATTGCGGCCGAAGGGGTCCCAGAGGGACTTTTCGTCGTAAGGGATGTGCATTACCGGACGCCCGCGCGCCCATTAGGCGGCAAACGCCCAGGCACTATGATGCCGCATTTGATCTTTCACAAGCAGGTCATTGGATTCGGTTATTGACAAAGCACAAGACCTGTTTATCCTGACCATGTAGTTGACACTTATATGAACTTTACATCTTCAACCATCCGCAGTTAGGCCCCGGCGTGGAGGTGTACATGAGAATCGCAGGACAACTCAGCTTGTACGATCTGCCGCGCATCTGTCCCGGCGTGTGTCGCCAGACCAACGCGGAATACAAAGCCGGTGGAACCCGCACGGTAAAAGTGCGCGGCGTGGAGTTCGGCGGCGACCACCCGGTGGTGATCGCTGGCCCTTGTGCCGTCGAATCCCATGAACAGACGCTGACTGTGGCTCGCGCCGTCAAGCGTGCGGGGGCCCAGATGCTGCGCGGCGGCGCCTACAAACCACGGACCTCGCCGCACGACTTCCAGGGCACGGGGTTGGAGGGCCTCTGCATCCTGCGCATCGCAAGCGAAGAGACCGGCCTGCCGGTGGTCACCGAGGTGATGGACACGCGCCGCGTGGAGGAAGTGGCGGATGTCGCCGACATGATCCAGATCGGTTCTCGAAACATGCAGAACTATCCGTTGCTCACGGCAGTGGGAAGAGCTGGAAAGCCCGTGTTGCTGAAGCGCGGCATGGCGGCGAGCCTGTGTGAATGGCTGGGATCGGCCGAGTACATCGCCAAACAGGGGAACCTGGATATCGTGCTTTGCGAGCGCGGCATCAGGGCTTTCCCCTCGGGGGAGTACTCGCGTTTTGTGCTGGACTTGAACGTGATTCCGGCCATGCAGGAGACCACCTTCCTGCCCGTGATCGTGGATCCGAGCCACGCCACCGGGGTGGCGTCCATGGTCGAGCCCGCCAGCCGTGCGGCGCTGGAATTTGGCAGCCAGGGGTTGATCATCGAAGTGGCCGACTTCTCCATGGGCTATCCCCAATGCGACGGCCTCCAGGCTATCGATGAGAAGACCTTGAAGCGAATCGTGCAGTTCGCGGAGTCCGCCGGCAGTACGTGCCGAACGTCCATGTGGCTTAGTGAGGCCGGATAGCAGGCGAAACTCCGGCAACACGGTGAAGCGCGCAGGTCTCAAGGCTTGCGCCATGAAAGTCGCAAGAAACAACACGGTCGCAGGCGACAGCATCGCCCCCCACTTCGTTCTTGGTGCCGTCCTGCTCTTCCTGACTGGTGGGCTCGTTTTGGGGGCCGAGGGTTGTTCGCAAGAGACTGGCTCCCCCTTGCAGGCGCTGCCTCGCGAGTCACGCGTTCCCATCCAAGAAAAAGCACGTGCAGATCCGCAGGGCGTTCTCGCCGCGGGGTCAGAGGTTGCCGGCACGCGTGCTCGCGGCCGCGACCGGGATTTTTCGTTCGTCGTGACGCAAATCCCCGTGACGGAAAAACTGAAAGCGCCGACAGCAACTGGGGGGATGCTCCGAGCGTCCTACGGTGAGGGAGCCCGCATTCTCCTGGTCACGCCAAACCATGGGCGAAAGGTACTGAGTGCGGGGTTCGCGAGCGCCGCTGACCCGGATGTTTCATTTGACGGCAAACGGATTCTGTTCGCCGGCAAGAAGCAGGCGACGGATAACTGGAATGTTTTTGAGATGCTGGCCGATGGTTCAGGGGTCCGCCAGATCACCAAAGGACCGGGCGATTGTCGAGGTCCGACTTATCAATCCAAGCTCAACACCCTGGTAGCTGACAAGCCGTGGCACCAGATTACCTTCGTCAGTACGGCCGCAGGAGAACTCAACGAGTTCGCTCCGATCCTCTCCACCAACCTCTACTCCAGCAAGCTGGACGGGACGTTTGTTTCGCGATTGACTTTCAATCCTTCCTCCAGCTTCGACCCGTTCCTGAACGATGACGGGCGGCTGATCTTTGCCATGTGGCAACGCAGCCGCCTGGATCGTGGGCTGTTGGGACGCATCGGACTGTTCGAGTTGCATCAGGATGGCACGGACCTGATGCTCCTGTGCGCCGATCAAGGACGCCGCATCAAGCACATGCCCACCGTGACAACGGAAGGGCTGGTCGTGTTCGTCGAGGCGGACGAGGTGGGTTGGGACGGGGGAGGGTCTCTCGCAGCCGTCAGCCTCCGCCGACGTCTGACCTCTTATCGTCCGCTCACTCGTCCTGCCGACGGCTTGTTCCATTCACCTTCTCCATTGCCGGGCGGAAAGGTTCTGGTGTCGCGCCGCGCCGTCGGTGAGGCGAGCAATTACGGCGTTTATCGGCTTGACCCCAGCACGGGGCGATACGACCTGGTCTTTGACGACCCCAATTATCATGACATTCAAGCCAAGATACTCGCCCCGAGGCCAGAGCCGGACGGACGTTCCTCGTCGGTGTTTGTGGCCACAGGTGACATCGATGACCCTACGTCGAAGCAGTCCTTTATTCCCAAGAACCCACGAGGCAAACTTTACTGCCTGAACGCTTACATCTCTGACCTGGACCGCTCGCAATGGCTGGCATCCGGAACGATAAAGAGGGTGCGTGTGCTTGAAGGTCTGCCACGCCGCATCGCAGATGCGAGTTCCTTCTTGCCGGAAGGGATGGCCGTTGGCGCCAGCGGTCCGGGCTCAACACGGGCGGGCATTCCCCCGACGCTTCCGCGGCGGTTTCTGGGTGAAGTTCCCATCGAGGAAGATGGGTCCTTCAACGTCGAAGTCCCCGCGGACATCCCTATTGAGATCCAATTACTCGATGAAAACGGGATGGCGCTGCGCAGTTGCGGATGGATTTGGGTGAAGAACAACGAGCCGCGAGGCTGCATCGGCTGCCATGAAGACCAGGAACTGACGCCGGAAAACCGCATGGTGGATGCGGTGAAGAAACCCTCCATCCCTTTGACCCTGGCGCCGGAACGGCGGCGCGCCGTGGACTTCCACCGCGACATCGTACCCATCATCGAAGCGAAGTGCATCTCCTGTCACGGACCGGGCCGCCAGCTTCGCCTCGATGGCGGGATGGAACTTGTTGATCACGGCGGGCGTGCCTACTTCAACCGCGCTTACGAAAGCCTGCTCGCCGCTCCCGAGTCATGGGGCGCGTACCACCCAGCCCTAGGTCGTTATGTGCATGCGGGACGCGCCCGAACCAGCCCAATGGTCTGGCATCTTTTCGGTTTCAACACTTCGCGCCCCTGGGACCTTCGTGCCAAGAGCAGTTCGAAGATCAAGCCGATGCCTCCGGAGGGCATGTCCGCCCTGACCGATGACGAGAGGCGGGCATTCGTCGAATGGATTGATACGGGAGCGCTTTGGGATGTGCCGGGTATCGTGGAGCCACGACCGGCTCACCAGCGCGCGAGTGGAGGTCGCTGAGAATGGAACGTGCCAGAGCTGTCTTGCTGTTGGGGGTGATGTGGGTCGCAGGAGCCGCGGCGGCCAACGTTCGGGAGATGGAATTGCCCGTCTTCACCGACGTTACTGAACAGGCCGGCATTAAGTTCAAGCACAGTTACGGCGACTTCGAGATGAGCAATATCGTCGAGGCCGCGGGCTACGGGGCCTGTTTCTTCGACTACAACGGAGACGGCTTCCAGGATGTTTACTTCCCCAACGGGCGCTGGCGGAAAGATATCAACGACAACAGAGGCCGCGAGTTGCGCGATAAGCTCTCCAACGCACTCTATCGGAACAATGGCGATGGGACATTCACGGACGTGACAGCCCAGGCGGGCGTGGGCGGCGACGACATGGCCTTCGGTTGCTCCGCGGCCGACTTTGACAACGACGGCGACCTTGATCTCTACGTGCTGAATTACTCCGCCAACGAGTTCTACCGTAACGACGGCGACGGCACGTTCACCAACATCACCGGACGCTCGGGCCTCGGGGACACCCATTGGAGCCTCAACGCGCCCTGGCTCGATTACAACAACGACGGCCTGCTCGACGTTTACGTCTGCAACTACCTGGAGTACGACGCGGGGAAATTCCGCAACTTCTACGCTGCCTCGGGTCACCCCGGCCCGCTCAGCTACCACGGGCAGCCCGACACGCTGTTTCGCAATAACGGCGACGGGACGTTCACCGACGTGACCAGGGAAGCGGGGGTCTACAACCCCGAGGGACGGTGCATGAGCGCTACCGCCGCCGACATCAACAACGACGGCCTCCTGGACATTTACGTGGCCAACGACGCAATGGAGAACTACTATTACGAAAACACGGGCAAGGGAACTTTCGTGGAAAAAGGGGCAAGCCTGGGCCTGGCGTTCGGCGAGAACGGCCAGGGAGTCTCCTCGATGGGCCCGCTGGTTGGTGACGTGGACCGGGATGGCTGGCCCGATATCTTCATCCCCGACATGTCGTACAGCACGCTTCTCGTCAAGCGCGGAGAATTCTACGACGACCTCACCACGCGCTCTAAGCTGGCGGTTGCCTGTGGGCAGTACACAGGTTGGGGCGGCAACCTGGTTGACTACGACAATGACGGCTACTTAGACCTCTATATTGCCAACGGCCACGCTCTTCACGAGTTCACTCAGGAAGCCCTCCTCATGTGGAATACCCACAAGCCGGGCGTCGAGTTCCTGGACGTTTCGGCTGATTCGGGAGATTACTTTCATCAGAAATACGTGGGCCGGGGAACCGCTGCGGCCGATTACGACAACGACGGCGACACGGACATCCTGGTGTGCAACCTGAACGACCGCGCCCGCTTGCTGCGCAACGATGGGGGCAACCGGAACAATTGGTTGACGGTGGAGGTAAAGCGCCCGAACGGAAAGACGGATGCCATCGGCGCGCGCGTGACCGTTCAGGTCGGAGATCTGCGGCAAATCGATGACGTCGTTGCCGTCGAAGGATACCTGTCGCAGGCCGATCCGCGCCTGCATTTCGGCCTCGGCAAAGCCACCAAAGCTGACCTTGTCGAAATCCGCTGGCCGGGCGGCAAGGTGCAACAGTTCAAAAACGTCCCGGCCAACCAGTTTTTCAAGGTGGTCCAAGATGCTCGGCAGTAAGAGAGGTACAGAAAGGGGTCGCTGGTGGGCGCCGGCAGCACTGCTGATTGTGGCGGTCCTGTGGACGTTGGCGCGGGCTCGTGGCGCGGAAGAAAAGCGGGAACCCGTATACGTCGGCGCTCGAGTCTGCGCTCAGTGTCATCACAACAAAGCGGGTGGAGACCAATACAGCCGCTGGCTGCTTTCACGCCATTCGCAGGCGTACGCAGTCCTCGCCAAGCCGGAAGCCAAGGAAATTGCCAGGCTGAGCGGCATACCCGTGGAGCCGCAAGAGTCCCCGATGTGCCTGGGCTGCCATGCCACCGGAGCGGACG
>JAHEKS010000300.1 GCA_024638215.1 Acidobacteriota bacterium | reverse complement strand
TGGTGAAGGGGAATGAGGTAGGGTTCGAAGTGGGCAGATATGACCGGAGGCGGGAACTGGTGATTGACCCGGTGCTGAAATACGCGACGTACCTGGGGGGCACGGGAGGAGACGTGGCGTTCGGGATCGCCGTGGATTCCTCCGGCAATGCCTACATTACCGGCACCACGAGTTCAGCCAACTTTCCGACGGTCTCGGGCGGGGAACAAAGCTCGAATGCCGGCAACGGCGACGCTTTTGTAACGAAGTTGAACACGGACGGTTCCGCTTTAGTCTACTCCACGTATTTGGGCGGATTCGACACGGACATAGCTTATGCCATTGCCATTTCGGCGGGAGACGCTTTCATCACGGGAAGTACTACTTCTGCGAATTTCCCTGTCGTTTCAAACAACAGTAACGGCGCATTTCAGACGACATACGGGGGAAAAAGCGACGCCTTCGTGGCCCAACTCAACAGCACGGGCGATACGCTGGTCTATTCGACTTATTTAGGCGGCCACGGAGCCGATTTTGGCCAGGGAATAGCCGTGGATACTTCGGGAAATGCTTACGTCACCGGCTCAACGCAGTCGAACGATTTCCCCACAACTTTGAGCCCTTATCAAGCGGCGCCCGCCGGAGGGGGAGATGCCTTTGTCACCAAGGTTAACTTCGACGGTTCGACGCTCGTCTACTCCACTTACTTGGGCGGGTTGCAGGCGGACGTGGGCCAGGCAATCACGGTGGACGGCTCCGGCAACGCTTACGTCGCTGGTTATACGTTTTCAACGGATTTCCCGATTCCCACCACGACTACCCCCTACATGTCCTCGAACATTGGCGCGCCGCAGTTTCCGGATGCCTTTGTCGCCAAATTAAACAGCGCCGGCTCCGCCTTGGTCTTTTCCACCTACCTCGGAGGCTCGGGAGATGATAGGGCCTTCGGCCTCGCCCTCGATTCAAGCGGGAACATCTACGTCGCGGGCGGGACACAGTCCACGGATTTCCCCACGACATTCGGCGTAGTCCAGCCGCAGAGCAAGGGCGCCGGCGACGCTTTCGTCACCAAGCTGAACTCCTCCGGTTCGAATGCGGTTTACTCGACCTTGCTCGGAGGTGCGGACGTCGATAAGGCAAATGGCATTGCCGTGGACACTTCCGGGGACGCCTATGTCACAGGGTTTACTGAATCGAGCGATTTCCCCCGGGCATCGCCGATCCAATCTCTCCTGGGAGGCGGAGGAGGGAGTTCGTGCAGCACGCCAGTATGCCCTGATGCCTTCGTGACCCAGGTTAACCCCACAGGGACACAGCTCGTGTATTCCACCTACCTCGGGGGGAACGGCGCGGACTCTGGCCAGGCGATCGCACTGAGCTCTTCCGGCAGTGTTTACAATGTTTACTTAGCAGGAAGCACAGGCTCAACCAACTTTCCGATCATTGCCGGCGCTTATCAGAAGGTGCTGTCCGGGGCAGTGGGAAACGCTTTCGTCGCGGAGATTAACGCTTCCGACCTTCCGGGAATGGCTATTGTGCCGCAAACGGTTAATTTCGGAGCGCAGCCCCTGAATTTCAGGAGCTCGCCTCAGTACGTTTCCATCATCAACGCGGGGACGGCGCCACTCACCATTTCCACCATCATCATGTCGCCGGTCAGCAGCACCAGCGGAATCACAACCGCCACGGATTTCACGGTGGACGATACTGCTTGCATCGGCACCTTGGCCGCTGGCGGCGGCAGTTGCACGCTCTCGATCTTCTTCACGCCCAGCGAGACCACTTTGGAAACCGGCCAGATCAGTATTACCGACAATGCGGCCAACAGTCCGCAGACCATTTCCCTCAAGGGTACAGGCGTCGCGGCCGCGACCGCCGTCACCATCACGCCGACCAGCTTGCCGTTTGGCAATCAAACCGTCGGTACCGTCAGCGACCCGCAGACGGTGACCATTACCAACACCGGGACGTCGACTTTGACCATTTCGAAAATAGATACCAGCAGCGGGGACTACCTCCAGACCAACACCTGCGGAGCCGTCCAGAATCTCCTTAACGTCGGGCAGAGTTGCTCGGTCAGCGTCTCGTTTCAGCCCACCGCGTCAGGCGGCCGGAATGGGGCCCTGAGCATTTACGACAATGCCAGCGGAAGCCCTCAAACCGTGGCTCTTTCGGGAACCGGAGTCGCCGTTTTTACGCTTTCATCTTCGGCGGCCACCTCCACAATTCTCGTGGGTAATGCTACGACTACTTTCCCCATCGCCGCTACAGCGCCCAGCGGCTTTACGGGCAATATTGCCCTCGGGTGTCCGGCGTCCTTGACCTGCAGCTTTTCTCCGGCGACGATCCTCGCCGGCCAGACCAGCACGTTGACCGTTAGCAGTTTGACTGCCGCCTTGACGAGCCCCTACAACTTCAATGTGATCGGCAGCAGCGGCTCACAGAGTACGACGGTTGCGCTCACCATCTTGCTTTCTGATTATTCCCTTTCCGTCACTCCCCCTCTGAACACCATTGTTTCGGGCGCGCCGGCCTCATACACCGTGGCCCTGACTCCGACAAATGGGTTTAGCAAGCAAGTTCAATTCAGTTGCTCCAACCTGCCGGCGGGAGCCACGTGTACGTTTTCTCCTTCCGCAGTGACGCCAGATGGGTCAGTGAAAACTGTAAAGATGACGGTGAGCACCATAAAATCTACCTCGTCCATCCTTGGGCCGGTTTTGCCGTTCCGCAGCTGGCCGCCGGGGATATTGTTCCTTGCATGGGTCGCGGCTGTCGCCTTGGCGATCGGGTTTTGGAGACATCGGCGATTTGCCCAAGTGACGCGCGCTCATCCGCGCCTGGCTGTGCCAAGGTTCGTAGCTGTTATGGTGGCCTTGGCCTTACTTTCCTGCCTGAGCGCTTGTCGTCCGACTGGCTTGGTCAGCGGCGGCACTCCCACGGGGAATTACACCATTACAGTTACAGGGACGCTTAGCTCAAATGCGGCCGTCACGCGGACCACAACGTTCAATTTGGCGGTGACCTAACGGGATGAGGCTTGGCTCACACTGCTCATCGCTGCTCGCCCAGGATGAGATATCGAAGCTCATCTTGAAAGTTCGGTGATAAAATCAACCCCGGTGTTTGACCGGAGAGAGTCAGCCGCCGGCCCGGCAATTTCCGCGCGGCGTTTGGGACAAGTGCCTGGACTTGCGGCTATTCTCACGCTGCACCTGCAAGTTCAATCAAATAGGCCCGTAGCTCAGCCTGGTTAGAGCGCTACCTTGACACGGTAGAGGTCAACGGTTCGAGTCCGTTCGGGCCTACCATCCAATCCCTTGGATCCCTTGGGGCTTGTGAGGTGCCTGATTTTTGGTACCAGTCGAAGGGAGAGAGTTTACATCACAGCTTGGGGCTGTGAAACTGCTCTCGGTGTGAGCAGAGGGCTATAGGCCGCCGGTACCGGCGGCCTATAGCCGAGCGCCGAGGGGGGCGTCGCGTGTTGTATTCCACCCTCCCCTGCTCAATCACCAGATGCGCCACCCGCCGAAACTCTGATGCGCTACCTGCTGCTCGTCGCGTCGAGCATTGAAGGAGGATAACATCGGATTGGGTGATTGCAAATCTTGAAATGTCACGCCTTCCGGCGCGCAGCCCCGAAAGGTCTGCGCCAGCCCCGAAAGGTCTGCGCCAGCCCCGAAAGGTCTGCGCCAGCCGGCGGAGACCCGCTGGCTCTAAACTACTCGCGCGCACCGGCCTTACTGAGGATGCGCACCATCCCTGTATTGCCGGCGGCTTTTGCGATGGCGAGCACGGTCGTCCCCTCCAGGACTTTGGCGTTCGGATCTGCGCCGGCAGCCAGCAACTCAGTCACGGTGTCCAAGCTCCTTGACTCCACGGCGCGTTCCAGAGCGGTTTCTCCATACTGACTCCTAGTGTTTGGGTCAGCGCGTGCAGCCAGGAGCCCCCGTACTTTGCCAGCGGCGTCCATCCCCCGTACCCAGATCAGCGCCGTCCTCCCAACCTTATCCTTCGCATTAACATCGGCGCCTGCGGCTATCAGCGTTTGAACGATCCCTTCGCCGGCCTTCACGCTCTTGCACGCATGCATGAGCGGGGTCCATCCGCGTTGGTCATGGGAATTAACGCCGACACCCGCGGCCAGGAGTGCCTTCACCGATTGCAGGTCGCCGCGATCAGCTGCCTGCATTAGGGGTGTCACCATCGGGTCTGTGAGCGTCCAGTCGACGGAACGGTTGAGTCCGATGACGATAGGTGGAAATGGAATTGTGCTAACCCAGAACTGACCCTCAGCTACCTCCCAGCCCGACTTCCTCATGTACGAGGCGATGAACGGCCTTGCTTCCGTCGCGAACGTTGTGCTCAAGAACCGCTTGAGGAAACCCACGCTCTCGCCGGGCGGAATCACGTAAATCGCGCTGAATCCGCTCTTTGCCTGCCACTTAAAGGAAACCGGAGCACTGAAATACTCGGGATAGAGCAGCCCATTTGTGATGACCAGCAACCCACTGGCCAATGCAACGGTCGCGATGATACGCCGGATCTGCCTATTCGCCATATCGCACCTAAGGGAGTCCACTATGAATATCTCAAAGCACGATAATCACCTCCGGTACACGATGACGGCGGTTGCGCCGGCTTACGATCCGCCCTTGCTGTGGCCTGCCTCAGCCTCTGATACCCAAGCGCTACTTTTTCCTCGGTTGGATCGGGGAAAATGGCCACCAGACCCAGTATCCCCCTGACCAAAATATGCCTGCGTCTCCGTTCCCCCCACCAGTATAGCCACTGGTGTCAATGTATACCCAACTGCCCCCCGAACTCGATCCGCCCCCGTTACCGCCGCCCCCGCCTCCTGGCCCACCCCTACCCGGGGAAGCGGGCTGTCCTCCTGGTGGATGCAGCTTGTCGCAAAGTGCCTGGAGCTGGGGTATCTGCGATTGCAAGAATGTCGCGTAAGATGGCGAGAACCCGCTGAGATCGCCTTGGGACATTATCTGGTCTTCGCCCGGACCGGGATTAAACTTGTTGTGGACGAGCTGCAGCGCCCAATGGCCAAACTCATGAGCAGTGATCCGTCCCAACGCCGTGCCGTAGCTCCCTCCGTAGCTACTGGTAATGTTGTTCATATAAGCATTTGCACTATCTGTCGGGGACTGACTCCATGTATTGTTCTGGGCATATACGTCGGGCCAAACGCCCGTCTCATACCACGACGCACCCGACTTCAAGTTCAGGGTGAAGTCAGGGTTGGTCTGGTTAAACGCCACGCCTAGCCCGGCTGCGGCTAGGATCCTGGCAACCTCCACTTGGGCTAGGCCCACCTGTTGAAAATTCCCCGCCCCGTTGTTTGCGATGGTTATGTTAAAGCTGCACGGCGACGGCGAGAGGCCGAGCGGGTCCGCCAAGCTGCAGGGGTTGTTGAGCACATAGGCATACCGGTTGAGGGACTGCGGGTTCGAGACATCGCCGCCCAAGGGGTCGGGCGAAAGCCACCGGCCCCAAGTGGGGTTATACTCGCGCATGAGGGCATCATCGAGCGGATAGGC
>JAHEKS010000299.1 GCA_024638215.1 Acidobacteriota bacterium | reverse complement strand
GGTGTAAGGATCTTCGCCGGTGATGCGCTCGTACATTTCGCAGAGGTTGCCGTAGCGCTCGGCGATGGTTTTCTTTCCCAATCTCTTGATGGCATCCGTCAAGTCGAGGTAGACGCCGCGGCCGCCGGGGCCGACGCCGCGGCCTTCGTCGCAGACGCGCTTGGCGGCGCGCGAAGAAATATCGCGCGGCGAGAGGTTGCCGAACGCCGGGTACATGCGCTCGAGATAATAGTCGCGCTCGCTCTCGGGAATTTCGCGCGGGCGGCGCGTGTCGCCCTTCTGCTTGGGCACCCAGATGCGGCCGTCGTTGCGCAGCGATTCCGACATCAGCGTGAGCTTGGATTGGTAATCGCCGCTCACCGGAATGCAGGTCGGGTGGATCTGGGTGTAGCAGGGATTGGCGAACGCCGCGCCTTTCTTGTAGGCGCGCCAGATGGCCGTGGTGTTGCAGCCCTTGGCGTTGGTGGAAAGGAAGAAGACGTTGCCGTAGCCGCCGGTGGCCAGCACCACCGCGTCGCCGGCGTGCGACGAAATCTCGCCCGTCACCATATCGCGCACGATGATGCCCCGGGCGCGGCCATCCACCACCACCAACTCCAGCATCTCGTGGCGCGGGAACATCTCGACTTTTCCCGCCTGCACCTGGCGCTCCAGCGCCTGATAGGCGCCGAGCAGCAATTGCTGGCCCGTCTGCCCGCGGGCGTAGAACGTGCGCGAGACCTGCGCGCCGCCGAAGCTGCGGTTCGCCAGCACGCCGCCGTACTCGCGCGCGAACGGCACTCCCTGGGCAGCACACTGGTCAATAATATTCGCGCTGACCTGAGCGAGGCGGTAAACGTTGGCTTCGCGCGAGCGGAAGTCGCCGCCCTTCACCGTGTCGTAGAAGAGGCGGAAGACCGAGTCGCCGTCGTTCTGATAATTCTTGGCGGCGTTGATGCCGCCCTGCGCGGCGATGGAGTGCGCGCGCCGCGGCGAATCCTGGTAGCAGAAGGATTTGACGTTGTACCCCAGCTCGCCCAGCGACGCCGCCGCCGCTCCGCCCGCCAGCCCCGTTCCCACCACGATCACGGTATATTTCCGCTTGTTGGAGGGGTTCACCAGTTTCATCTCAAACTTGCACTGGTCCCATTTCTGCTCGATGGGTCCGGCGGGAATGCGCGCGTCGAGTTTCATAATTGAATAACCTGTAGCGCCGGTCTATGACCGGCGCCCTTGCGCTTCCGAGAATCTCGCCGCTCGCAGAGCGGCGCTACAGACCGGCGGCGAGACGCCGCCGCTACAGCATCACCTGACCAGCCCGGCCAGCACGGCGATGGGCACAGAGCAGAATCCCACGCCAATCACGATGGCGAAAACCACGGAAGCCCGCTTGAGCCACGGCGTATAGCGCGGATGAGAAAGCCCCACCGTCTGGCACATGCTCCAGATGCCGTGGTAAAGGTGAAACGCCAGGCAGATGTTGGCCACAATGTAGAACCCGGCGACGACCGGGTGCTGGAAGCTGGCCACCACGTTGCGTAACACGTGTCCCGGCACGTAGCCCGGGTTCACCACTCCGAAAGTGAAATCCAGCAGGTGATAGATGACGTAGAAGAAAATGATCGGCCCGCTCCAGATCATGGTGCGCGAGGCGTAATTGGAGGCGATGGGCTCGTACTTGACGTAGCCGCGCTTGCGAGCCTCGAATTTATTCAGCCACCAGAGCTGAACTGCCGCCAGGATGTGCAGGATCACGGCCACCAGCAGCACCACGCGCGTGCCCCAAAGCAGCGGCGGCAGCGCCCTCAGGTGCTCGGCGTAGGCGTCGAGCGGCGGCACGCCCGCGGCGGTCACCGGCAGAAAGACCTGCAGGTTGGCCAGCATGTGGACCAGGATGAATCCGAAAAGGATGAAGCCGGTCACGGCCATCACCACTTTTTTGCCGACGACGGAAGAGTAAAAGCCGGTGACGCGGCCGAGCTCGCCGTTGGCGGTGATGGTGCTCACAGGTCGGCTCCTTCTCCGGCGCCGGCGGGCACGGAGGATTTCTGAGTGGTTCTCATTCAATTATCCGGCGCCCGGCGCGGCAGGAATTCAACGAATCACCGCGGGACGCGCAATTTCGAGGGCGAATGGCCGCGCCCGTCACAAGGCGGGCGGTCGGGTCTTGCGGGCCAGTGCGCCATCCTATCGCAAACGCGCGGGAGAATGCAAGACTCGGTTGCCGGCAGTCAGTAGCCGGTTGCCGGAGGCCGGCTGTCGGGAATCGAGAAATTCCAATTTCGAATGTCGATTTTCCATTTTCGATTTTCAATTTTGGATTTTAGATTTCGGATTTGAGGCGCGCTGGGAGTGACAGGGAAGGTTGTCCTTTGTCCTTGACGATTCGAAGGGCCGGCTAGTGTGGTGCGTCTCAGGAACCTTTACAATCCTGAGATCGGCGGTCGTCCCGTAGCGCCGGGCTTTAGCCCGGCACGCCGACCTGAGGTTCGGCGCCTCATCCGTAAACCTATTTGAGACGCACTACGCTAGGGGCGGGAGTTCGAGGCGCCGCAGCGAACGACGATGACCACGGGCGGCGCGGTCTTTTCCGGCTCTGCCCGGACGGTCGAAGGGGCGCGCACGATTTGGCACCCTCCTGGATTCAAGGATCGCTCGGTGACGACCTTGAGCGGGTACTCACCCGCGCGGCGGAAGCGCAGGAAGAACTGGCCCTGGCTGTCGGAATAGACATACTGGCCGTCCACCTGGACCGCGACGCCCCACACGGGATCGCCGCGCTCGTCCTGAACCACTCCGCGAACCAGGTACCTGCCGAGGCTGGGTTGTGCCGCCGCAACAGGAGGTCCCAGGACTTTTTCGGCCGGGTTATAGCGGATTCCATTCGCAAACGCCGTGTATCGGAACCGGCCGAAGGGATCGAGGAAAGTGTCGTAGTGCAGGGTGATCCCTCCCGGCAAATGGATCCGCAGGTTCACGGTCCAGGCCTGAACTAAGGTGCGACCGCCGAAACCGCCCGCCAGCGGATTGAAGACGGTCTGGTAGTCGATCCCGACGGTGAGGGGGTTGGAGAGAAATCGCCCGCCCCACCCCACCGATTTGGTGCCGGTGCCCTCGTTAAAGGTCTGGCGGAGAGAAAGCCGGCGCGTGAGCCTTTCTTCGGTGGTCACCAGGTAGAGGTGCTGCGGCTGGCTGTTCTGGGTGCGAATGCGCAGGATGGCGCCGTAAGCGGTGAGGCGGCGGCCGAGGCTCCGCGTGACCGTGAACATCCGCGTCTGGGTGGAGAAAGTTCCCCCCCGGCTGGCCGAGATGCCGGCGTTCATCGAAAAGCCCTTGATGGAGCTGAAAAGGCTGGCCGAGTTGAGCGTGGCCCGGAGCGATTGCGAAGAATTCAGAAGCGGCGAGAGCACCGTTTCGTGGCCGAGCTGGAATCCCAAGTGGGGGAGCGGCGTCAGCGTGACGCGCACGTTGCCGCCGGTGCGCTCCGGGTAGGGAAGGTTGGAAATGCTCAGCCTCCGAAATCCCTCGCCGTTGGCCGTGTACGAGCCGGTCACGGCGAGCCAGTCGTGCCGGTACTGGGTGGCGGCGGCAAAAAACCCCCTGCCTCTGCCCACGCCCGCTGCGGCCGAGACTTTCCAGTGCGGGTCCACCTGAAAGCCCAGCGAATGGACGGAGGTGGATTTATCAGAGAGGATATTAAAAGAGTGTAAAATGAGGCGGGGATTGAGGCGGCGCTCGTAGAAGAAAGCGCCGGCGGCCCGGTCGGTCTGGTAGGCGCGCAGAAAGGGCGTGGCGAGGGGCAGGGCCGTCTTGCCCCCAAAAAGCAGCCAGTGGTCTCGCGCGGAGCGGCGGCTGACAGACAATCCGCGGCCGTAAAAGATGTAAGAGTGGTCCAGAACATCGGTGTCGAGAACGAAAGGGTAGTAGCGGTCCCCCGCTCCGACATCGAACCCGTGGTAGGTCGTGCCCAGAAATCCTCCCACGTGGACGCCGTTCATGGCCGCCAGCCCCAGCCAGCCGGTGACAGGCTGCCATTCGTAACCCACCTGAAAGCCCGAAGCATCGAGGAAGCTGGAGGTTCCTCCCGCCACATCCAAGGACTGCCCCCGGAGGCAGGGCGGGCGCGCCGCGCAGCCCAGGAGGATCAGAACCGCCGCGAGGCGCCGCCCCAACGGGAACGCGTGCGGGTCGGGTTCGCGCTTGGCTGCTCGCGCATGCGGAGATTCGGGCATTAGCTGGCCGGAGGGGGGACTCCAGTTTGCTCAGGAGGTAAGACTTTGAGGTGAAGCCCGCCCTCGAACTGGATCCTGAACTCGGCCTTGCCTGAGGCGGCGCCGACCTTCACGACCATCCAGCGGGTCTGTTCAGGAAACAACGGGAAGCCGCCGTAGGTCTGGCCGTCCTCGAAACCTTTGGCCTGCACCGCCTCGACTCGTTCCAGTTTGTGACTCAGGTTGCTGAACTTCAGGCGGTACTCGCTGGGCTCGTCCCCCCGCAGAGCCACAACGCGCACATCGCCCTTCTTCAGCTTCGCACGCTGATAGACGTAAACAAAGTGGGGCAAGATAATGTTGATCCGCAGCCCGCCCTTGACCGGAGCGGCTCGGGTCAAGGTGTTGATGATCGTGAACCAGCAGGGGAGCTGCGTGCAGGCGGCCTTGTAGAACACGTAGTGAGTCTGGTGAGGAGGAATAACAAAGCTGCTGGCGCCAAATCGAACCTGGATTCGCGGGTCGAGGGGCGTGTAGCGGAGCGTTCCTTTGCTGCCGACGGCAAAACTCCGCAGTTCCAGGATCGTCGCCAGAGGCACGTCTCCGTCGTTGCGGAGCGTGAACATGCCGTCGGCCTTTTTGCGGTACTCAGCAAAAGGAGGGGAAAGTGACTGCCCGCACGCCCCGCTCGCCAGGATGCCCACACCCAGGATGAGCAGTGCCGCCCGAAATCTGATCACTCGCCTGCCGTCCTGTTCCTAGGGCGCCTGCGCAATGATGTTGAGCGTGCCACTATAAGTGTCCGCGCTGAGGGTGATCGCCGGAGAAGCTTCGTTGATTTCCAGCGACACGGAATCATTGGCGCTGCTGCTCTTGTTGCTTCCGTTGATGGCGACGCTGTTGATCTGCAAACCATTGGATTGGCCGCACGCCGTGCCGGTCAGAGCCGTGAACGCCCCGGTGCCACCCGGCTGGCCCAGAATGTTAGCAGGGGGAATCGTATCGGTGTTCCCGCCCGTCCCGGTCAGGTCTCCTGTGAGATAGACGCAAACATCAAGGGGAGAACTCGTGGGAAACAGGTTCCAGGCCGTGGTCCAAGCCGGGCTCACATCGCCCGCGGTGATGCCGCCGTTCAAAGCAAAGTTGACCGTACTGGCCGATGTGAGGGTGACACTGATTGCCTCCGGCTTATGGGCGATCAGCGTTACCGGTACCGGGGTAGAAGACGCTTGACCATTGGCCAAGCCGGCGAGCATTAGTGAGGACAAAACGCCCAGAAAGGCTGACAAAAGTAAGCTTCGTTTTGACAAGTTCGGGTTTCCTCCTTCGAGTTGAGATCACATCGGGGTGCTTCTAT
>JAHEKS010000298.1 GCA_024638215.1 Acidobacteriota bacterium | reverse complement strand
ATCACCGGACTTGCCCACGATCCTCGTGAGCTGCAATTTGGGTTGAAGTTCCTCTTCTAGATCCGCACCTTGAAAAGAACCGCCAGGCCCGCTTGGGCTTGGCGGTTCTTTCTTTTCGCAGTAGACTGGCTTCCATGGTTCACACAGGCAGAATGGTCTTGTGCAGAGTTCTGCTCGCACTAAGCTTCGCGTGCTCGCTTCTGCTCGCGCAGCAGCCGGATGCCGCCTTGATGCAACGTTACTCCCGCGAGGCACAGACAGCGCTAGGGGAAAAACGCTATGCGGACGCAGAAAAGGCTTACGAGCAGCTCGTCAAGCTGGCGCCGGGAATCGCCGAAATCCATGCCAACCTCGGCCTCGTTTACTTCCAGGACGGGAAATACGACCGAGCCATCCCCGCCCTGCGTGAGGCTCTGAAGCTCAAGCCCAAGTTGGCGAACGCCGCGTACTTTCTCGCGATGTCGCTCTCCGAACTCGGCCGCTATGAGGAGGCCATTCCAGAGCTCAAGCAGGGCTTCAAGCGGGCGAGCGATCCCTCATTGAAGCGCCTGCTCGGCCTTCACCTGGAGCGCGCCTACACGGGCCTGCAACGCGATAACCACGCCGTCGAGGTGGCCTTGGAATTGACTCGGCTCTATCCCAAGGATCCAGAAGTCCTCTATCAGACGGGCCGGTTGTACGGAAACTATGCCTATCTGGCGATGCAGCAACTCGCCAAGGTGGCTCCTAATTCGATCTGGCGGCTTCAGGCATCGGCTGAGCTGTGGGAGTCCCAAGGACACTATGACCTTGCCATCAACGAGTACCGGGAAATCCTGGCTCGCGACCCGCACCGGCCGGGTATTCACTATAGGCTGGGCCGAGCGCTTCTGTCCCAATCGCGGCAAGCGAAATCGCCGGAGGAGGCACAGAAGGTACAACAGGGCGCCCTGGCGGAATTCCAGAAGGAATTGCAGCTCGACCCCACCAGCTCCAACGCAGCCTATGAGGCAGGCGAAATCTACCGCAAGATGGGACAACTTGAGAAAGCGCGTGAGCTGTTTGAAACTGCGGTGAAATATTATCCTGATTTTGAGGAAGCCCAGACGGGCTTGGGCCGCGTGTTGATCGCCTTGGGAAAGCCTGATGCCGCACTTGCGCACCTGCGGAAGGCCGTTTCCTTGAATCCAGAAGACGACGTCACCTACTATCAAATGGCGCTCGCGTTCAGGGCGCTGGGCAAGACGGACGAGCGGCGCGCGGCGTTGGAGAAGTTCCAGCGGCTGCAGGCGCAGAGGGTAGAACAGCAAAAACTCTTCATGGAGGCGTCCTCTCCTCAAGGAGCCACGAAGCAGGAGCTTGATACGCAGCCTCCTCACTAAAGTGCAATCCAACAGGAATAACCCTCCTCAGCGATTCGCCTGCCACAAAACTGCCTCAAAGAATGGAAGGACGCGGGCAATCCGCTTGCCGTTACGACTTACAGCCCCAAGTGCCAGGCACCAATACTGACGACAGACTGAGTTGCCGTTGTTGTCTCGCCCGAATCGCAACGTTGCACCTTCCTCTTACGTTTTGCCGGCAATAACTTTCAGTTCCAGCCCCAACAGTGAAGCAACTTTTTCGAGTTCATCAATCACATGGCCGACGCCCAAAGCGCAGTGGTGAGTGGGGCCTTCGTTGCACCATGCGTTGAAGAATAGAGTGGGTTCCTGCTGAAAGCGCAGCCGGTTGTTTGTGTTCCCGATCTGGAGGCGCTCTCCGGGGATGGATTCACCTGCCGCGGCAAGCAACTTGAGGCGGCCCTCCTTTGTTTGAGTGACTCCCAGAATCGTGACCGGGCCTTTCCGGACTCTTGCTTCTACGCTTACTCCTGCGCCGCGCTTGCCGTGATAAAGCCCCAAGCCTCTCAGAATGGGCCGGCCTTCGGCAATGGCTATATGGAAAGGTCCGTCGTGTCCCATCAAAATGAACTTTTCCCGGAAATCCATGGCATAGAACTCGGTGAAACTTCCGCCCGCGCCCAAAAGATCCATGATCTTCATTGCCTGGCAATTCTTCAGATCACCCTCTCCTGAACAGGGAATTCCACGGCCCGTCAGGAGCGAACAGCCGAGGATCAAGCCCGCGCCCAGCCGTTCGTAGCGATTACCACCCAGACCGCGATAATAGTAAGCCAGACCGTCGAGATTAAAATCGGCCACCAACCGATCCAGCCCGGCGGCAACCTGACAGGCCCAGGTCATTTCCTCCTGCGTCGGCTTTTTGGCCAGCGGATCGGACGGGCTGTCCTCACTGATCTCGAAGATGCTCCGTACTTCTTCTTCTTTCTGGTGGATTTCCTCTTCGGTGACGGCCTTTACCCGTTCGTCGAGGTCGCACATTTCCAGCACTTCAATGTGGCAGCCGATCTGGGCATGGTGTTGAGTGAAATCGCTGTACATATCCAACATGCCAGGGTAGGTGTGGCCCAGGAAACCGATGCGTGCCTGGCGAAGGTTCCGCACCACAGACGCAGCCTCGCACCACTGGCGAATTTCCCTCCACGCCGATTCCCAAGGCTCACGGACGTCGGCTTCAGGCTCCAACATCCCGGTCACGACTCGGAAAGGGATCGCCGCACGCGCGAGAGCAGACGAAATCTCCGGCACGCAGCAGGCGCAACAATTCGCCAGCCACTCCGCAGTATCGGTCCTGGGATAGTCCAGAGCTGCGCGAGGTTGGAGGTTGAGAACTATGACGGGCGCCTTGCAACCTTGAATGACCGGCAGAACCTGTGACGACGTAGCGTAGGTGCCTACGTAACAGAAGACTAGGTCAACCCCGGCACGAGACAACTCGGCACCGATTCTCCGGGCAGCCGCCGCATCATCCACAAGCCCGCCACTGACTACGTTGGCCCATTCGCTGATGCTTTTCTCAACTTTACTTTGGTAGCCTTCCAGACGCTCTCGCAGGCCGGCGAACTGCGACCAGTAGGCGGCTAAGCCGATTCCAAAAACCCCAATGCGAGCCTTCTCTTTTTGTTTTGTCATGGCAGTCCTCACTCGCCAGGAACTCTCGGCCCCGTGTCAAACCGGGCACGCAGTCTAGCGCATGAATCGTTCGGGCCGAAGCCCATGTATTCGTACACCCGCAGCTGAGCGATTCGTCTCGAGGCACGGAGGTCGCGATTGACGTGCCGCAAGGAAACCAACCGAAGCGACAATTACTCTGCGCCAAGCCGGCTTGCGGTCGCAGTCGGCCATATTTAATGCCTGCGTCTCAGAGAGTGTCAATGGAATTCATGAGGCGCGGATTCCTATTGCTTGACAAATGAGAATCGCTGGCCTAAAAGGGATGACTGAGATCGGTAGCCGCGCTGAGAGGAAACAAGCAAACGTCCCACCGCGTCCGATGCCACGGCATGATATGAGAAGGAGCCTAGCCATGCGAAAGAAACACCCCAGCCGGGAGACTCTTGTTCAAGTTTTGGCGATGATGATCTCCGCTTTTTGTGTTGGCCTTTGCTCTGCTGCCGCACAAACGCCCCAGAGCGTTGCCCTCAACTGGGACAAAGTGGTCGGACAATCGAAAACCGAGGCCACCTTGCAGGTGGTGGTCAATCCTCCTATGCGCCGGGGTATGGCGATTCACGATCACATCTTCGAGTCGCTGAAGAATCTGCAGTGTGATTACGTACGGTACGTTCCCTGGTTACCTTATCCCCGGCTGGGAGTGGCTGAACTTGAGCCGCCCCAAGATGGAAAGACCTCTTGGGACTTCTCGCTCATCGATCCCATGACAGAAGATTTTATGAATGCCACTTCCGGGCATTCGGTCATCCTTAATTTCAGCACCATTCCCCAGTGGATGTTCAAGACCGAAAAGCCCGTGTCCTATCCGGCCGACCCCAACCAGGTGTTTTGGGATTATACGCAGGGGACGGAACTTCGCGACCCCAGCATGAAAGAAGTGGCGGACTACTATGCCCGGCTGGCGAGTTGGTACACCCAAGGAGGATTTACGGACGAATACGGCCAGCGGCACAACTCGGGCCATCATTATAAGATCGCCTATTGGGAAGTGCTCAACGAAGTGGACATCGAACACCACATGACACCGCAGTTCTATACTGCCCTCTACGATGCCGTCGTGTCGGCCATTCACAAGGTTGATCCCCAAATCAAATTCGTCGGCTTGGCGCTGGCTTTCCCCGGCGGAGCTCCAGATACATTCGAATATTTCCTGAATCCCAAGAACCATAAGCTAGGCATTCCGCTGGATATGATCTCTTACCACTTCTATGCCCATCCGACGGCGGACCAAAAGCCGGAGGACTGGCAATACACGTTCTTCGATCAGGCAGACAATTTCCTCGACGTCGTGCGCTACGTCGAATCCATTCGCAAACGCCTTTCGCCCAGCACTCAAACCGATCTCGACGAGCTGGGCGCGATTCTCCCCGGCGACAATTCCGTTCCTCGCGGGAGTATCCCCAAATCGTACTGGAACCTCTGCGGCGCCATGTACGCCTACCTTTATGTACACACGGCCCGGATGGGGATTGAGGTGGCGGGCGAGTCGCAACTGGTAGGCTACCCGACGCAGTTCCCCAGCGTCTCCATGCTGGATTGGAACACCGGTGACCCGAATCCGCGCTACTGGGTCCTGAAATTAATCCACGACAACCTCGGCCCAGGTGACAAGCTCGTCGAAAGCCGCGCGTCCACGCCCTCGGTCGAGGTTCAGGGTTTTGTTACCCGCGATGGGAAGCACAAGATTCTGCTCATCAATAAGCGAGAGCGGACGATCAACGTCACCATTCCTTCGATCGCCGGCGCGCAGGTCGATTACGTAGACCCCACGACCGGCTGGGGCCCGCCTGCGACGGCCAAAATTCCTCGGGACGAAATCAGCCTGACCCCCTTTGCCGTGGAAGTACTGACGCTCGAGTAGGAAAGAGAAGCTGCCAAGTTCTGCGCTGAATCCGGCCGGCGACGTTTTGAGGTCGCTGGCCGCTTTTTTTAGGCTGAGCTGATTGCGTGCGGCTACTTGGCGGGCTCTTTGACCTTAAGGATGCGGTCGGCAGCGACGTCCTTGAGTTCCTGAGTGATGCCGGAGGGCCATCGAATCTCGACTAGCTCCGCCGTGGGGTGCGGGCCGAGGCCGAAGTGGGTCGGGCCCGCGCTGGAGGAGGCGTACCCGGCAGCGAAAACCCTCTGGTCGTATTGCGCGGCGCCGCCCGACACGACTTTGATCCTTGCCCCAATGCCGTCGCGGTTGCTCTCGGTGCCTTCCAGTTCGAGGGCCAGCCAGTGGTTGGTGTTGGTGCTGTCGTTAATCCAGACTTCCGCGGGCGCGCTGAGGGCGCTGACCACCAGATCCAGCCGGCCGTCGCCGTTGAAGTCGCCGACGGCCGCGCCACGATGGCGCGAGGGCGCGTGGGCGGTGAAACCGGCCTCGGCGGTGAGCGCGGCGAACTTCAGCCCACCCAGGTTTCTGAAGGCCGTGTTGTGCTGGTTGACCTCGAGGGCCGCGCGCTGAACCGCCTCCACATTGCCGCGCGAAACGAAAAGGTCCTTCCAGCCGTCGTTGTCGAAATCGGCGACGTTGGGAGAATAGCCCGCCATGGGGGCGCTGAGGCGGGACATGCCGGT
>JAHEKS010000297.1 GCA_024638215.1 Acidobacteriota bacterium | reverse complement strand
AGATGAAGCGAATCGCAACCAAGGCGGTAGTGATCGGGGGACACTCCCGCAACATCGGAAAGACGGGAGTGATGGCGGGGCTGATTCGCGGCCTAGAAGAATTCGCCTGGACAGCGTTGAAGATCACGCAGGACGGTCACGGCATCTCCTCGCCCGACAGCCAAACGCGCGGCTGCGCGCCCAATGAAAGCTCGTTCGTCCTCACGGAAGAGCGCGACCCTCGCGGGCGCGGTGACACCTGCCGGTTTCTTGCCGCCGGCGCGCGGCGCTCGCTCTGGTTGCGCGTGCGGCGGGGGCAACTGGCGCAAGCTTTGCCCGTTCTCACCCACATGCTCGACCGGGGCGGCTGGGTGATGATCGAGAGCAACAGCGTTTTGGAATTGATCGAGCCGCGGCTCTGCATCATGGTCCTCGACAGCGCGCAGCGCGATTTCAAATCCTCCGCAAGGCTGTTTCTGCAACGAGCGCACGCCCTGGCGGTCGTCGGGCCGAAACTCGACGCGCTAAAGTGGCCCGGGCTCGACGCCCGCGTTTTCGAAGGCAAGCCTCAATTCACGGTATCGGCGGAAAACTACGAATCGTCCCAACTTTGCCGGTTTGTCCGGCGCCAACTTAGGCTTCCCCGGGCGCCAAGGCTCGCGGAAGCTGCGTCCTGCGCGGCGGGACAGAAGGAGCACACGTGGCGGCACTGAGCAAGCAGGAAATCCAGCAGAAGCTCAAGGCGGTGCACGACTGGAGTCACCAGGGAAAATCCATTCACAAGCGGTACACGTTCAAGTCCTTCATGCCGGCCATCGCCTTTGTCAACAAGATCGCCGAAGCCGCGGAAAAAGCGAATCATCACCCGGATATTACCATCACTTATAACGTCGTCAGCATCGCTCTTTCCACGCACAGCGAAGGCGGCGTCACGGAGAGAGACTTCGACCTTGCCAAGCAGATTGACCAAATCGCCGCATCGTCGTAAGCTCGAAGCCCACCGGTCCCGCGGCCGATTCCCGAAGAGCGCTGGGAGTGTGAATGACGACGTTCATGCAATGGATTCATCTGTCCGCCGCCGTGATCGGCGTGGGCGGGATCGCCTTTCTCCTGTTCCTGCTGATTCCTTCGGCGCGCGTCCTCGCGCCCGAGCAGCACGACGCCCTCCTGAAGAGGGTGCAGGGCAGATTCCGCTGGGTGAGCTGGTCAGTGATCGTTCTGCTGACCGGCTCGGGGCTTTACAACGTCCGCGCCTATTATTGGGAGCTCGCCTGGGGCCGCGCCTGGTTTTGGCTAACCATAAAAATCTCTCTCGCGCTGCTGGTGTTCGCCGTTTCGCTGGCGCTGACGCTGCCCCTTCCGTTTCTGGCCAGGTTTCGCGAGCAGCGCGAGCGCTGGCTTTCCGTGGCCTTGGCGCTGGCCATGATCGTCATTCTCATTTCCGCCTACCTGAGGCGAGGCTAGATGCCTGACCTGGTTCGAAGCCCGCTGGCCGAGTGGCACCTTGCCCAGGGCGCGACCCTCGGCGAATACCACGGCGCCCTGGTCCCGAAGAAGTTTTCCCAACCGGCGGTTGAGCATCAAGGCGCGCGCCAGGCGGCAGCGCTCTTCGACTTTTCCTTCCGCTCCATGTTCAGCCTGAAGGGTCGGGACTGCGCGCGCTTCCTGCAGCGAATTATTTCCAACGACGTCAAAAACCTCGCGCCCGGCCAGGGCACTTATGCGACGCTTTTGAGTCCCCAGGGGCACATCCTGGCGGATTTCCAGGTTTTCTGCGCCGAGGATTCGTTTCTGATCGAAACCGACGCCGACTTGAAAGAAAAAACCATGCAGGCGCTTGGGCGATACATTATCGCCGATCGTGTCACGGTCGAACCGCTGCCTTGGTTTGCCGTGTCCGCGCAGGGGCCGCAATCGCGCGGGCTGATGGAAAAGGTCTTCGCCAGGGAGTTGCCCCCGCTGGCCGAATACGGCCATTGGGCGACCGATCTCTTGGGATTTCCCGTGCGCGTCGTCGAAGCTTCGAGCACGGGCGAGCAGGGCTACGAGATCTGGTCGAGCGCGGAAGCGATACGAGGCGTCTGGAAGGAACTCCACGCCAAGGCGCAGCAGGGCGCGCTTCCCGCGGGCACCGAAGCGCTTGAGAGTCTGCGCATTGAGGCCGGCATTCCGCGCTACGGAGCGGATTTCGGCGAGGACACGATGCCGCTTGAGGCCGGCCTGCTGAACGCATTGAGCTTTAACAAAGGCTGTTACATCGGGCAGGAAATCGTCGAGCGAACGCGCAGCCGCGGGCACGTCAATTGGAAACTGGCCGGCCTGACGATTGACTCGGCCCAGCCGCCCGCCGCCGGAGAAAAACTGATCTCCGAAGGGAAGGAACTCGGTGAGATAACCAGCTCCTGCCTGTCGCCCACGCTCTCAAAAACCATCGCGCTTGGCTACGTGCGCCGCGAGGTTTCCGAGCCGGGAACACACCTGGCGCTGGCTTCGGGCCCGGCAGCGGAAGTCGCCCTGCTCCCTTTTTATCATGCCCGCCGTGGGTTTTGCGGCTGACGACAGGTCAGCCGCGGACGCCGGCAAGCGCGCGCTCCGCGCCTGCCCTGCCGGTTCGAATGCAATCCGAAATGCCAATACCCGAATAGGCGTTTCCTGCCAAATAAATACCTGGAAGCTTTTCCAACTCCGCATCGATCGTGCGCAGGCGCTCCACATGCCCCACCACGTACTGCGCCATCGAATCCGGCCAGCGGTGAATCCGCGCGAACAGCGGCTGAGCCGTCAGACCCAGGATTTCGCGGAGCTCGCGCTGAGCCGTCTCGAGCGCTTCCGCATCGCTGAGGCTGAGGACCTCCGTATCGCGCGAGCCGCCCATGAAGCAACGCAACAATCCCCTCCCCTCGGCCACGTTTTCGGGAAACTTGCGGTGCACAAATGTGCAGGCGAGCAGCCGGCGGCGCTCCTTGGCCGGGACCAGAAATCCGAAACCGGGAGGAAGCCCGGCAACCTGGCCGGCTTCGAAACCTAAACTCACCGTCATGGCGCTGCTGTAAGGAATTTCCGCCAGGCGCGCCGCAAGCGCCGGCCCCAGCCCATCAAGAATCCGGGAGGCGGAGTGGGCCGGCAAGGCCAGAATCACGGCGTCGGCGTCGAGCGTCGTCCCGTCGTCCAGGCGCACGCGATAGTTCGCCTCGCTGCGTTCGACCGCCTCCACGCGCCGGCCAAGGCGCACCGCCGTGTCGTCAAGCTGCGCGACGAGTTTCGCGACCAGTTGGGATAGTCCTCCTTTCAAGGTCATAAAGAGAGGCGGCGGGTTGCCGGTCGAGTTCGCGCGCCGTTGTCTCATGGCTTTCAGCGTGGCGCGCGTCAAGCTGCCCTGCTCGCGCTCCATCTTCCAGAATCGCGCCAGGACCGAGCGCACGCTCAACCGCCCCGAATCTCCGCCATAAACCCCGGCCAGCAGAGGGTCGGCGATGTTTTCCAGCATTCCGCGGCCGAAATGGCGGGTCACAAAATCCGCCACCGACTCGTCCTCGGGGCCGTCGGGCCGCGGCCGGTGGAACCAATCGCCGGCCATCGCAAGCTTTGAAGGCAGCGGTATCAGTGGCGTTGTGACTACGGGCAAGATGCGGGTGGGAACCAGCAGCATCAGGCCGTCGGGAAGGGGCTGAAGTTTTCCGCGATGAAGGATGTACGTCCGGCGCTCGCGATCATTGGAACCGATGAGCAGGTCGCCCAAACCCATCTCGCGCGCCGTCGCGGCGGCCTCGGGTTTTTCGGCGAGAAAACTGTCCGGCCCGGCCTCGACCACACAGCCCTCGACCTGTTCACTCTGAATGACGCCCCCGAGACGCGGCGCGGCCTCAACCAAAGTCGCTTCGACAGGCGCTCCCTGATGCCGCGCCCGCGCGAGGGTGAAAGCGGCGGCGAGACCCGCAATGCCTCCGCCTACGACGACGATGCGCCGCCGGCCGCCAGGAGATGCCGTCAAAGCGTTCCTCCGGAAGCGGCCGAGCCGATTCGCGCGCTCACCATGGAAGCAAGGGCGCGAATGAACAGCGGGCTGTCATTCAACGATTCCGTGCGGAGCACCGTCACGCCGCGCGCCTTTGCGTACTCGCGAAACATGATGTCAATATCGTAAAGAATCTCCACGTGGTCAGAAACAAATCCAATCGGAGCGAGCAGCACGTGCCGGTGGCCCGCCGCGGCCAGCTCGTCAATCTGCGATTCGACGGTCGGGCCGATCCACGGTTCGGCGGTCATGCCCTGGCTCTGAAACGCCACGCGGTAACGCGGCAGGTCTTCCTGGCCCATGGCGACGGCCAGAAGCGCGGCGGTCTCCAAGACCTGCCGCTTGTACGGGTCGCCTTCGGCGATGGTTTTTTCCGGCACGCTGTGCGCGGTGAAAACCACGGGAACCTCGCGGCCCGCTTCGGCCCGCGCGCGGCCGATGCCCTGCGCCAACTTCTCGCGCAACGCCGCAATGAGCAAAGGATGGTCGTGCCAGTTCTCGACGAATTCAACCGCCACCGAGGAGGCGACTTTCGCCCGCGCCTCCTCCAAATACTTCCGATAGAGTCCGATGCTGGTGCGGGAATTGTGCGGCGCCAGGCAGAGAGCCACGAGGCCCTCCATCCCCTCCCCGACGGCCCGGCGGAGCGCGTCGGCGATAGACGGCTTCCAATTCCGCATCCCGACGTAAACCGGAAGGCCCAGCTCGCGCGCGAGCGCTTGCGCCTGCCGGTTGGTCAGCTTGAGCAGGGGCGACCCGCCGATGAGGGAATAGCGACGGATGATTTCCTGCACGGCGGCGTCAGGGAGTTTCCGCCCGCCGCGCACGTTGAGCAGAAACTCCGGAATATCCCCGAGGCTGTCGGGCGCGCCGTGCGCCAGCAACAAAACCCCCCGGCGCGCGGGGTCATTCTGCAAGGAACCTTCAGAGGTTTTCATAGCTGGATTTTCATTCCGCTTACGGGCTGGCTCTTTCCGCCTTCTGCCGGCGGCTGATTTCGTGCACCATTTCAATGAGCGCCACGACGTTTTCAAACGGCGTTTCCGGCAGAATGCCGTGGCCGAGATTGAAAATGTGTCCCGGGCGGCCGCCCGCCTGGCCAAGGATTCTTTCCGCCTGCCGCCGGATGAAGGGAAGCTTGCCGTAAAGCGTCATGGGGTCGAGGTTGCCCTGGACGCCGACGTCGTACCCGACGCGCGCCCACGCCTCGTCGAGTTCCACGTGCCAGTCGAGGCCGATGACGTCGCCGCCCGCGGCGCGCATATCTTCCAGCAGCATCGCCGTTCCCGTTCCAAAATGGATAATCGGAGTTCCAGGCGTTATGCCCTTTATCAACATGCGCGTGTAAGGCAGAACGTACTCGCGGTAGTCGGACGGGGCCAGGCACCCCACCCAGCTATCGAACACCTGCACGGCCTGGACGCCGGCCGAGATCTGGCCGTTGATGTAGCCGGCCAGGCTGCGCGCCAAGCGCTCCATCAGCGTCCGCCAAGCGCCCGGGTCGCGGTACATCAGTGACTTGGTGTGCCGGAAATTCTTCGACGCGCCGCCTTCGATCAAATAGGAGGCGAGGGTGAACGGCGCGCCGGCGAATCCGATAAGCGGGAGATGCGCAGGAAGCGCGGCGCGCGTGCGCCGAACGGCTTCGAAAA
>JAHEKS010000052.1 GCA_024638215.1 Acidobacteriota bacterium | reverse complement strand
TCCCCCAGGGCGCGTACCTGGTCGCCCGTCTTGATTTCGTCGAACGGGGCGGGCCGGGCGTCCCGGAACTTGACCGAATCGGGAGCATAGCGGAGGAGCGTCGCGGCCGGCGCGAGCGTCAGCGTAACGGGGTGGGTCGGATTGCCCGGCGTGGGCGGTGTGTTGGGAACGGCGAGAATGAGAGTCTTCGCGGCCGGATCGAGCGATTGCACCACGCCTGAAATCCCGCGCCGCTCCCAATCGAGACGCTGGGCCTGGTGCGCTTGGGCCAGCGCGGCCCGGCTCATGTCCAGAACCCGCGAGGCGACCATGGATTTTCCATCGGCCGAAAAGGATCCAATAATCAGCACCCGGTCGCTGGGGCTGATTTCGCCGACCGGGATCTTCGCAGCTTGCTGAAGATTTTTCGCGCCGGGAGGAACGCGCAGAGCCACCACGTCGGCCGGTAACTGCACCGTCAAATCCGTTCCGGAGTCAGTGTGCAGGATCAGTTGACCGGATTGAATCTGCTTGACCACGCCAATCGGGCGCACCGGTTGTGCCGGCGCCTGTTGCGCCGCTCCGGTAGACACAAAAAGACCCACCCACACGGCGCAGGCCGCGAACTTCGCCAAAAGGACCTTTCCCTGCTTCATTCCAGCCCACCCTAAGTTAATGTGACGATACACGAAGGGTTTGGGTTTCTGATTTTTCAGAATATTCTGTGGAAATCTTGATCCACCACTTTAGGGGATCGAGCGTCCAGGGGGGCGTCGGTTTTGGACGAGAGTGCCCGGCAGGTCACTGGCAGCGGTAACCAGCGCCTTCTTACTCGTCACGGGCCGGCAAGGCATCCATGCCGTGCCGGGAGGCTTCGCGCCCCATGAGGCGCGTCAACTCGGCTTTCGCTTCGTCCGGCAGGCGCGACGGCTTGTACGCCGCGATAATCCGGCCAGCTTCTTTCCGGGCGCGCTCCCGCAACGGGACTTTCCCCTCTTCGGCCCATCGCGCCCGGTTGGCGCGACTGATGACGGGACCCGGGAAGGTGATTTCTTCGCGCAGGTGGCGCCGTGTGTGGTCGGCAATCAGCAGATGCTTCTCGCGCTGCATTTCCTCGAAGATGGGCAGGGCCGGAAAGTCTTCGCGCGGCTCGATTCCCTGCAGCAATCGGTAGGTCATGCCGCAGATTTCGTTGTCAACCACGAGCTTCTCCAGGCTCTGGCAGCTTTCAAAATCCAACATGCCGGGGCCCGAAATGCTATTGATTCCCGACAGGCCAGCCAAAGTCGCGCCGATGCCTGTCTCAAGACCAGCCTGCGCGTCCAACTGCTTCGCGTCGCTCAAGGCAATGTAACCCTGAGTGGGCATGCCGAGGCGCTTGCCGATCTCGCTGTTGGCGCAGTCGAGCATCATCGTCTCCACCGCACCCATCGGCGTCGTCTCGAAGCGGACGTCGAAGATGGCCGGCGAGCCGCCGTACAGGATGGGAGCCCCGGGTCTCACCAACTGGCTGATCACCACGCCGCTCAGGTTCTCGGCGGTCTGCTGGATGAGGCTACCGACCAGGGTGACAGGGGCCATGAATCCCGTAAGCGGCATGGAGATCAGCTCCACCGGAATCGCCCAGCGCGCGCAATCTACCAGGTTCTGGCTGGTCACGTCGCTCCACTTGATCGGCGCTGTCGGGCAGCAGGAGAAGATGGTCAGAGGTTTCGCCCGCAGCGCCTCCACGCTGCCGCGCACTGCCAGTTGCAGGTCTTTCATGATCTCGAAAGCCTCGATCGTAAAGGCGCCCGTGACCACCGGCTTCTCTCCGTAAAGCAGGCTGAGATAGAGGCGGTAACTGTCCGAGATGCCCGCATCCACGTCGCCGGGGATAAAGGCGGTGCTTTGCGAAGCGATGTGCTTCAGGCCGCTCGCCAGCTTCACGTACTGGACGTAGTCCGCCGTGGTCGGCTTGCGCAATTCGCCCGTCTCACCGTCCAGGAGGTTGAGCGCCGTCGAGCCGGGCGTGAAATAGACGTTGTCGCCCCGGAAGTGGTGGGTTTCGTTCCCCAGAACGTCAAAGAGTTTGAAGGAGCGCGGGACGGTCCCAAGCGCCTTGTCAATGAGGCCGCCCGGAATGCGAACATTCCACTTTTCGGCGTCCACCGTGGCGCCGTGGTCGGACAACAAACTGAGCACCCCTCGGTTGTGAATCTCCACCCCGAGTTTCCAAAGCAGTTCTCGCGCTTCCGCAAGGATTCTCTGAATCAGTTCGTCTTCGAGCAGTCGCAGTGTCGGTCGCATTTCTTCCCTCGATGAAGCGATAATGTCGGACAAGAAGTCCACCCGGCCGGAACCTCTTACTACAGCGAGCGAAAGAGTCTATACCACATGCGGCAAGCTTTTGTACTCATTCGAGGGCGGCCCTCTGAATCAAGCGACTTGCGTTCACCGCCCACGGCCGACATGTACTCCTTGACCGCGGCCTTACGCAGGGCGGCGAGGCGGGCGCGCGCCAGCTTGGCCTGCTCGGATTGCCCGGCGTAATCGCGCACCAAGCGTTCGTAAGCTTTGCGGGCTTCGTCCTTGCCCAGCTTCTCGTAGCATCGTCCCATTTGGAGCAAAGCCTTCGCCGCCACCGGGCGATTGCTGCCGTAAGACGCCACGATCTTCTTGTAGAGATCAATCGCCTGCTCCAGTTCTCCGCTCACCAATTCCTTGCTCCTGGCGGACTGGAAGAGCACTTCGGCCCGATCGTAATTCTGCGGCATTGCCAACCGTCCTGTAAGCGGACCCACAATGAGCAACGCGCCGAGGATCACGCCGGCATGCCGAAGGTTGATCGGGATTCTCATCGCACTGACCTCCCTTCAGACTGCCGACAAGCTAGCCGGCGCGTATGAGGCGGTGATGGAAGAATGGTCAAGATTCGGTGAAGTTTGTCTCACCTCGTCCTGACAGTGGGCGATCAGCCGTCGAAGCGGTAGCCCACCCCGCGCACGCTGACCAGATAACGCGGGTGGGAAGGCTGAGGCTCTATCTTCTTGCGCAGGTTGGTGATGTGAGTGTCGATCACACGGCCGGTGACGGCGATTCCCCGGCCCCAGACTTCGTCGAGCAATTGCTCGCGGGTAAGGGCGCGGCCGCGTGGTCCAGGCGCTGCTGAACCTACTGGTGCTCGAGTTGACGGTCCTGCTCGAACAAGCGGTTGCTCAGCCAAGCCAGTGCCACGGCAAGCACAAGCGTGACGCCCAGAAACAAGCTTAGCGGGTGGCGCGGCCATCGAGACCACTTTCTCAACCACATGGGCGCATTCGTCCGCTGACGTTGGCCCCATCATAGACTCCTGCGTCAGGAGGGAATTGAGAATCGGTCAAGAGTGTGTCAGGCAGGCGACCAACGTGCGGAATTCTCGACGGCTTTGAGCCCGCCTGTCTTCGCGGAGCGCATCAGACCTCTCCGCGGCTCTAACAGGACGGGACCTTGCACGGATTCTGCCCATTCAGAAAAACGTCGGGGCTTGCGATTTTCCGCTTGACCTTCGCCTTTTATTCGCCTAGAATATCCGCTTAAGAAGGAAGGCGTGTGCCCTTCCCAAATTCAGCCGAGAAGAAGGAATCAGCCATGGCCCTCACTCGCCGTCAGAAGCAGGTTTTGGATTTCCTCGTTCACTTCATCAACCGCAAGGGCTTTTCGCCCAGCTTCGAGGAGATTGGCAAGTCGTTGAGGCTCTCGTCGCTCGCCACCGTACACAAGCACGTGGAGACGCTGGAGAAGAAGGGCTTCGTGCGGCGCGGCTACAACCAGAGCCGCTCGATTGAAGTGGTCGCCGTGCCCGGCTCGGTGCCGTTCGCGAAGACAGCGGTGCGCGGTATGGAACGCAAAGGCAAGCGCGAGACCTCCGCCGTCGCGGCCGCTTCGGCTTCCGTGCTGGCGGGCCTGGAGTTCCCTCTGCTGGGTCGAATCGCCGCCGGGCGGCCCGTGGAGGCCATCTCGAACCCCGAAACCTTTTCCTTTGGCGATTTCGGCTCGCGCCGCGATAAAATCTTCGTGCTGCGCGTCAAGGGCGACTCGATGGTGGACGACCACATCTGCGACGGCGACTACATCCTGGTGGAAGGCGCGGAAACCGCTTGCAACGGCGAAATCGTCGTGGCGCTGACCGACGGCACCGACGCCACGCTCAAGCGCTTCTTCCGCGAGCCGCACGGCCGCGTGCGCCTGCAGCCCGCCAACGCCCAGATGGACCCCATCGTCCTGCCCGCCCGTGACGTGAAAATCCAGGGGCGCGTCATCGGCGTCCTGCGCAAATATTGAGCGATGAAAAAAGTCCCCGCCAGCCGTTGGATCGTTGCCTGCGTGGCGCTGGGGTTGGCCGCCGCGCTGGCCGCGCCGCGCGCCGCCGCGGATGAGTTTACCCTCAAGGACGGCAGAAAAATCTCCGGCACCATCGTCGGCTACGACCAGAACATGTTCCGCGTCCAAACGGATTTCGGCTACGTCCTGATCCGCAAGGATATGGTCATCTCCATCCGCGTCGAAGCGGGCGGCGAGGGCAAAACCGAAGCCCCCGCTTCGAGCCAACCCAGCAGCCAGCCAGAGCCAGGCCGCTCTGCGCCTGCAAGCCCCGCCGCAGCTCCCGCTGCAAGTCCGACGCCGTCCACCAAGCACGTGACGCTGCCACCGCGGCAGCGGCCCATCAGCCGACTGCTCAACGAACCCCTGCCCGCTCACGTGAAGGAACACGTGGACGGCAACGACTACGTCAACGACACTTTCCAGTTCGCCATGTACAAGCCGCCCGACTGGAAACTGGTTGAGGGTCTGCGCCGCGAAGGCATCTCGGCCATCGTGGCGCTTTCGAGCCCCGACGAGCGGACCCTGCTCTTCGTAGATCGCCAGGTCTGGAGCGGCGAGCCCAACCTGAGCGATGACCGCGTGGAAGCCGGACTGCGCAGCACCTATCAGGATTACAGGCAGCTTTCCCAATCGCCCGCGCAGGTGGACGGCTTGCGCGCGCTCCGCCGCACCTTTACCGGGGTTATGGACGGAGCCGAGTGGCACGGCGTCTCGGTGCGCATCGAGCACGGCAATACGGTCTTCGGCATCGTCGGCCTGACTTCGGCGGAGACCTACCAGTTCCAGCAAGCGGTGTTCAACAAAATGATCCGGTCGTTCCATTTCCTCAGTCCCTCGGACCGCGCGGGCGCTGCCTTGCGGGAGCAGACGAAGCCGTGAGTCTCCGACGCCGGCGCCGAAACGCACTTTCCCTTGGAGCATCCAACCCATTCGGGCAGAGGGTATGGCAGGGTTGCAACTAATTGCCACTGAGTTGCAACTGGCTGATAACTTACATCGAATAACTCCTTTGGTTTCAATCACTGTTTGACAGGTTTTTGAAAGCCGCGTAACATGTCGCCCTTTCAGGGAGGACTTCAGCCCGACATTCTGAAGACCTCGCCAAAGCACAGACATGTTTGAATCGCTCGTCATTACGCTGCGCGAGGGCGTCGAAGCCGCCCTCATCGTCGGAATCGTTCTTGCCTATCTGGCACGGACAGGCCGGCGCAACTGGAACCGTCTGGTCTACATGGCGCTGGCTGCGGCGGTCGCCGGAAGCGCTGCGGCCTCGTACTTCGTTCATCGCCTCGAAGTCGGAGAAGACAGCTACGAAGGCTGGCTGATGTTGCTGGGCGCGGTGTTCGTCGCCTCGATGGTCTTCTGGATGTGGCGGACCGGCAAGCGGATGAAGCAGGAGATCGAAACCAAACTCTCCGGCCTGGCCGCGGCGCCCAGCCGCACGGCGGCACTGGGAGTCTTCTCTTTCGTCTTTCTGATGGTTTTTCGCGAAGGCATCGAGACGGTGCTGTTTCTCGCCGCCGTTTCGCTCCACACCACCGACCTGATGAATTTCATGGGCGGCGTGATCGGGCTGGCGCTCGCGATCGGCCTGGGCGTAGCGTTTTTCAAAGGCAGCATCAAGGTGAATCTGCGCAAATTCTTCACCGTGACCAGCCTGATTCTGCTGGTGGTCGCGGTGCAACTTCTGGTCTCGGGCCTGCACGAACTTTCCGAAGCGCAGATCCTGCCTTCCAGCCGCCGCGAGATGGCGCTGATTGGTCCCATTGTCAACAACGAAGCGTTCTTCTTTGTAGTGATCGTTGCGCTGTGCCTGTTCCTGGTGGCAGCGGAGCGCATTCGGGCGGGTGGGAACAACGCGGACCTAGCGAGTCTCCCGGCGCCGGAGCGGCGCAAGGCTTTGGCCTCCCGGCGGCGCGATCGCTTCTGGAAAACCGCCATCAGCGTGGTCGGCGTGATGATTATCATTCTAATTAGCGCGGAATTTATCTATTCCCGCACCGCGCAGGCGGTCTCGCCGCCCGAACCTCTGCTCATCTCGAACGGCGTGGCCCGTATTCCCACCGCGCAACTGGCCGACCGCAAGCTGCACCACTACGGCGCAATGATAGACGGCGCCCAAGCGCGGCTGATCGCCATTCTCGATTCGACCGACACGGTGCGCGTCGCCCTCGACGCCTGCCTGATTTGCGGCCACCAGGGCTATTACCAGGACGGGCAGAATGTGATTTGCCGCAACTGCGGTTCCGCCATTTACGTCCCGACCATCGGCCAAGCGGGCGGCTGCAACCCCATTCATATTGACTATGTAGTGGAGGGAGATTCGGTGATGATTTCCCAGAGCGCGCTCGCCGCCGCCGCCCGATATTTCCATTGATTCCATGCTGAGCAGAATTCTTCGCGGTTCCCTGATGCGGCGCAAGCGCCGGAAGCTTCTCAGCCTTCTGGCGGTAACGCTGGGCATTGCCGTGGCCACCGCCGTCGCGACGATTTCGCTCGACGTCGGCGACAAGGTCAACCGCGAACTGCGCTCCTTCGGCGCCAACATTTCCGTCACGCCGGCCGCCGACGGCCTGGCGGTCGCCGTGGGAGGCGTGGACTATCGCCCCGCCGGCGCCGGCGCTCACCTCGCAGAAAACGGCCTGGTCAACCTCCGCAAGATTTTCTGGCGGAACAACATCATGGCCTTCGCGCCGCTCCTGGACGTGCCGGTCACCGCGCGCGGGCGCCGCGCGATTCTGGTGGGAAGCTGGTTCAGCAAGAACCTGCAAGTGGCAAAGAAGGACACGTTTCGCACCGGCCTGGAAGAACTTCACCCGGCTTGGAAGGTCGAGGGCCGCTGGCCAAACGACGATGATTCCACGCAACCGGCGCAGTGCCTGGTTGGCCGGCGGCTGGCCGCTTCAATGGCAGCGACCGTCGGTGAAGTCATCACCGTGAATGCCCCCGCATCCGAAGCGACGCGCCGACAGGGAGGTCCGAAATTCGAAAATCGAAATTCGAAATTCGGCCCCGACGAAGACCCCGAGCTTCGAATTTCGAATTTCGAGTTTCGAGTTTCCGGGATTCTCGACTCGGGCGCTGCAGAAGACGACCAGATTCTCGCTCCCCTCGGCGCCGTGCAAAAACTCGCGGGCCTGGAGGGCAAAGTCCGCCGTGTCGAGGTCAGCGCGTTGACCAAACCCGAAGACGCCTTCGCGCGCGCGGATGTGACCAGGCTGAGCGCGGAGGCCTTCGACCGCTGGTATTGCACGCCGTACGTCAGCTCGATTGCCTATCAGATTCAGCAGGCGATTCCGGGCTCGGAAGCCAGGCCCGTTTATCGCGTGGCGGCGACGGAAGGCAAAATCCTGGACCGCGTCGAACTGCTGATGGAAATCCTGGCCGCCGCCGCGCTGGCCACGGCGGCGCTGGCCGTCGCGTCCATGATGCTTGCCACCATTTTGGAGCGGCGCGCCGAAATCGGAATCTTCAAGTCGCTGGGCGCGACCAACGCGCGCGTGGCCGCGTTGTTCCTGCTGGAAGCCGGAAGCGTCGGACTGGCGGGCGGCGCGGCGGGGTATTTCCTCGGCAGCCTGCTGGCGCGCCAGTTGGCCCGCCAGGTTTTCGGAACGCCCGCGAGTATTCACTGGGTCTTCTTCCCCGCCGCGCTGGCGCTGGCGCTGCTGGTGACTTTGGCGGGAAGCGCCCTGCCGCTCAGGCGGGGACTAAAGACATCACCTGCGGCAGTGCTAAGGGATTGAGTGATTTAGTGATTTAGCGATTTAGTGATTAAGCGATTTGCAAAGAAAACAAAATGAACGTTCGTAGTGCAGGGGCCACCAATCGTCCGCTCACACAATTGCCCAATCGCTCAATGTTCTGGCGGTTGTGGTGGCGCTCGCTCACCATCAAGCGCCCGCAAGCCGGGCTGGCGATCGCCTCCGTGCTGGTGGGCGCAGCGGTGGCGTCCATGCTCCTCAACCTTTACGGCGACGTTCGCCGCAAGATGACGCAGGAATTCCGCGCCTATGGGCCCAACGTCGTCATCTCGCCGGCGGAATCGGCGGCCGCGAAAACCACAGGGGGCGCGGGCGGCGAAGCCGTCGCCGGGCTCATGGATGAGACGACCACGGCTCGCCTCGATTCAATTCTGGCCCGCACGCCGGGCGCGCGGGCAGTCCCCGTGCTCTACGTGGTCGCAGAGATTAAAAGCGCCAATCCCGACTCGCGCTTGCAAGCTCAGAACCTCGTAGCCGTGGGGACGGATTTCGCGGAGTTGCGACAGCTTATTCCCTCCTGGGGACTCCACGGCCGCGAGCCTGCTCCGGACCAACATGAAGTGATCATCGGTAGGCGCGTGGCCGCTCTGTTGCATGTTCGCCCGGGTGATGCAGTGGAACTCGATCGCCTGAGCACATCAGACAGCGACAACACGGCGCGCGTCGAAACCTGGCGCGTCAGCGGCGTGCTCTCGACCGGATCGTCGGAAGACGACCAAGTCTTCCTCCCCCTAGCAGCGCTGCAACAATTCGCCGGACTGCAAGGCAAAATCAGCCTGATCGAGCTTTCGATTCCGGGCGAAGCGCCGGAGATCGAGCGCGCAGCCCGCGAAGTTGCCGCTGCGCTGCCGGGCGTTGGCGTCCGCCCCATTCGCCAAATCGTTTACTCCGCCGGGAGGGTCCTGGGCACCATTCGCTGGTTAACCGTTTCGCTGACGGCCCTGATTCTGGTAATCATCGCGCTCTCGGTCACCGCCACGATGACCACGATTGTGCTGGAGCGGCAGAAGGACGTCGCGGTGATGAAATCGTTGGGCGCGAGCGACAATCTGGTGATGCGGCTTTTTATGAGTGAGGGCGCGGCGCTGGGACTGGCCGGCGGCCTCGCGGGTTTTGCTCTGGGCGTTGGCCTGGCGCGCGGGCTGGCGGAGCGGCTTTTCCATGTCAGCTTGAGCCCCACGTGGTGGACGCTGCCCGCGGTAACGCTGTCGGGCATGGCGCTGGCCGTCCTGGCCACAATGATTCCGGTCCGCATGGTGCACCGCGTGCAGCCGGCCACGGTGCTCAAAGGAGAGTAGGTTTGGCTTTTATCGAGGTTCGCAATCTCAGCAAGAAATACGGGGAAAGCGTGCTCGCGCTGCGCGACGTGTCCTTTGAGGTGGAAAAGGGCGAGTGGGTCGCGGCGATGGGCCCGTCCGGCTCCGGCAAGAGCACGCTGCTCAACGTCCTCGGGTGCTTGGATGCGCCGACCGAAGGCAGCGCCCGGGTGGACGGGCAGGACTTGGCGCTCCTCTCGAGCGCCGAGGTGGCGCGCTTCCGCGCCGAAAAGGTGGGTTTCGTCTTTCAGCAATACCATTTGGTGCCTTATCTCACCGCCATCGAGAACGTCATGCTGGCGCAATACGTTCACAGCCTGGCGGATGAGCAGGAAGCGGCGGAAGCGCTGCGCCGCGTGGGACTGGGCGAGCGGCTGGAGCACTTGCCCTCGCAACTTTCCGGCGGCGAGCAGCAGCGCGTTTGCGTAGCGCGCGCGCTCATCAACCAACCCAATCTGATTCTGGCGGACGAGCCCACCGGAAATCTGGATGAGGTGAATGAGGCGCTGGTGATGGGCCTGTTCACCGAACTTCACCGCGAGGGCCACACCATCCTGATGGTGACGCACGACCCGGAAATCGGCCGCATGGCCGAGCGCCGCATTGAGCTGCACCACGGGCGGCTTTCGGAAATTTCCGTCTTCCCCGCTCTGGAAGAAGAGTTGATTGAAAACTTGCTGAAAGCCGTTTGGCACGCCCGCGAGGATACGGGCAAGCCGGACCTGACCACTGAAGACGTTCCCGAATTCCTACCCAACCGCGCGACGTTCTTGCTGATGGCGCAGGAGGAACTGATCCATCTGGACGCCGGGCAAGTCGCCTTCACCTCCCACGGCGAGTGGCGCGCGCGTGAAATCATCCGCCGCCATCGCCTGGCGGAACGGCTGTTCTACGAGACCTTCGGACTGGGACTCGACGCCCTGGACGAAAACGCCTGCAAAATCGAGCATACGCTCGGCCCGGAAGTCACCCAAAAGCTCTGCGTCTTTCTCAAGCACCCCAAGACCTGCCCGCATGGCTCGCCCATCCCCGCCGGCGCCTGCTGTGGCAGGTAGCCGCGGCCGCTGAAGCGGCGGCCTATGAGCGACGAGAAGTTCGCGGGTCATAAACCGGCGCCACAGCGAAGCATCCCTGGAACTCGAGAAATCTGGAAACTCAGGAATACCGCAGCCAGCGGAAGACTTCGACCAGCGACGGCCGCTTGCCGTACATGAGGATGCCGACCCGGTAGATGCGCGCCGTAAACCATACGATGCCGAGAGTTGTGGCAATCAGCAATCCGAGCGAAAGGGCAATCTGCCAAAGCGGAGGCGTCTCAAGGGTGAGGCGGAAGATCATCAGAATGGGTGAGAAGAACGGAATCATCGAGAGAATCACCGAGGCCGTCGAGTTCGAGTCGCGCAGGACCACGTTGAGGAAAAAAAGGCTCAGGACCAGCGGCAGGATAACGGGGATCTGCAATTGTTGCGCGTCCTGATCCGTGGAAGCGATGGCGCCGATGGTCGAGTAAAGGGCGGAATAAAGAAAATATCCCGCCAGAAAGAAAATGACCATGTAGGCCAGGAGTGAAAGGGGAATATGAATAGGAGAGGACGCGGAGCCGGGGCTCATGGCCGACGCCATGGAGATTCCGTAGGTGCTCAGCAGCGCGGCGGATACCGCCCAAATCATGAATTGCGTGAATCCTACCGCGGCGACTCCCAGGATTTTCCCCGCCAGCAATTGAACGGGCCGGAGTGAAGAGACCAGAATCTCCACGATGTGCGAGGTTTTTTCCTCGAGCACGGACCGCATGGTCGAAACGCCGTAGAAGATCAGCGTGCCGTAAAGGAGCAAGGCCACCACGAAACCCAGGATCAGGGTCTGTCTCGATTCTTCGGATGTACCCTTCAGCGTGACCTTGGCCACACGGATGTCCACCCATTCGGTGACTTTGGCGAGGTCGTCAATGTGAATTCCCCGTTCGTTCAACCGGCGCGATACCACGGCCTCACCCACGGCGCGGCGCAGAGGCTGGAGGCGCGTCAAGTCGCCGGGATTCTTGGTGTAAAACTCCGCGCTCTTTCCTGCCAGCACGTCCTGGGGAACAACCAGATAGCCGCCCAGCTTGCCGCTCAACACCCTGGCGCGCAAGTCCGCCCTCATACGTTCGTCCGGCTTCTCCAGACTTTCTACTACCTGAACGGCCGGCTCTCCATTCTGAAGTTTCTCCTTCAGGTTGGCTGAGATCGCAGGCGCCAGCACTCCGCTCTCATCCACCAAAACGATTTTCAGTGTCGTGTCTGCACTGCGTTTGGTAACGGCGATAATCAACACAACGTATCCCACCAGCAGGGCGGGAACGAGGAGGGTTGAAAACACGAAAGCTCTGGTGCGCACGCGCGTCAGATATTCGCGTTTGAAGACCAGCCAGACCTTACGCATGTCCGACCTTCTCGATGAAGATATCGTTCAGGGGCGGTTCGACCAGCTCGAAGCGCGAAATTTCGACCCCGCGCGCGACCGCGGCCCGCAGGATTTCCTGGGCGTCCGCGCCGGGGCGGAGCTTGGCTTCCACCACCGCGCCGTGGCGGTTCACGTTCGCGATGACCGCCGGAAGATTCAGGAAATCATCATTCCCTGTGAATTCGATCCGCACGGTGTTTTTGCCGAACGATTTCTTGATGGCGCGCAACTCGCCGTCCAGCACTTTGCGGCCCTGATCAATCAGGCAAATCGAATCGCACATCATTTCCACCTGCTCCATGCGGTGGGTGGAGAGGATGATCGTCGAGCCTTGCTGCCGCAGCTCAAGCATGATGTCTTTGATCAAGGCTGCGTTTACCGGGTCGAGGCCGGCAAACGGCTCATCGAGGATGAGCAACGGCGGGCGATGCAAGACCGCGGCGATGAACTGTGCCTTTTGCTGCATTCCCTTGGAAAGGTCGTTGACTTTCTTCGTCGCCCAGGGGCTCAACTCAAGGCGTTCCAGCCACTCGTCGGCGCGGCGGGCGGCCTCCGCTTCGGTCAAACCTTTCAGCGCGCCGAGGAACGCCAGCACTTGCCTGACTTGCATTTTTGGATACAAGCCGCGCTCTTCCGGCAGGTAGCCCATGCGATCTTGCGTGTTGCCGCTTGCCGGCTCGCCCAGCACGCGGATGGAGCCCTGGTCGGGAAGCAGAATGCGCAGCAACATGCGCAGCGTAGTGGTTTTGCCGGCGCCGTTGGGCCCGAGCAATCCAAAAACCGCGCCCTGCTCGATGCTGAAGGTGAGGTTGCTCACCGCCTCGAAGGAATCGAAACGTTTTGTGATCTGGTCAACGATTATCGCGTCCATGGCGAATTCCGCCGCGGTCCTGCCAACGCGGCGGGTGCATTCAGTTGTCTGTCCGAAGTATCCTGCCTGCCGCGACTGCATCAAATCACAGGAGAGCGCAAAGAACAAGACGCCAAATGGACGCGGGGAACCGAGCTGCAGGGCGGCACTTTGTCGCTCGACGAAGTTTTTCCCTTCGAGTAAGATAGGCGCTTCGCCGAATTGCAGTCGCAGGAGAGAAAGCTATGCGAAATGTGGTCATCATCGGTTCGGGCTGCGCGGGGTTGACCGCGGCGATTTATGCTTCGCGCGCCAACCTGCAACCCTTGGTCATCCGAGGCATGGAGGCGGGCGGGCAGCTCACCCTGACCACTCTGGTTGAGAATTTTCCCGGTTTTCCCAAAGGCGTGCAAGGCCCGGAGCTTGTTGAATTGATGAAGAAGCAGGCGGAAGTTTTCGGCGCGGAATTCAGAGAAGGCAACGTGACGCGCGTGGACCTCTCGCACCGGCCTTTCACGCTCGAATTGGGAGAGGAAAAAATCGAAACGCGCACGTTGATCATCGCCTCCGGCGCTTCGGCCAAGCTGCTGGGGCTGGAATCGGAAAAGAAGCTGATCGGGCACGGCGTTTCCACCTGCGCCACGTGCGACGGCTACTTTTTCCGCAACAAGAAAGTGGCGGTGGTGGGCGGCGGCGACACGGCCGCGGAAGATGCGCTGTTCCTGACGCGCTACGCTTCAGAAGTGAACTTGATTCACCGCCGCGACGAGCTGCGCGCCTCGAAGATCATGCAGGACCGCCTGATGAAGAATGAGAAGATCAAGCCGGTGTGGAACAGCGTGGTCACCGGCGTGCACGACCCCGCCAAGGGCGAAGTGACCGGCGTCCAAGTCAAAAACGTGAAGACCGGAGAAGAATCCACTCTCCCCTGCGATGGGCTTTTCATCGGCATCGGCCACCGGCCGAACACGGACCTTTTCCGCGGCCAGCTCGAAATGAACGAGGTGGGCTACCTGGAAACTCACGACGGCATGAAGACCAGCGTCGAGGGCGTCTTCGCCGCGGGCGACGTTCAGGACCACGTTTATCGCCAGGCGATCACCGCCGCAGGTTCCGGATGCATGGCGGCGATTGACGCGGAGAAGTTTCTGGAAGCGCACCACGAAGGATGAAAAGTCGGTTGTCGGTAGCTGGTTGTCGGTTGTCAGTTGGAAGTTGGCAGTCCGAAACGAAACGCATGATTTCTCGTCGCGACACTCCCGGACCCATGAGAAGACAGATCGAAGCGCTTCCCTGTGACTAGACTGCAATAACTATGCTGCGCTCTCTGCTGCTCTACCTCTCCGAAAAAGAAGCTCCGAAAAAACTCCTAACCGGCCACACCTGGGGGCGGCGGCTCGCGGCGCGCTTCATCGCGGGAGAATCGCTCGAGGACGCGGTCCAGGCGGTGCGCGCGCTCAACGCCGATGGGTTCGAGGCTACGCTCGACTGCCTGGGCGAGAGCGTGCATGACGCTTCGGCGGCGAAAGAAGCCTGCGAAGTTTATTTCGGGGCTCTCGACCGCCTGGCCGCCGAGCGCCTGCATTCCCACGTTTCCATCAAGCTCACGCAATTGGGCCTGCCGATTGACGAGGCTCTGACGCTTCGCCACCTCGCCGCGCTCACGGAGCGCGCGCAGAAGCTCGGCAACTTCATCCGCATTGACATGGAAAGCTCGGCGTACACGGAAAGCACCTTGCGCGTCTTCCGCCAGCTCAACGCGCCGCGCGAGACGCTGGGCATGGTGATCCAGTCCTACCTTCGGCGCAGCGAGCAGGACGTGGCGAACCTCGTGAAGTGCGGGGCGCGTATTCGGCTTGTCAAGGGCGCTTACCAGGAGCCGGCGGAGCTCGCCTTCCCGCACAAATCGGACGTGGACGCGAATTTCGTCAAGCTGATGAAGATGATGCTCGCCAGCGGCGCTTACCACGCCATCGCCACGCACGACGACCGCATGATCGCAGCGACGCTCGCGTTCGCGCGCCAGCGGGCCCTGGCCGCCGACCGCTTCGAGTTCCAGATGCTCTACGGCATCCGCCGCCAGTTGCAGCGCGACCTGCTGAAGCAGGGCTACCGCGTGCGCGTGTACGTGCCCTACGGCAAGCAGTGGTACGCCTACTTCATGCGACGGCTGGCGGAACGCCCTGCCAATTTGATTTTCCTGTTGCGCAATTTCTTCCGCGCCTGATCTCGTGCTCAGAGGTGCAAGGACACGGTCGTTGCACGCCTCTCACCCCGTCATTCCGAGCGAAGTAAGGCGCACGAGATTCCTCGTCGCCTGCGGCTCCTCGGAATGACGCGGTAAAAGGTATGTATGCTCGTCACTTGTCACTCGTCACTTGTCACTGCTCTTTGGTGCACACGGCCAGCCCGTCGCGCAGCGGAATAATCGTGGTAAAAAGTTTCGGCGAGCGGTAAATCATCCGGTTGAATTTCTGGATGACCTGCGTTTCCACGTCATCCTTCGACGCGGGCCGTGCCGCCCAGCCCGACCACAGCACGTTATCGGAGATGAACAGCCCGCCCACGCGCAGGCGCGGCACGGCGAGGCGGGAAGCGGCCGGGTACTGTATTTTGTCCACGTCGTTGAAAATCAGATCGAACTTTCCGTCGGTTGATTTCAACAATTCCAGCGCGTCGCCCACCAGAATCCGCACACGGCTGAGCACGCCGGCGCGGCGCAAATAATTGCGCGCGCGCTCGGCATTGGCCGGGTCGCTGTCCGTGTAATAAACCACGCCGCGCGGCCCCACCGCACGCGCCAGCCACAGTGTGGAGTAGCCGATGGCCGAGCCCATTTCAAACACGCGCCGCGCGCCAATCGCCCGCGCCAACTGATAGATCACGCGCGAGCACGCCGCGCCGACGATAGGCACGTGGTGCTGTGCCGCGTAGCGTTCCATCTCCCGCACGACCGCGTCGCGCCGCGGGAGCAGCGCGTCAAGATACTTTGCCGTCTTCGCTTCAACAATTGCGGCCACATATCCTCCCGATTTCGGTTTTGATTGAGCCCCGGGCCATTCTACCTCAGCGTGGCTCCCGGTAAGGCCGAGTCCGGCGTTTCCGGACCGCGCTGAAGTCATATCGCGCTGTAAAATCGCCCGTTCGCATGATAAGTTCCCGAATGGAATTGGACAAGCTCCCTCCGCGAAGCCCGGCCGCTGCAGGACCGGGGATGCGCGGAAAGAAAGGAATTTTATGCGTTCTCCAAGCGTCAAAGAGCAGCGCGCGCTGGTGGACCGGCTCACCGCCTCGTGCGGAGGCCATTACTCGCCCGAACGCCGGCGCAAGTATTTCATCAGCGGGCCGCAGTGGGCCGCGGCGTACCAAGGCCAGGCGCTTTTCCACGCCCCCACGCGCGAGCCCGTCTCCTATTCAGAGGTCATCAGCCACTACGCCGAAATCGGAATCGGCTACTGGACGACCCACGACACCGACGTCGTCCCCACAGAAGATCTGATGACCGAGCGCCAGCAGAAGATTGTGGCGGACATCAAGAAAACTCTCCGCAAGCACGGCCTGAAGTGCTCGATGGTCACCACGGAGACTTTCTTCCACCCGGTGTGGGCCACCAGTTCCGCCTCGGAATCACCCGAGGTCCGCGCTTACGCGGCGGCGCGCCTCGAGAACACGGTCGCGATCGGCCACGAGCTGGGCGCGCAGTTCGTCGTCTATTGGCCGGGGACGCTCGGCTATCTCACCCAGGGGAGTATTGACGAAATCCAGACCTTGCGATGGTTCGCCGAGAGCATCAACGCCGCGTGTTTGAAGGACATCGCGCTGGCTTCGGAAAAGAAAACCTCCACGATGCGCCATTGCCTGGAGGCCAAGCCCTTCGAGCCGCAGGGCGAAATCATTCTGCCCACCAGCGACGCCATGCTGGCGTTCATCGGCTCCGGCCTGCTCAAGCATCCGGAAATGGTGGGGCTGAATCCCGAATACCTGCACGAGCTGATGTGGGGCAGCGCGCCGCGCGCGGCACTGGCGCGGGCTCTGGTGGCCGGCAAGCTGTGGCACTTCGATATCAACGACGGCTACCGCCTCAAGCACGACGTGGACATCGGCGTGGCGCTGGTCAATCCGCTCGACTGGCTGAACGTGCTCATCCTGCTGCGCTCGCACGGCTATCAAGGGCCGTTCAACCTGGATTTCAAGCCGCCGCGCACCACTTCCAACTACGGCGTCTTCAAGGTCAGCTTCCCCACCGCGGTGGACCGCTTCATCACGCTGTGGGAAATTGCCGGCGAGGCGCTCGAGGACAAAATCCTCAAGGAAGCCACCGAGGCTCTGAAGGCGGGCGGTGCTACGAAGAAAGGCAACGGCGGCGCCAAGGAAATCTTCGACGCCAACAAGGAATTGTGGACGCTGCACGAGCTGGTCGCGCATCGCCTGGTGCAGATTCTTCTGGGAGTGCATCGCGGCCGGAAGTTTGCGTAAAGGAGAGTCTGCGGCGCGCGAGTGCGACCTACTCGCCAAGTTGTGGATTGCGGAACGGGACTGATTTCCCTTCGTATCAATCCTGCCTGTAGATCTTGCCGTCTTTCATCACAAAGCGGACGTGCTCGAGGATTGAAATGTCGTGGAGCGGGTCGCCCGCCACGGCGATCACATCCGCGCGCTTGCCGGGCTTGATGGAACCTAGCTCGTCCGAGTGGCCGAGCAAGTCCGCCGCCCAAACCGTGGCCGACTGGATCGCCTGCATGGGTGTCAAGCCGTACTTCACCATGTAAGGAAACTGGCGCGCGTTCCACCCGTGCGGATAAACGGCCGCGTCGGTTCCGAAGGCGATCTTCACTCCGGCCTCGACAGCCTTGCGGAAGTTCTGGCGCTGGATGTCCGTGGTCTCGGCATTCTTCTTCAAAAACTCCTCCGGCATTCCGAGGCGCCTGCCTTCGGAGGCAATATAGTCGCCGTTATAGATATCGGCCACCAGATACGTCTCGTGCTGCTTCATCAGGGCGATACCTTCCGCGTCCAGAAACGTTCCGTGCTCGATGGAGGCCACGCCGGCGTGCACGGCGTTTTTGATGCCTTCCCCGCCGTGAGCGTGCGCCGCCACGCGCAGTCCGAATTGGCGCGCTTCATCCACGGCGGCGTTCAGTTCTTCGGGAGTAAACTCCTCAGCGCCGGGTTGGCTGCCGTGGGTGAGCACGGCGCCGGTGGCGAGCACTTTAATCAGGTCCACGCCGCGATTGGCCAGGTCGCGCACCCGCTCCCGGACCTGCCACGGCCCGTTGGCCTGGCCGAATTTCAGGTCCCAGGGCAGCGTGATGTCGGGGGCGAAACCGGTCAGCGCGCCGGCGCCGCCCGAGATGGTGATGTAGGCGCCGGCCGCGTACATGCGCGGGCCTTCGACGTCGCCGCGGTTGATGGCGTCGCGCAGCGCCAAGTCCACCAAGGCGCGATACGTGCCGACGTCCCGTACCGTCGTGAATCCGGCCTCGAGCGTCTTGCGCGCGTTGGGAATCGAGGCGAAAGCTTTTTGCGCCGCCGTCGTCTTCAACTCGTCCAGCGGATCCACTTCCGTGGCGGAGTCCGTCAGATGCGTGTGGCAATCAATCAGGCCGGGAAGCACCGTCATCGAGGAGAGATCAATCACACGTGCTTGGGCGGGAATCGCCAAGCCTTTGCCCACCGCCGCCACTCTGCCGTCGCGGATCAGGATTACCTGGTCGGTCAGCACCGTCCCCGCGTCCGTGTCAATCAACTTGCCGGCCTTGATGGCGGTCAGTTGCGCGCGCGCGAAGCCGGCGCAAAGGATCGCAGCCGAGAAGGTTAAGACGCAAATCTTTCTCATCAATGCACCTCGGTCGAAAAACCGCCGGAGTTGATTACGGGCCGGGCGGCCTGAATGGGGTTCGGCGGCTGACAGTATAAATGAAACGGGCCGAGCGGCAGCGGATCATTTCATTGTCGTCGCGTCGGCTTAGGCCCTCGCGTGTAGGCGTTCAGAAAGTGATCAGGAATGGCGAAGTTTCATCCGCGCCCACGGGACTTCATTCGCGGTTTGTTTACCCTCATTTTGGGTTCGCTGCTTTTCGCATACCTTTGGATTCAATAATTTAACGGCTTCGACCGGCAGAAAAAAGGAATCTCTTTTTTCTCCGCACAGGATGTTCCCGAAGCCGGGCTGTTGACATGAGCGCTTGCTTCGCGCGCGGTGTCCAAAGCGGGGCTCCGACTTGCAGCAAGGTCCAAACCGCCCGCAGTCTGATGTGCGGCTGCACCGCAGCGATCCTTTGTTGTAATAGGCCGGGCCAGGGGTATCGAGTCTCTAATCAAAAGGTGCGCGGCGCAGACGAGGAAACGGGGCATAATCGTAGCCGACATCATTAGGACCATCAAGTCAAGCGGTCTTTTTGCGGCGTGCCGACGCCTTCCGTCCAGCAGGGTTTTCTTTGCGGAGTGGAGGGAGGAGAGCCGGAGGTCCAAAAAAAGGGCGGCCTCCTTGCCGAAGGCCGCCCCGGATTTGAAATCAACTGACCGTTGTCAGGGTCTTAGAACGTGAACTTCACACCCCATTCGATCATTCGTGGAGCGCCGAAAGCATAAACGCCGCTGCCCAAATTGATGATATTGGTGCGGAGACCCTGCGTGGTGCCATTAACCGACAAGCCTGATCCATCGAGGATCCCGCTGAGAGTGTGATAGTTCGCCACGTTGAACAGGTTGTAGAAAGCAACGCTCGGCTGGATGGTGAAATCCTCAAAGGCACCCGGCAGGTGCGCCTTGATGCTATAACTCAGGCTCATGTCGGTGCTGATGAACGAGTCATTCATCACCTGGCCAGCCGGGGCAGTGGGAATCGTCGCCGGCGTGGCTCCCAGGGCGAGGAGCTGGTCACTCGTGACGAGCCCCGCGTCGACCAGGGCCTGGCCCGCCGGGGTCAGCTTGCCGGCATAGTTGGAATCGAATGCGCTGATCTTATTGTTGAGCGCGCTGACGCTGCCCACATCGCGGCTGAATGAGCCGACATTGGTCCCCGGCAGGATGTCTTCGATCGTCCCGTCACCCGTCACATCGCTCAGGAAGATCTCACCCACGCCGTAGGGGTCGGTGGCCGGAATGGTCAAATTCTGCGGCAGCGACGAGGCGAAGCGCGATGAGAAGGAGGCTTGGAAGCCATGCGCAAACTGGAACACGCCAAACAGCGAGAGCTGGTGGGTGCGGTCCAGGCCATTTGGTCCGATGTAGTGGTTGATGTTATTGAAGTCCCACGCGTTGTTGACGAAGTCCTGGTCCTGGACCATGCTCACGGCCCGGGAGAAGGCGTAGTTCACAACCAGGGTCATCGCATTCATCCCACGGAACGGATTCCGCACGTTCTGGCGCAAAGAAACCATCAGGCCGTTGTAAACCGACCGACCGATCGGGAACAACATCTGGTTTTCACCCAGATTCGGATTCTTACCCGGGAAAGCCGCTCCCGTGTCCGGCGTTAGGCCAAAGGCCGCCGCCGGATAGCCGGCCAAGTAAGCGGTTCCGGCGTCGAGGCCGTTGAATGCGTAATCATCCATGGTTGCGCCGCCCGCGATGGCGCAGTCAATGCCGGCAATCCCCGGGCCGCACTCATAGCCGGCGTTGGTGGCATTGATCGCATTCGTCGCCGCCGCCACGTTCAAGTATTTCGCGTCACCAACGTGGTTGGTGTCGTAACCCAGCAGATAGTGGAGGCCGACGTTGCGAACGTAGTCCACGCTGAGGACCGTGTCGCGGGCGAGCTGCCGTTGCACGCCGAGGTTAAACTGCCACGAAAAAGGCGTGCGGTAATTGGGGCCGATGAAGCTGTTGCCCGTGGCGTCCGCTCCGTTCGCGAGCGTGTTGCCAACGTAGTTGCCGTTGGCCTGCGCCCCGGCGGCGATAGTAGCGGCCTGGAACTGCGCCTGGGCAACCGCCGCTTGCTGGTAGACGCTGCCGATCGGCGCCCCGCAGATGGCGGAAGTGTCAATGGTTCCACCCCCAGGCAGTTGGTACTGGCCGCTGGGGCAGGCCAGGGCATAACCCCAAAACAACCCCGTTGGCAAGCGTCCTGGCGCGTCGAACAGAATGTTGTTGAAGACCGCGTTTTCGTAATAGAGGCCCGCTCCGGCCCGGATGACTGTCTTGCCGTTCTTGCCGGGATCATAGGCAATTCCCAGTTGCGGAGCGAAATTCTTGTTGGGCTGGTTGACGCGGTCGCCCAACCCGGGCCCGAACAGGTTCAAGGTCGGAACGGGAGGAAGCTGGGAATCGGTCCGGCCCGTGTCCCGAACGTAGCGCACGGCATACGTCAAAGTGAAATTGGGCTTCACCTTCCAGGCATCGCCGAAGTAACCCTGGATGCGATTGTCGAACTGCCCGCCGGCGGGCAATCCCAGGCCCGCCACATTCGTGAAATATCCCTGCCCGTTGCCGGATTCGTCGTAATGGACAGGGTAATTAAGCGGATTGGTGTCGCCACCGGGGAAGGGACCACAGCCCTTCGTCTGACCTGCAGCGCAGGGTGTATTGGCGGCGGCCCTGTAGGACGCCGACGTTGATGAGATAAGTTCCGGAGCGATTCCGAAAAACTTGGCGTATCCTCCGCCCAGGATGTGGTTCCATCCGAATCCGTAGCGAAAGATGTGCGCGCCCCGGACGTAAGTCCCGTCGTACTTGATCTGGGTGTTGTACTGAAGCGTTTCCTGGGGAGCGAGCAGGTTGGGCCCGCTCCGGTATGAGCCGATGTGAAGCTCGACCCCCGGAGTGGGGTTGAAGATGCTGGTGCCCGACACCGCGTCCGCAATCTCATTGTGAAAATGCGTGTAGCCAAAGCGGATGCTGTGCGTGAAACGCCCGCTCGTCCCATCCAAGCCCGCCACGTAAACCGGCACGCGGTCAACGTTGGCGAAGGGAGAATACGCCGGTCCGTAAGGCGAGTAGTTGGACACGTCGGAATTCTGGTCGAAGGAAACACGGTAAAACGACCGCCAGTTGGAGCTCATGTTCCAATCCATCCGGCCGATCAGCTCGTGCTCGCGGAAGGGTCCGTTGAAGCCCCCCGAAAGAGCAGTGAACGGCACTGAAAAGAGCACGGGAGTGAACAAGTCCTGCCGAGTCCGCTCCCAATCGAGGAAGAAAAAGACCTTGTCAGTCTTGACGGGCCCGCCAATATTGACGCCGTACTGGTCGCGCCGCATGAAAACGTCCTCGGGCCCCTGG
>JAHEKS010000051.1 GCA_024638215.1 Acidobacteriota bacterium | reverse complement strand
AACCCCACTCCTGGCGGAGAACCCGGTCCAGAAGCCAGTGGTTAATATGAGCGGGGATACCGTCGATCTCATTATAAGAGGCCATAATACTACCCACGTGCGCTTCCTGCACGGCCGCCTGAAACGGCAGCAGGAAAGATTCCCGGATGATTCGCTCCGAAATATTTCCGGGCGCGGTGTTGGTGCCGCCCTCGGGCTCGCTGTGGACGGCGTAATGCTTGGCGGTGGCCATCACGTGGTGGCGGTCAATCATGAAGTTCGGCCCCTGCAATCCCTCGATGGCCGCCACGCCCATGCGCGAAACCAGGCAGGGATCTTCGCCGTAGGTTTCTTCCGTGCGGCCCCAGCGCGGGTCGCGCGCCAGGCCCAGCACGGGCGTGAAGGCCTGGTTGTCACCCGCTGATGCCATTTCATCCGCCGCGGCCGTGAAGGCCTGCTTCACTAAAGCCGGGTCCCAGGTGCTGGCCAGGCCCAAAGCCTGCGGGAAGCTGGTGGCGTCGTTTTCCATGAAGCCGTGCAGTGCCTCGCCCATGAAGATCGTCGGGATTCCCAGGCGCGTTCTCTCGATCAGATACCTCTGCGCCGCGTTGCGCAGGATCGCCGCGTCGCGCGGGGTGATCTTCGAGTCCACGCTGAAAAGTTCTCGCAGGGCCTCGGCACCTTTGGCGTCGTTGAACCTCCCGGTTGTATCGAGGATTCCCAGATGCGGGCGGCCGGCGAGCTGCTCCACCTTTTCCTCGAGCGTCATTCGGCCCAGCAGGTCATAGACGCGCTGCTGGACGGGGAGCTTGGGATTCTTGTAATCGGGAACCGGCGCCTGCGCGAAAACGCCTTGCACGAAGACAAACAGGGCTGCGAAGCGAAGAAGCGTACGCATGATAAGCTCCTGCAATAAATCTAGGTCAAAATATTTCCTTTGCGTGTGCTACCGCGTGACCGTTAGCGCTTGTCCGTCGTATTGAACCGTTTTGTCGGGAACATCCGTGGGATTGACGCCCACGCCGTGGCCTTCACCGACCCAGACAATCTTGAAAGTGCGGCGTTCGAGCATTCCCGGAAAGCTTCCCTGGCGCGCGCCAATCGTCAGGGTTTGCTTCGCGTCGTCCCAGTGGATGGGAATGGTTGCGTAGGCGTCCTTCTCGTAGTCGTAAGTAAGCCCGTCGTCATCGTAGAGAGTGAAGTCGCCGTTCGAGCCGGGATAAACGCGCAGCTCGATGGGATCCTCCGGCTTCTCATTGCTGTATTGCAGGAACGGCCCCATCGGCACGACGGAGCCGGCGCGCACCAGGAGCGGAAGCGTCTCGAGCGGCGCCGGGGCGGTCGTGAACCTGCCGCCCTTGAGTTCCTCGCCGGTCCAGAAGTTGTACCAGTCGCTCTCGGGCAGGTAAACACGCTGCGAGTCCACGCCCGGATCGGTGACGGGCGTGACCATCAGCGCCGGTCCGAACATGAACTGGTTGCCGATGTCGCGCGCGGTCACATCCTCACGGTAATCCATCACCAGCGGGCGCATCAGCGTGTAGCCGTTGTGCGTCACCTGCCAGGCCAGCGAGTAGATGTAGGGCAGCAGGCGGTAGCGCAACGAATCGTACTTGGTCAGAATTTCCTGGTCTTCCTTTCCATAAGACCAGAGTTCATTGACGTCCGGGGCGCGGGTGCCGTGGACGCGGAAGATGGGGCAGAAGGTTCCGTACTCAAACCAACGCACGAAGAGCTCGCGATACGCCGGGTCGTCGGGGTGGCCGAGAATGAAGCCGCCGATGTCGGTGGTCCAGTAGGGAATTCCGGAAAGCATGAAATTGAGTCCGGCGGGAATCTGGCGGCGGAAGGCTTCCCAGTCGGCGTTGACGTCGCCCGACCACGCGGTGACGGCGTTGCGTTGGCTGCCCGCAAAGGCTGAGCGCGAGAGGATAAACACGCGCTTCTGGTCAGTCACACCGCGCTGGCCTTGATAGACGCCGGTGGTGGTCATGAGCGGGTAGAGGTTGGCGTAGCGCGCGCCGTTGCCGATGGCGACCTTGTTGGTGACCAAGATGTTGGTCTCGCGCCCTTCGGTCTCGGGCTCCGTGGTGTCCAGCCACCAGGCGTCCACGCCGATCTTGAACAGCGCGTTGTCCATGAGTTGCCAGTAGAATTTGCGCGCCGCGGGATTGAAGGCGTCATACAACGCCGACCCTTTGGGGTGAAACCCCGCCACCTTGGTGCGATCAATGAAAAAGCCGCGCTGATCCATCTCGTCGTAGACCTTCGAGCCGGGATAAAAGAAAGGCCAGACGGAAAACATCACGTGGAAATTTTCACGGTGCAGCTCGTCCATCATTGCCTTGGGGTCGGGATATTTATCGTTGAAGGTGAAGTCGCCGTTCTTGACCCACCAGAACCAGTCCTGCACGATGTTGTCCACGGGGATGTGCAGCTCGCGGTATTTGGCCGCAATGTCCAGCAATTCCTTCTGGGACTGGTAACGATTCTTGCATTGCCAGAATCCGTAGGCCCATCTGCCAAACAGGGGCGCCTGGCCGGTCAGCTCGCGGTAGGAAGCGATAATCCTGTCAAAGTCGGGGCCATAGATGAAATAGTAGTTGATGGTGTCCGCAACCTCCGAGCTCAGGAACAGCGCGTGGGGAAAGCGGTTGTCGAAGCGGCTGCGCGAAGGGTTGTCCCACAGGATGCCGTAGCCGTTGCTGGAGAGGAACATGGGTACCGATATGTTGGTGTTGTCCTGGGAGAGCGCAACGTCTTCGCCCATGTAATTCCACACGCCCGCCTGGTGCTGGCCGAGGCCGTAGAAGCTTTCGTAAGAGCCCCAGAGATTGGACCAGCTTGCGGAGTGATAGGTCTTTTCGCCATTCACCACCACGGGCGTCATGGTGCGGCTGTTTTCCTGGTACAGCTTGTGGCCGGCCGCGTCGCTGAAGAGGATTGAGCCGTCGGCGTGCGCGACGGTGATCTTCAGCTTGGGCGTGATGAACACCGATTCCTTTTCGCCCGGTTGGAAGGAGAAGGGCGACGCCGGCCAGCTCTCCTTGGTAACGATGTAGTCCTTCTCCCGGGGGAACAGCGAGGTGGGCGAGTAGGTGACGTGCACGATGGAATCCGTGCAGATCTGAATGCGCAGCAGGCCGGTCTGCATCTCAAACAGCGCGCCATCGGGCTGCGGCTTGGCCGACTGGACCGGATTCAACGGGTTCCATTGCGCGGCGGCGGTGGCCGCGAGGAGCATGCATGAAAGCAAGAGATTCCATCGTGGTTTTCGCATGGGGTGATTTCACTCCTCGGAATGATCCGAGCGGCAGATGGCGGGTCTGCCAGCACTTTACGCGTTCGACGAGTCGCATGAATTCAACCACTCTGTCAGGGCGAGGTCAACGGTTTATTGGAGCGGGTGACAACCTGTCGGTGCTCTTGCGACGGTGTCCGCGGCCGGTTTGCGGGCAGGCGAGGTTTCGGCAGACCGGACGCAAGTGTCAATTTAGCAATTGCCGCTTCGACGTTGTTTGCATACACTACGCGCGTGCAAACCACGCCCGCAAGTCAGCGCAAAATCTACGACGCCGTCGTGATCGGTTCGGGCGCGAGCGGCGGATGGGTGGCCAAAGAGTTGACCGAGCAGGGCGTCGAAGTCCTGATGCTCGAAGCGGGCCCGCCGCGCATTCCCACGCGCGACTTCACCGAACACGTTTGGCCGTACCAACTGAAGTTCCGGGGATTCGGGGACCAGAAGAGGCTGCTGGGCGATCAGCCTGTGCAGCGCCTGTGCTACGCCTGCGACGAGTACAGCCACCAGTTCTTTGTGAATGACCACGAGAACCCCTACACGTTTCCGATGGACAAGCCCTTCATGTGGATTCGCGGCCGGCAGGTGGGCGGGAAAACCTTCTGCTGGGCGCGCGAAAGCTACCGCTACAGCGACTACGAATTCAAGGCGGCGAGCCGCGACGCTTTTGGCGAGGACTGGCCGATCAGCTACGCCGGGCTCGAGCCCTACTACGATAAGGTGGAAGATTTCATCGGCGTGAGCGGCTCGCGCGAGGGGCTGGAGCAGATGCCGGACGGCAAATTCCTGCCGCCGATGAACCTCTCCTGCGGCGGCGAGTTGGCCAAGAAAGTCATCGGGGAAAAATTCGGCTGGCGCGTGATGCCGGACCGCGTGGCCAATCTCACCGTCGAGCATCGTGGCCGCCCGGCGTGCCACTACTGCGACGAATGCCAGCGCGGATGCTACACCGCTTCCTACTTCAACAGCCCTTCGGTGACGCTGCCCACCGCTGCGCGCAGCGGGCGCTTCACCCTGGTCAGCGACGCGGTGGTCAGCCACGTCCTGATGGACCGCGAAGGGAAGGCGCGCGGAGTTCATTACATCGAGCGCTGCACGCGCCAGCATCGCGAGGTGAGCGCGAAGATTGTGGTAGTCTGTGCCGCCGCGCTCGAATCCACGCGGATCCTGCTCAATTCCACCTCGCCGCGGTTTCCGAAGGGAGTGGGGAATTCCGAAGGCGTGCTGGGCCATTACCTGATGGACCATTTCACGGTGGAAGGCGCGGGCGGTTTTCTTCCCTCGCTCAAATCCTCCACGCGCGAGCCCGTCGGCGGCCCTTGCGGGTTCCTTATCGCCAAGTACGTGAACGCGACCGGAAAACGGAACAAAGATTTCCTGCGCGGCTATCGCTTTGACGGTGACGGCAGCCAGGAGGTGTACGCCCACGCCTTCGGCTTGGCGGAGGTGGGAAGCGGCTGGCGCGCGAAGGTCCGCGATGAAATTCCTTATTACTTTTCGATCGAGGCGCAGGGCGAGTGCCTGCCGCGCTACGAAAACTACGTGACGCTCGACCCGGAGAAGAAAGACACGTGGGGAATCCCGGCGCTCCACATCAACGCCAGCTACGGCGAAAATGAGAACAATATGGCCAAGGCCATGCGGCAGCACCTGGGGGAAATCCTCGACGCGATGAAGGTGGAACAACCCCAGCCGCCCCGCGAAGGGCTCAGCATCTTCGGCAAGAACATTCACGAATGCGGCACGGCGCGAATGGGGAATAATCCGAAGACCAGCGTGGTGGACAAATTCGGGAAACTTCACGATGCCAAGAACGTTTTTGTCGCCGACGGAGCGGTCTTCGTGACCCAGGGCTGCTACGAGCCGACACTGACGATCATGGCGCTCGCGGCCCGCACCGGCGATTACATCGTGGAAGAACTCAAGCGCGGCAATCTGTGAGCCGGACGGCATTCGGTTCACGACAAGAGACGTCGGGAAGAGCATGAGCGACCAAGAGCCGGAAGAAAAGCAACACGAGACATCGCCGGACGACATTTCACGCCGGGAATGGCTGCTGAAACTCGGCGAGGCGGCATTCGTCTTCGGCTTCAGCGGTTCAGCCGCGGAAGTGGCGGCGAAGGCGGGTGCGGCGCTGAGCGTCGCGGCGCCGGAGGTTCGAGCGCTTCCGCCCGGACTTTACGAGCCCTCCGGCCAGCACATGGCGCACGCACTCACGAGCGATGAGCGGTACGTGAAAATTCCTCCCGGCTCGCCGACCGACTTCGTCCAGCGCGGGCAGGGAGCTTTTCGTCCTCTCTTTTTCAATGAGCGTGAATTCCAAGCGGTACGCCGGCTCGTGACAATCATTCTGGGGTCACCGCCAACGGCCACCGCCCAATCCGGCGGGGCGGACGCCACGCAGACCGGTTCCGAGATCGCGGAATGGATTGATCTGGTGTTATCTCAGGCCGCCGCGGTGCGTGAAGCCGCGCGCCAACTTTCGCCGGAGCATCGAGCCCTGGCGGTGGAATATTACGGCAGGGAAGCCGTGGAGAAGCTTGAGACCGCCGCGCCCGACAGCATCTGCCGAAAAGGCCTGAAGTGGTTTGACGAAAAATCCAAGGAAGTTCGTGGTGCTCCCTTCCTCGAGTTGAAAGAGCCCATGCAGATTGAGGTCGCGAAGCTCGCCGTCGGTGAAGGCTCCCGGACGCTCCACGGAAGCGACGGCGCGCACTTTCTCGCTTATCTCAAGTCTGAGACCCTCCGGGGCTTCTATACCTCCCGCCTCGGCCTGAACGAACTTGGCTACAGAGGGAATTATTTCTACGTCGAATGTCCCGGCTGCAAAGCTCAGGGATCGTCTTAAGAACACCGCCTTCCGAGATCGCCCCGAAAACAGAACCGGCACGGGCGCACCCGGCCCGGTGCGGAATCCAGTTGACGGACTTTGTTAATTATTTTAACTTAGTCACTATACGCGGCCCGCGCCGCCAGGCCGCTTCCTTAATCCTGGAGGGAGGCAGACCACCAGAACCGGCATGGCACAGTTCCCTCGGAGGTCACGCGTAAGCAGGAACGGCTCAGGTGGGCCGGAGCTTTTACGCAAGGTGAATGCGCGGCGTGTTCTTCGCCTGCTCCGGCTGCAGAGTCCGTGTTCCCGAGCCGACCTGGCCCGGTTTTCGGGTCTCAGCGCGCCCACGGTTTCCAGCACCGTCGCTTATCTTCAGAAAAAAGGCCTTGTGGAACCCATCGGGCCGGGACCGTCAAACGGCGGACGGCCGCCCGACCTGCTTCGATTCAACTCGAACCTCGGATACGTGGCGGGCGCGGACATCGGGACGTCCATCATTCGCGTGGCGATCGCCGACCTGAACGGGACCATCGTGGGAAAGTGGGTGGGAAACACCCGGCTGCACAGCACGCCGGAGCGGGCAGCCTCGCTGGTGGCGGCGGCTTTGGGCCGGCAGCTTCGGAACTTGAAGATTCCGCCCAAGAAACTTCTGACGCTGGTCGCCGGCATACCCGGCATCACCAACGTGCGCGAAGGAGTGGTGCTGTCGGCGCCCATCCTTTCTTCGAGCTGGCGCAACCTTCCGCTGCGGGACATTCTGAGGGAGAAGACCGGCATTCCCACCACGGTTGAAAATGATGTGAATCTGGCCGCCCTCGGCGAAAGCTGGTGCGGCACGGCCAAGGGCGAAAGGAATTTCGTCTTCCTTACCATCGGCACGGGGGTGGGCGCGGGCATCTTTGTGGATGGCCGGTTGTACCACGGGGCGGACTGGACGGCGGGCGAAATCGGCTATCTCTACGTTCCCGGAGCCAAGGAAGCGCCCGTGGCCATCCGTCGTCAGGGTTCGCTCGAGGACCTTTTGGGCAGCAAGGGCATTGAGAAGGCGTGGAGGAAACTCTGGGTAAGGGACCGCAAACCCCCGAGGCATCTTTCCCGCGCCCTTTCCGCGCCGGAGATATTCGACCTCGGCGAGCGGGGAGAGCTTGTTGCCGGGCCGATCCTCCAACATACGGCCCGGGTTCTGGCGGAAGCGATTACGAACGTTTGCGTGGTACTCAATTCGTCGCTGGTCGTCCTCGGAGGCCGCGTGGGGTCGCACCCCGCGCTGCTTGAGGCTACCAAGGCCATCCTGGTCCGCAACGAGTTTTCGCGTCCGCGCTTGGCGCTGAGCAGCCTGGGGCGCGAAGCCCAATTGTTCGGGTCCATTTGGCTGGCCCTGCACACGGCCGAAGCCATCATCCTGCCCTCCGCCACGGTCCCTTCGGGGGTGCCGGTGTCAGAGACCTTCGGGTTTGAGCCGCCTTCGCTGCGAGTTCCTTTCGCCGAGGAGCGGGACTAGGAAGACGGCGTGTGTTTTCAAGCGAGGACCGCGGGTGCTGCTAAGCGGCAGAAAACGCTTGACAAACCGCGGGCGGAATGGTATTTGAACCCTGTGTTTGTTAGGAGTCCTTAGTAAGTTTTGACATCCAAGTCATTCGTGTCCGAGGCGCGGAAAACGTACCTCAGGGATTGAAAGCTTCAATAATTCAGCGTCGTTGTTGGATCTGAATCGGCCCCAGGGAAATGCGGGTTCGGTATGCCATTGCCCGCGCGAGCGCTTGAGCTGTTTCGCAAACTCCCGGCGGATCGGTTGGTTCCGGGACATTGCTCGGCAAGGAGGGTCCGATGTCGAAGAGGCAGAGCGTATTCATCTGGACATTGCTGGTGGGATGTGTTGCGGGGACGCTTCTCGCGCCCCGGTGTTCCGCCCAGGAAATCACAGCGAGCATCTCCGGAATAGTTACGGATGCGAGCGGCGGCGCCGTTCCGGACGCGGCGGTCAAAGCCACCAATGTTAACACCGGCGCCCGGCGGACCACCGCGACCACGCAGGCGGGCGTCTTCTTCTTTATCCGGCTGCCGATCGGCGACTACCGGCTGAGCGTCGAGAAAGGCGGGTTCAAGAAGTATGAACGGGCCGGAATCCACCTCGACGTCAATGACAAGCTGAATCTGAACATCTCGCTGGAGGTCGGGGCGGTCACCCAAAGTGTTACGGTGACCGGTGAAGCTCCGCTGCTCTCGACCCAGACGGCGGAAGTTTCCAACCTGGTGGGCGCAAACCAAACGCAGGCGCTGCCGCTGAACGGCCGCGCTTTCAATCAGTTGGTGGATCTGGTGCCGGGCGTGGCGCCGGACAGCGGGCGAGTGGGCGGCGGCGTGGGGCTGTTCAGCGACACCGCCTCCTCGGTCAATGGGGCGCAGTCCAACCAGAACATCTTCCTGGTGGACGGCGTCTACAACGAGGACAACGGGTCGGCGGCGAACCTGCTGGTCACCCCTTCCGTGGATTCGCTGGCCGAGTTCAAGATCTTGCGCAACAACTACAGCGCGGAATTCGGGAGCGGCAGCGGGGCGGTGGTCAACATCGTGACCAAGTCCGGCACGCAGCAGTTCCACGGCGATCTTTATGAATTCGTGCGCAACGACAAGTTCGATGCCGCCGATTTCTTCTTGAATGCCACGAGCTCGCAGAAGAGCGAGTTGCGCCTCAACGATTTCGGCGGCACCATCGGCGGGCCGTTCTGGCTGGGCAATTACAACAAGGACAAGACGAAGGACTTCTTCTTTGCGTCGGTGGAAGTCAGGCGGGAAGTGCGCGGCAACGTGATGACCGATAACGTGCCCAGCATGCGGCAGCGGCAGGGCATCCTGGATCCGAACTGCGAGGTCACCCCCGCGCCCTGCACGGTGCAACCCGCCGATCCTTACGAGGTCCCAATCACGGAGGAGGCGAACGTCGATCCTTCTCTGGTTGACCCCAATGGCGCCGCGATCCTCGAGCGCTACCCCAAGCCGAACGCCAATTACGATGTGAACGGATTCAACTACATTGTCAGCTCTCCCACGGTGACCAATGTGGACCAGGAAACCTATCGTTGGGACCACTATATCGGCCAGAAGGCCACAATGATGGTGCGCTGGATGCAAATGAAGCAGGCGCTGAACAGCATCAATAACCAGCTCTGGGGAGACGACAGTTTCCCCTCCGTCAACAGCGACTGGCAATGGCTGGGCTCGAATGCCGCGCTCCACCTGACCTACTCCTTCAGCCCGACCGTGGTCAACGACTTCGAGTTCGGCTATTCGCACAACTACATTTCGTTCGTGACCGGGAAGACCTCGGACGCGACGCTGGCCTCGCGCTCCGGATTCACTTACACGGAACTGTTTCCCGAAACCAGCGGTTCGTTCCCCAGCATGTGGGGGGTGGAAAACTTCGGCGCTGTCACTCATGCCGCGCCTTTCTTTAACAAGACGAATAATTTTCAGATCAAAGATGACGTAGCCATGACCTTCGGCAGGCACAACGTGAAGGTCGGGTTCTCAGGCCTGTCTTTCGCCAAGCTGGAGCCGGCCAACGGCGGAGACGACGAGACTGCCGGAACGGTCGGTTTCAATACCTTCCAAGACTTGCTTCTTGGTAATCTCCTCTATTACACAGAGCAGCAAAGCCAAAACTTCGTTCCCGACCGCGCCCGCAACGCCGCTATCTATGTCCAGGATGATTACAAGGCAACATCGAATTTGACGTTGAACCTCGGCCTGCGCTGGCAATACCTGGGGCAAATCCACTCAGCTGACAACAACATCGCGAATTTTCTCCCCAGCGCCTACAACCCCTCGCAATGTCCCGCCAGCGCGTTCAATGAGGACGGGCTGGTTGATCCGACCGTCTGCAACACGCTCAACGGAATCATTACGCCGAAGAATTTTCCGCGCCCCTCGCTGCTCACCGACCACTGGCACGATTTTGAACCTCGCATTGGCATTGCCTGGGTACCCCACGGATTCTCAAACAAGCTGGTGATTCGTACCGGGTTTGGGATGTTCCATGGCCGCGATGCCATGTCTCAGACCAGCTCGCTCGGCCAGCAGCCGCCTTTCGACCTCTATCCGGTGTTGACCAGCCTCACCTTTAGCCAACTGGCGCCGGGCGGCCTCTCGCCCTTCAATCCCGACCTGCCGCAACCCCCGGTCACCATCTCGGCGCTTGACCCGATTTACAACAATCCGTTGAGCTACCAGTACAGCTTTGGCATTCAGTATGAATTGGGCGCCCAGACGACTCTGGAGGTCGATTACGTGGGCAACCACCAGATTCACCTGGGGCAGAACCGGGACATCAACCAGATCCCGGCGCAATATCAACTGGGGGTTTTCGATTGCGCTATCCTTGGGGATTGCACCGCGGTGCCCATTGCCGACGCGGTCCGTCCCTTCCGCGCTTTCAGCGTCATCAACATGAACGAACGCGTGGGCGTCTCCAGTTACAACTCCCTCCAGGTGTTCGTGAACCACCGCATGCAGAGAGGCGTGCAATTCCAGGTCGCTTACACTTATTCGAGGAATATCTCGAACACCATTAACCAGGATACAGAAGCACGAAACAGCCCCATCCAGGATGCCTATCACCCGCAATTGGACCGCGGGCTCACCAACCAGGACACACCCCATTCGCTGGTGTTCAACTACATCTGGAACCTGCCGTTCTACAAGAATCAAACGGGCTGGCAGGGCAGGATGCTCGGCGGATGGGAAGTCGTCGGCATCAGCACCTTCCGCTCCGGGACGCCGTTCACGGCCTGCGAAGACCAGGACATCGCCGGCATCCTGGACAGCAACATCTGTGAGCGGCCGAACCTGGTCGGGAAAGCCATCCTTCCCAAGGGCCAACGGACCCTGGGCCAATACTTCAATACGGCCGCTTTTGTCCTCCAGGCGCCGGGGACTTTTGGAAATGCGGCGCGCAACAACCTGCGCGGGCCGGGGATCGTTAACTCGGACTTCTCCATCTTCAAAAACACCAAGATCCCGTGGTTCGGGCAGAAGGCGGGCAGCGAAGGCGCCAACCTGCAATTCCGGGCGGAGTTCTTCAATGTCTTCAACCACACGCAGTTCAACGGCGTGGACAACACGTTCGTGGTCCAAACCGACGCGGACGGCAATCCCATCGTCGGGTCAGCCTCGGATCCGACTTCTTCTTTCGGCACGGTCAACGGCAATCGCGGTCCGCGAGAGATTCAATTCGCGCTGAAACTCATCTTCTAACCTGCGCCGGGTGTTGGCGTCTGACAAGCGGGAGCATCGCTGGTGCGATGCTCCCGCTTTCTTGTTATGCTGGAGAGGATTGGCGGCCTCGCAGGGCCGGAATCCGGTTCGCCATGGCCCAACGCGCCCCAAGCCGAGCCCGTCGTTTCCTGCTGCCCTTGGTCGCGCTTGTCTTCCCGGTCTCGCTCGTTTTCGCTTCGCCCGCCATCGGCCAGGAGAACCTGAAAACCCGCTACGAATTTGCCCAGAGTCTTTTCAAGCAGGGGAAGGAGGATGCGGCGCGGGCGGCCCTTCGGGCGTTGCTGGCGGATGCGTATCGAAGGCGCTCGGAACTCGTCCGCGAGGCGGAGAAGCGGGACACGGCTTCACCCCCCGCGGCGAAGGACAAGGCCAGGCTTTCGACTCTCGACGGCCTGCTCGCGGGCGGCGAAAACTTTCTCGGGCTCATTGCTGTCCGGCACCGGCGATTTGCGGACGCGGCACAGCACTTTGCGGCCGTTCGCCGGTTGAGCCCCGATTTCCCCGGCATTGACTTCAACGAGGGCCTGGCGCAATTCGAAGCCGAGGATTACGCCAAAGCGCTTCCGGCGCTCAAGCGTGCCACCGCCCGCGAACCTTCCAACAGGAAGGCGCAAAAATATCTGGGGCTGGCTTGTTCCGAAACCGGGAACTACGAGCAGGCAGCGCAAATCCTCCAACAGGTCCTGCCGGCCTTCCCTGGCGATGTTGACGTTCAGTTTGCCCTGGGAATGGCGCTGGCGCGCACCGGCCGCGGCGACGAAGCGCAGCGGATTATCTCCCAAATGCTCGCCGAGCATCCCAATTCAGCCGCTGTTCACGTCCTGCTGGGGCGCGCCTACGCCGCGGAGGGCCAGCCGGAGGAGGCCGCGAAGGAATTTCACGAGGCCCTCAGGCTCGATCCGCGCGCGCCTTCCGTTCACTACTACCTGGGGACCATGGCGCTCACCAAGAGCCGTCTGGATGAGGCGCGAAACGAGTTCGCGCAGGAGGCAGCCGAGAACCCCGGCAACCTCCAGGCGCGCTACGGCCTGGCTTTTGTTCTGCTGAAGCAGCAGAAGCTCGACGAGAGCCTTGCGATGCTGCGGAAAATCGTGGAAGAGAAGCCCGACTACGCCGAAGCGCGTTACAGCCTGGGACAGGCGCTGCTTGAAAAGGGCTCGGTCAAGCAAGCCATCGAACAGCTCGAAACTTCCGTGCGGCTGGATCCCGACAAGCCCTACAGCCACTATCAACTGGGCCGAGCCTATCTGCGAGCGGGCAGGCGGGCGGATGCCCAGAAGCAATTCGAAGTGAGCCAGCAATTGGAGGACCGGCAGAAGCGGCCGACAAACCTTTACCAGTAGGCGGCTTCCGCCAGCGTGGAAAAGGTCCAGTCACCTTGCGGCTGAGCGGCTCTCACGCGCGGGATAACCCGCTACTTCTTCAGGTATTCGACGCCGTGGTAGAAGCCGCCTTGGGTTTTGGCGGTCCAAACAATTCTTCCCTTGGTTTCCACGGGAACGGACCCGGCCGCGAAGGGCAGGACGATGGAGACTTCGTCGTTCTTGCTGAAGACCTTGGTGCTCAAAAAGCACAATCCCAGTTTCGAAACGTTGCGCGTCTGAGCCACGTCAATGACGCCCCAGGCGTTGCGGACCCGAACGCGCATAACCAGATTGATCCGCTTCACGCGCCGCGTTCCGGTTTGCGCCGCAGGCTTCTTGGGGACGGCGCTCAGGATCTCGGGCATCGCGGTCTGCAGGCTGGGCTTCCAGCGGGTGGTTTCCTTGCACCGATCGCAGTTGCGGGAGATCATCCCGATGGCCAGCAGGATGTCGTACTCGATGGAGGAGAGCGGGCTTTGCACCAGGTGTTTGCAGCCCCCGCACTCGATCAAGGCCTTGGGCTGCAACTCTTCGGAAGGAGGAGTGAAATCAATGCCCCAGATGTTGGCGTCGGGGTTGACCGCCTCCACGCCCCATTCGCGGCGGTCGCCGGTGACCTGCTGGAACGCGCCAACCACGCGGAACTCCTCTTCCAGGTTGGTCTTCTTGTTGAGGACCAGGATGACGTCGTCCACCAGCAGGGTGTGGGTCAGGCTGATGCGCGCGCCCTCGCGATTGAAGCTGACCGTGACCGCATCTTCGCTGAATGCAGTGCCGCTCATGTCATTGGCGATGACGCGGATGGGTACGGGAGCGAGAACCCGGTCCGACCGGCGGCGCTTCTCGCTCTCCCTGTCTAATTGAACCGGCGATCCCGGCCCCGGTGTTTCAGACATAAACCCCCTTCACTTATAGCTGACTGCCGTGAACTCCGCAAGTCGGAGGCGCGAGGCAGAGGGTTCGCGGCCCCGCGGGCTCATGCGTTTCTTTCGCCGGCTTTCCTTTAACCTGGATACGGCGCGGCGGGGAATGGCCGCATGGGACGCCATGCTCCCCGCCAGATTTATCGGCAGACCCGCCGCCCGAGGTTGAGAAAATAGTCGGCAAAAGCCGCAAGCATGAGCTTGCGAGCAAAGCTTGCGCGGAGGGCGCCCCCCCGAGGCGAAGAAAGGGAAGAGCCGGACCCGGAGGCCCGCCCCCTTTTATGCTTGACGGAGAGGAAGACTTATTGTAGCCTAGCTAGATAGACCTCCATGATCAGGGTGCGGCACAATGCGGTGTTGGAAAGCGCCCCCGCCCGGGCAACGGTTCCGGGCTGCTTCGTCCGTCCAACAGGCGGCCAGGGCGAACGAAAAGCGAACATGGAGCACAAAACCCGGCAGCCGGGCACCGGGAATACATAAACGAAGCCCGGATGTTGATGAAAATAAAGGGCCGGCATCGGAAAACGAACCCGAAACGAAACGGTAACGAAGCCTGATCGAAGCCGCGCTGGGGGAGGACGAACCCATTCCTCGCGCGCCGGGCGGGGCCTTTCCTTCAATCCTCTTGATGCCTGGCTGAGGTGTTGTATACTGGGCTGTTCGGGGCAACCTCATTCATAAAATCTTCGGCGATACTCAGGGACGCGATCCCGTTAATTCCATCCTAAGGAGGAACCATGCCTGCAGCAAACCTCGAACAGCTTCGCACCCGAATCCGCGGCGAAATCATCCAGCCCGGCGACAGCGCCTACGATTCCGCCCGAAGCGTTTACAACGCGATGATTGACAAACGTCCAGCGCTGATCGTGCGCTCGGTGGACGTAGCTGATGTGATGGCGGCCGTGGAATACGGCCGCGAGAATAAAATGCTCACCGCCGTTCGCGGCGGCGGACACAACGGCGCCGGCCTCGGAATCTGCGACGACGGCCTGGTGATTGATCTTTCGCGAATGAGGAGTGTTCGTGTGGACCCGGCCGCACGCACCGTCCGCGTGGAAGGCGGCTGCGTGTGGGGCGACGTGGACCACGCCACGCACCCCTTCGGCATGGCCGTGCCTTGCGGTTTCATTTCCACGACCGGCGTCGCCGGACTCACCCTCGGCGGCGGCATCGGCTATCTCAGCCGACAGTACGGCCTGACCGTTGATAACCTTTTGTCTGCAGACGTCGTGTTGGCGGACGGAAGCCTGGTCGTCGCCAATGAAAAGCAGAACGCCGATTTGTTCTGGGCGTTACGCGGCGGCGGCGGAAATTTCGGCGTGGTCACGTCGTTCCTGTTCCGCATGCAGCCGGTCAAGATGGTTTATGCCGGCCCTACCTTCTGGCCGCTCGAGCAAGCCGCCGAGGTCATGAAGGCTTATCGCGGGTTCATCCTCAAGGCTCCGGAAAACGTCAACGGGTTCTTTGCCTTCCTCACCATTCCGCCCGTGCCGATGTTTCCACCCAACCTGCATTTGAAGAAAGTGTGCGGCATCATGTGGTGCTGCAACACCTCGGCGGAAGAAGGCGCCGCCGCCACCAAGCCGATGCGTTCAGTCGGCAAGCCCGTCCTCGATCACGTGGGGGCGCTGCCCTTCCCCGCCGTCCAGACCATCTTCGATCCGCTCTATCCACCCGGACTCCAGTGGTACTGGCGCGCCGATTTTGTCAAGGAGTTGAGCGACGAGGCCATCGCGCGCCACATCGAGCAGGCCTCCAAGCTTCCCTCGGTACACTCCACCATGCACCTTTACTCCATTGACGGCGCGGCGCATCGCGTGGGCTCGGCCGATACGGCATTCAGCTACCGGGATGCCAACTGGGCGGAAGTTATCGTCGGCGTTGATCCCGACCCCGCCAACAAGGACAAGATCACCAAGTGGTGCAAGGACTACTTCGACGCGCTGCATCCGCATTCGGCGGGCGGGGCTTACGTGAATTTCATGATGGAAGAAGGGCAGGAGCGCGTCCAGGCCTCGTTCCGCGACAACTATGCGCGCCTGGCGACGATTAAGAAAAAGTACGACCCCGAGAATTTCTTCCGCGTGAACCAGAACATCCGGCCGGCCTAACTTGAAGCAGGGCGCCGACCGGCCGCCTCGGCTGGCCGGCGCCGCCTGCAAGCGCCAGCGCACCCGCAGTGATTTTCCTTCTCGTCAAAAGGAATCGCAGTCAGCGGATTTTTGCGGGCGTGCTTCGGGCGGGGTGGCCGCAGCGCGCATTGCGCACGCGAATTTCTCCCGCCGAAGATCGCATTCGAGTGCTTGCGCGAGCGGTCAAGCCGTTCGCCGTGGTGTAGATCGCCTCGTCGAACGTGGCTCCGGCGTTGGGATTCGTGACTGCAAAGACGCCGTACGCCAGGCCGCTCGTGTAAGAGGCGGCAATGTAATCGGCGACCATCAGCCCAATACTGGTTGATGGCAACGAATTCAAATTCATCGGCCCGGCCAATTGCACGGGCGCGCTCCAGGTGGCGCCGCCATCCTGGGAAGAGACAAAGCCCACGTCAAGCTCGCAGGTCGAAGCGGTACAGTTCGCAACAGGATAATAGTAATAAACAAGACCCAGATGAGCCGTGCTGCCGGAGGTCGCCGGATCCACGGCAAGGCCGGGTATGAAGTGGTCAACACCACCGGTCACGTCATCAATGGGGATGCGCGCCGGCGATGACCAACTAATCCCGTCGGTGGACTCGGACATCACGAGATCGTTCGAGGAGCAATTGGTTCGGAAGCTGCAATCCGGCCAAACCACATAGATCTTGCCGCTCGAATCCACCACCGCGGAAGGGAGCGGGGCGTAACGCAATCCGCCCGCGACCGTGTGATCATTGATTGCCGAGACGGTTTGCGGGCTGCTCCAAGAAGCGCCGCCATCGGATGACGAAAAGACGAGGACACTGCTCTCATAGCCGTTGTCAATCGGAACGACCACCTTGCCGTCGGGCTGCACGACGGGCTGTCCACCGATGCCGCCGAAAGCATTGGGCACGTCTGTCGCGGCTCCCCAGGTGAGCCCGCCGTCGCTCGAAGTGCTCATCTGAATCAAATTGTTCTGCGCGGGGTTGTCCCACTCGATATAGCAATTCCCGAAAAATGGGCTCCGCGGCCAGTTGTCGCACGTGATCCACGGCTTGTCGTAGTCGCCCGTGACCTTCAACACGGTGACAGGGTCGTCCCACGCCAAGCCATCCGTGGAGCGGCTGACGAGAAGATTAGGAGCAATGACGCCGGCCGAAAATATCGGGAGGGTCACCGCAAGCCATTTCATATGCGCGGCGTCGTAAACCACCACCGGGTCGCTGGCGCGATCATACGGGCCGGCAGCAGCCTGAAGATTGGTGATGCCCGGAAGAAGGCCGGGCGTCCACGTCGTGCCGCCGTCGATGGAGGTTGCGAAGCCAATCGCCGAAGAGCCGCCGTCGTAGAACCGGCCGACTTGGAATACGCTGACGATGGTGGATTCGAAAGCGTAACTGCTGGGCTCGACTTCGGTCGCATGCTGGCTGGTGGTGTTGGTGAACGTGTCGGTGCTGAGCTTCACCAGTCCTGCCATGCCGTACCCGCTGAGCTCGACGGATTGCGGGCTGCCGGAGGCGTTGTCGGAGATGCTGAGTGCGCCGGAAGCGGTGCCGCCCGCCGTGGGCCTGAACGTGACATTGATCGAGCAGCTTGCCGATGCCGCGACCGAAGACCCGCAGGTGTTCGTCTGGGCAAAGTCGCCGCTCGGCATGATGCTCGTGACTGCAAGCGGGGCGTTGCCGGAGTTGGTCAGCGTGATCGTTTGCGCCGGGCTGGTGGTGCCAACGACCTCGCCTGAAAAGGTCAAGCTCGTGGCTGACAGTCGAACGCCGGGCCTCGTGACAGGCGCTTGGACCGAACTTCCTCCGCCGCACGCAAGGGTCCCAAGCAGCGCAAATGCAATCAGTAGGGAAAGGCTCAATCGGCGCACAGTTCGCTCCTCGCGCGGCAAGGCTTGACGAAATGAAACCGCCGCGTGTCCCAGACAATGAATCGCGGGAAATGCCAATCGCCGGGTCCGGTCTATCCTCGGCGTTTTGCTGTTTTGAGTTCTCGGCGGCGCGGATTATACCTCAGCTGCGTTCAATCCCGCTGCAATTCTTCTTGCCAGCTAGTTGGCAGGAAGGACACCTCGCGTTCCCCGCCAAGCTTGCTTAGAAGGTGTCCGGCTTTCCCGGGTTGTTCGCCCTGTCGCAGTGGACGCGGTAGAGTGCGCTGCGGGAACTCTTGGGATCGTTGGCCGTGGCAACGGTCGGCGCGTTGGTGAAATAGATGTCCAGGCAGCCGTCGTTGTCGTAATCGAACAGCGCCACGCCGCCACGCATGGATTCGACGATGTAACGCTTGTCGGGAGCCGAGTGGTGCCGGAATTGAATGCCGGAGGCGGCAGTGATGTCATCGAACTGCACGTGGGTCCTCGCATTTTGCGAAGCGATCCGTTGGGGCGTCGCCCAAAGCAAGCCCCAGACCGGAGCTGCAGTGAGAAGAGCAAACTTTCGCATCGCCCGCATTCTCAGGCCGCAACGCAAGCGCATTCCGCGCTTGCGCTTCACCCGACAAGTTGGAATCGTAGCCAATAATTGTGACAAGGTCTATCGGCGCATCATGCCTGACTTGAGGTCGCCGATTTCGGCTATTTGTCTGAGTTTGGTGGGTGATATTGCGCAGATTACGTGTTCCCAGCAAGAGGACTTGAGTTTTCGCTCGCGCCAACGCTCTGCGCAAGTAAGCACCGCCCGAGCGCAATAACTCTCGTCGCGTCATCGAGTTGAAAAACAGCGGTGGGGCTCTGACTTTGTGCTCGCCATCGGGTGATCTGCTTGTCCGCTCCATTCTGGAAGATGAATTGCGTCTCAGCAGGCTGAAGGGACTATCAGCGGCAGATGCAAACCAGGGTTTCCATGGAGGCAGAAAATGGTGGAAGGAAAGCTTCGATTAGCAACGGTTGAGGGAACTGGACGGCAGTTTGTAGCTCAGTCGGGGACAGGCCACGCGTTTGTGATGGATGACACTGCCGGGCACTCGGGGCCCAAGCCGGTCGAGTTCGCTCTTTTGGCCTTGGGCGGGTGCACGGCGTTCGATGTCATCAGCATCCTGCGCAAGATGCGGCAGCGTGTGACGGGCTACGAGGTGGAAGTGCGCGCCGAGCAAGCCTCCGAGCCTCCTACAGTTTTCACGCGAGTTGAAATCAAGCACCGGCTGCGAGGCCAAGTGGACCCGGAGGCCGTGCGCAAGGCCATCCACCTTTCTGAAAGCAAATATTGCTCGGTGGGCGTGATGATTTCGAAGACGGCGCGCATTGAGGCCACGTTTGAGATCATCCCCGAAGGCACCGCGCAGCCGGCCGAGCAGACCGTCGAAGCTGCCTGAGAGAACGATAGACGAAGCTCGCGGTGCCGCCGCGGCGCGAGCCGCCCACCGCCGGGCGGGGCTGAGTTCTGAGAGATAAACCTAAGAAAATTCAGGGGTAAGGTAGCGAAGGCCGAGTGCGATAAAAAAACTCTTGACATCTATATGCGCATATGCTTATATACGGATTCATGAAACAACGACTGTTCCCCCTCACGGAAAAGATGATCGAATCGGTGGCCCACCGCTTTCGCGTGCTGGGCGAGCCGCAGCGGCTGCGCATTTTGCAATACCTGCAGACGGGGCCGAAGTCGGTCAATGAGATCGTCCAGGAGCTGGGCACCAGCCAGCCCAACGTCTCCCGCCACTTGCAATCCCTTTTTGAATCCGGGCTGGTGGCACGGCGGCGCTCGACGACGAGCATGATCTACTCGGTCTCTGATCCCATGGTCTTCAGGCTTTGTTCTCTGGTCTGCGACAGCGTGGTGGAGAACGCACGGCTGGGCCTGGAAGAAATGGCGGTGCCCGTGGGCAGGAATTCGGGCCGAGGTGAAAAGTGATGGTGAAAGCATTATCCGCGTCGTCCTCCGCCGCGCAACCCCGGAGGGAAATCAGTACACCAGCGATGGGGAGGGTACCGTCCCGCGCGCCGGCAATGGGACTGAGCGTAGCGCGGTGGCTGTCCGTTCTGGTCGCAGCGGTGCTTGCGAGCGTCCCCGTCCTGGCCCAAACGGCGGCCACAGGTGCTTCGCCCTCCGGCCTTTCCTTGCCCGAAGCGGTGCGGATCGCCCTGGAAAAAAATCCCAGCGTGCAGGCGGCCGACGAATATTCCCGCGCCGTTGCGCAAGGCATCACCGTGTCCCGCGCCGGTCGCTATCCGCGAGTGGACTTTTCCGAAGGCTTCATGCGGGGGAACAATCCTGTTTATGTCTTCGGGTCGCTGCTCACCCAGCGGCAGTTCACCGCGGCGAATTTCGACCTGGGGTTGCTGAACGTTCCGCCGCCGCTCGACAATTTCCGCACACAATTCACCGCCAGCGTGCCACTCTACGATTTTGGCCGGACGTCGGGGCGCATTCGCGACGCAAAGCTGCAGGCGCAAGGCGCCACGCAGGCGGAGCATCGGACGCGCCAGGAAATCATTTTCGGCGTGGTGCAGGCTTACTTCAACGAACTCCTGGCGAAGGACAACGTCGGCGTGGCGCAAACTTCTGTTCAGCAGACTCAAGCCGACCTGACTCGGGCTCAGTCGCGCGAAGAGCAGGGTTTGGCGGTGCATTCGGACGTGCTGAGCGCCGAGGTGCAGCTCGTGAGGTCGAAGGAGAGCCTGCTGCGCGCGCAGAATGCCGTCGAGGTGGCGCAAGCGGCGCTGAATGTGGCGATGGGACTTCCCGAAGACGCGCCCACGGCCGCCGCCGGCCATCTCAACGAGATTGCTTTCGACGCCGGCACGCTTGCCGAGCGCCAGACTCGGGCGCTCGATCGGCGGCCCGATTATCGCCAGGCGGAAATCGGCGCGGAGCGCGCCCGCAACAGTTCGGGATTGGCGCGCGCCGACTTCCTCCCCAAGCTCGACCTGTTCAGCTCGTGGGAGACGGACAATCAAACCTTCGCGGCGCGCGGCGGAAACAACTGGGCCATGGGCGCGACGCTCAGCTTCAACATTTTCGATGGCGGAGCGGACCGCGCGCGCCTGGCGCAATCCAAAGCGTTCGAGCGCCGCGCCGAAGCTCTGAAATCCCAGATGGCCTCGGCGGTGCGGCTCCAGGTGCGCGAGGCGTATCTGAACCTTGAGACCGCCCGCCAGCGCGTGGACGTCACGCGCGGAGCGGTCGCCCAATCGGAGGAAAGCCTGCGCATCCTTCAAAACCGTTACGAAGCCGGCCTGGCAACAATCACGGACCTGTTGCGCGCGGAGTCGGACCGCGCCCGTACACATCAGGACTATCTGGACGCCATTTTCGACTATCGCATGAGCGACGCGGCCCTGGAACTGGCGACCGGCGAACTGGCCGCCGACTCGCCCGCGGTGACGCGCTAAAAGAAACCCAGGGTGTGGAGTTCTTTGAGACGACCAACAATGGTGAGACGAAGGAAGCAATAAAATGATGAACAGACTACCTGCAAAAGTCACGATCATTGCGATGATCGCGGGGGTGGCGGTGTTCGCTGCCTGTGGCTCCGGCCACCAGACGGTCGAAGCTTCAGGCGAGGTCGCGACAGGCGTGAAGCTCGAGACGGTGCGATTGCAGCCGACTCCGCAGATTTATGAGGCGGTGGGAACCATCCGCTCCGCCACAGTCAGCGTTCTGGGCGCGCAAATCAGCGGCACGGTGCGACAGATCAACGTGCGTGCTGGCGACCGCGTTCGACGCGGGCAAGTCCTGGCGCTGATTGATGACCGCACCCAAAGCGCCCAGGTGGGCGCGGCGCAGGCAGGCGTGGAAGAAGCCACGCAAGGGCTGGCGGAAGTCGAGCAGGGGCTGGAGGCGGCCAGCGCGCAGCGCCAGTTCGCCGAGACCACTTACCGCCGCTATCAAGAGTTGCTGGCCAAAAACTCGGTGAGCCGGCAGGAATTCGACGGCGCCGAGACCCAATACAAGGCTGCGCTCGCCAACGAACGTGCCATGCAAGCGAAGAAGAATCAAATCCTGGCGCGCGGCCAGCAGGCGAAGTCGCAGCTTGCTTCCGCGGAAACGGCGCTGAGTTATTCGCGCATCGTTTCGCCGATAGGCGGGATCGTCACCGCCAAGTCCGTGGATGCCGGAACGCTGGTGATGCCCGGCACGCCCGTCCTGACCGTGGAAGATCCCGCGCACTACCGCCTGGAGGCGAGCCTGGCGCAGCAATTCGCTGCCCGCGTTCAGGTCGGGCAGCAGGTGAACGTCTCAACGGGCCACGGTGAACTGCCCGGGCGTGTGGCGGAGGTTGTCCCCGCCGCGGATGCTTCCAGCCGCA
>JAHEKS010000050.1 GCA_024638215.1 Acidobacteriota bacterium | reverse complement strand
GGTGCGGGTGGGCGTTCTCTTCCGTAGGCGCGCCGTGGGTGGCCCAGCGGGTGTGTCCGATGCCGTAAGTTCCATCGAGCGGATTGAGCCGGATGACCTCTTCCAGGTTGCGGAGCTTTCCCGAGGCGCGGCGGATGCCGAGCGTCCCATCCTTAATGACCGCCAATCCCGCCGAGTCGTAGCCGCGGTATTGGAGCCGCTCCAGCCCTTCCAGGAGCACGGGCACGACGCGCTTGTTGCCGATGTAGCCGATGATTCCTGACATGGGATTCCCGCCGGCCGCGCACGGCTGTTGAACCCGCCATTATAGCAGACGCTTTCGGCGCGGTCGTCGTGCGTCGTGGCAGACGCAGATTTGTGGTTTCGCGCGGCGTGATTTATAATCTCCAATAATTCGCGAGGGGCGGGAGGCCAGTTGAGCGTTCGGGTTTGCGTTTTGGGAAGCGGCAGCCGGGGGAATTGCACTCTGCTGGCGACCGAGCGCACGCGCCTGCTGGTGGACGCGGGCTTCAGCAAAAAGGAAACCTACAAACGTTTGGCCGATGTGGGCGAGCGCGCCGAGGGCTTTGACGCCATCGTCATCTCGCACGAGCACGTGGACCACATCAACGGCCTGCGGTCACTCGCGCTTGACCTGAAAGTTCCCATTTACATTTCCGCGCGGACGCGCGAGGTCATCCGCTGGGACCCGCGCCTGAATTCCTTCGAGGAGTTTTCCGCCGGCAGCAAATTCGCGATCGGCGACATCGAGGTCGCGCCTTTCTCTGTCCCGCACGACGCCGCCGACCCCGTGGCGTTTACGTTTGAGGCGCAGGGCTTCAAAATTGGAATCGTCACCGACCTCGGCTACATTCCCGCGCTCGTCAAGCAGCACGTCGAAGGGTGCGACTGCCTGGTCTTCGAGTCCAACCACGACCTGGAGATGCTCAAGGTGGGGCCTTATCCTTGGTACGTCAAACAGCGGGTGATGGGCCGCCACGGGCACCTTTCCAATCACGCCACGGCCGAGTTTCTGGGTGGAGAGTTCGACGGCGCCGCGCAGGTCTTGGTACTCGCCCACTTGAGCGAAAATAACAACCACCCTGAAATCGCCCGCATGTCCGCCGAGGAAGCTTTGACACAGCGCAACGGGCGCGGGCGGCCGCAACTCCACCTTGCCAGCCAAACCCAGCCAACTAACGTCTTCTGGTTTTAGCGAGCATTAAGAGATTATCTCTCCCTCTGAACGGAGCGAAGAATCCGTTTTTTGCCTTCGTTCTTCAAGGGCTGGGACTATTCGTTTCGCTCAGGGCGACGTCCAAGGCTCCGTTGATACACGGGGCGGCTAATACGGCCACTTCCAGTCGCGGATTTCGCGCAAATCGTCGCCGTACTGCGCGATGTACTGCTTGTGCTCGACCAGTTTGTTGCGCAGCAACTGCTTGAAGTGCGCGCCCACGCGCGCCAGGCGCGGCACGCGATCCACCACGTCGCCGGCCAGGTGAAACCGATCGAGATCGTTCATCACCGTCATGTCAAAAGGCGTCGTGGTGGTTCCCTCTTCTTTGTAGCCGCGCACGTGCAGGTTGTGGTGGTTCGTCCTCCGATAAGTCAGCCGGTGAATCAGCCAGGGGTAGCCGTGGTAAGCGAAGATGATGGGCTTGTCGGTGGTGAACATGGAATCGAAATCGGCGTCGGAGAGGCCGTGCGGGTGCTCGGAATGCGGCTGGATGGTCATTAAATCCACCACGTTGATGACGCGAATTTTGACGTCCTCAAAATGCCGGCGCAGCAGGTCCACCGCGGCCAGCGTTTCGAGCGTGGGAATGTCACCGGCGCAGGCCATCACCACGTCAGGCTCGGCGCCGTCGTCGGTGCTCGCCCATTCCCAAATGCTGATGCCGGAGGTGCAGTGCTCGATGGCGGCTTCCATATCCAGCCACTGGAGCGCCGGCTGCTTGCCGGCCACGATGACGTTCACATAATGCCGGCTGCGCAGGCAGTGGTTGGCGACGGAAAGCAGCGTGTTTGTGTCGGGCGGCAGATACACGCGCACAACATCGGCCTTCTTGTTCACCACGTGATCAATGAAGCCGGGGTCCTGGTGGCTGAAACCGTTGTGGTCCTGCCGCCAGACGTGAGACGTGAGCAGATAGTTGAGCGAGGCGATCGGACGACGCCAGGGAATGTCATGGGTGACTTTCAGCCATTTAGCATGTTGGTTAAACATCGAATCAATAATATGAATGAACGCTTCGTAGCAGGAGAAGAAACCGTGCCGCCCCGTGAGCAGATAACCTTCCAGCCATCCCTGGCACAGGTGCTCGCTCAGGACCTCCATCACGCGGCCGTCGGGCGAAAGGTGATCGTCGGTCGCGACGAGCGGTTCCATGAAGACCTTGTCGGTGACTTCGAAGAGCGCGCTGAGGCGATTGGAGTTGGTCTCGTCCGGCCCCATGACGCGGAAACTGTGAGGGTTGGATTTCATGACGTCGCGGAGAAACCGGCCCAGCACGCGCGTCGCCTCGGCAATCATGGTTCCCGGCTTCTTGACTTTCACGGCATAGTCGCGGAAGTCCGGCATCACCAGGTCGCGCAGCAGCAGTCCGCCGTTGGCATGCGGGTTGGCGCCCATGCGCCGGTCTCCCTGCGGAGCCAGCGCGGCGAGTTCCGGCAGGAGCTTACCCTGGGCGTCAAAAAGCTCCTCGGGCTTGTAACTCTTCATCCATTCTTCCAGCATCTTCAGGTGCTGGGGGTTGGTACGGGTTTCAGCGAGTGGAACCTGATGGGCGCGGTAGGTGCCTTCCACCGGCTTGCCGTCAACTTCCTTGGGCCCCGTCCACCCTTTGGGGGAGCGCAGAATGATCATCGGCCAAGCGGGGCGGCGCGCTTTCTGGGTGGCGCGGCAGTCGGACTGGATGGCGCGGATTTCATCGAGCATGGCGTCAAGTGTTCCCGCCATCAACTGGTGCATCTCCTCCGGTACGTCGCCTTCGACGAAATAGGGTTTGTAACCGTACCCACGGAAAAAATCGGCCAGCTCTGTGTCGCTCATCCGCCCGAGGACGGTCGGGTTATTGATCTTGTAACCGTTCAAGTGCAGCACGGGCAGCACCGCGCCGTCTCGAATCGGATTGAGGAATTTGTTGGAATGCCAGCTCGTCGCGAGCGGGCCGGTTTCCGCTTCGCCGTCGCCGACCACGCAGCAGGCGATCAAATCGGGATTGTCAAAGACCGCGCCCGCCGCGTGGGCGAGGGAATAGCCGAGCTCGCCACCCTCGTGAATCGAGCCCGGAGTTTCCGGCGCCACGTGGCTGGGAATTCCCCCGGGAAAGGAAAATTGCTTGAAGAGGCGCTTCATTCCCTGCTCATTTTGTGGGATGTTGGGATAAAACTCGGAATAAGTTCCCTCCAGGTAAGTGTTGGCAACGAGGCCGGGCCCGCCGTGGCCTGGGCCCGTGATGTAGATGACGTCCAGGTCATGTTTCTTGATCAGTCGGTTCAAGTGCACGTAAATGAAATTCAACCCGGGCGTGGTGCCCCAGTGGCCCAGCAGGCGCGGCTTGACGTGCTCGGGTTTCAAGGGTTCGCTGAGCAACGGGTTGTCGAAGAGATAAATCTGCCCGATCGAAAGGTAATTCGCGGCGCGCCAATAAGCGTTCATCAGGCGCAGTTCGTCGGCGGACAAGGGCTTGGAATTGACAACGGTTTTCTGGGGAGACTTGGTTTCTGGCATGGCGACGTAGCCCCTTTCGGCAATTTGGCTGTGACACTCCAGCTTACTGCAAACCCGCCGCGTTGGCACAGTAAGAGAGTCAGAAAATTTCCGTTTGCCGGCTTGCCCCGTCGCCGCCGCCCGCATGCCGGCACTGGCCATAGCTTCGGCCGAAGAAGCGCTTCCACTCGGCTTGTGATAGGATGATTGGCTGCTCGAAAGGCATCATCTGTTGGCCGAGTGAGCCATCCAAAATCCAAAATCGGAATTCCTATGATTCCTCGTTACACCCGCCCGGAAATGGGCCGCGTCTGGACCGACGAAAACAAATTCGCCAAATGGCTGCAAGTTGAAATCGCCGCCGCGGAAGCGGAGGCGGAAGCCGGATTGATCCCGAAGAGCGCCGCGCGCGCCATCCGTCGCAAGGGCAAGTTCGAAGTCGAGCGCATTCTCGATATCGAGCGCGAGGTCAAGCACGACGTCATCGCCTTCACCACCAACGTGGCCGAGCACGTGGGCCGCGGGGCGCGCTACCTGCACTTCGGGCTGACTTCCAACGACGTGGTGGACACCGCGCAGGCGCTGCAAATTCGCGAAGCCTCGGCGCTGATCACGCAGGGCCTTGAGCGCCTCGGCGAAGTGCTCAAGAAGCGCGCGCTCGAATTCAAGCACACGCCGATGATGGGCCGCACGCACGGCATCCACGCCGAACCCATCACCTTCGGCTGGAAGCTCGCCATCTGGTATCAAGAGAACCGCCGCAACATTGAACGCTTCGAATTCGCCGCCGAGCAACTGCGCGTCGGCAAGATTTCCGGCGCCGTCGGGACCTACGGCCACCTGCCGCCTTCGATGGAAAAGAAGATCTGCTCGAAGCTCGGCCTCGAGCCCGCCCCGATTTCGTCGCAGGTCATCCAGCGCGACCGCCACGCGTTTTATGTTGCGACACTCGCCGTGATCGCTGCGTCGCTTGAAAAAATGGCGCTGGAAGTGCGCGGACTGCAGCGCACCGAAATCCGCGAAGTGGAGGAATTCTTCGCCGCCGGCCAGAAGGGTTCCTCGGCGATGCCGCACAAGCGCAACCCGGTGACCAGCGAGCAGATTTGCGGCCTGGCGCGCGTGGTGCGCGCGAACGCGCAGGCGGCGCTGGAAAACGTGGCGCTGTGGCACGAGCGCGACATCTCGCACTCCTCCGTCGAGCGCGTCATCCTGCCCGATTCGACGATTCTGGTGGATTACCTGCTGGCGAAGACGACAAACCTGGTTGAGAAGATGTTCGTCTATCCCCAACGCATGCTTGAAAACCTGAACCTGATGAAAGGGCTGATTTATTCAGGACAATTGCTGCTCGACCTCACGGAAAAAGGCGCTTCGCGCGAGGACGCCTACCGCTGGGTGCAGCGCAACGCCATGCAGGTGTGGGAAACGCGCGAAGATTTCAAGACTCTTGCCGAACGCGACCCCGATATCCGCCGCTACCTGAAGCCTTCCGAGATCGCCCGGGTGTTTAATGTCGAGCGCTACCTGAAACACGTGGATGAAGTTTTCAGGCGCATTTTCCGGAGTTAAAGGCCAGCCCGCCCGTTAGAGCCCGCGGTAAACCTCGCGCCGATGGCGAACGTAATAAACCGTGATGGCGTGCGCTTTCGAATCTACCTCGTAAACGATCCGGTAGTCGCCCATCCGCAACCGGTAAAGCTTCTCTGATCCTGAAAGCCTGATTGAATTGGGCGGAAAGGGATTTTCTGCCAATCCTTCGATTCTGACAGCCGCGCGTCTGGCGAGAGGTCCTGGCAGTTTCGAGAGGTCTTTTTCGACGGAGGGCCTGAAAAGAGTTTTATAGGATGCCACGAGACTTTAGCCGCCGCTTCATTTCCTCAAGGGTGACCGCCGGCTCATTGCGGCGCTCCGCGACGATGGCGAGGTCGTGCAGGTCTTCCATCATGCGGCGGTACTCGGAGAGCGGCACAACGACCGCCTTCCTCCTGCCGTTCCGGTCTGTGACATAGCGCTCGGCGGTTTTCTTCATGCTGCAGAAACCTCTTCGTTTATTATAGCCGATTAATCACGCTGGCGAGGTAGCCGGCGCCAAATCCATTGTCAATATTGACCACGGCGACGTTGGAAGCGCAGCTATTGAGCATGCCGAGCAGCGCCGCGATGCCTTTGAAACTTGCGCCGTAGCCCACGCTGGTGGGCACGGCGATGACGGGCGCGGCAACCATGCCGGCCACGACGCTCGGCAGCGCGCCTTCCATGCCCGCCACGACAATGATCACGCGCGCGTCGCGCAGGTGACGGTTCTGGCTCAGAATGCGGTGGATGTTCGCAACGCCCGCGTCGTAGATCGCGCGCACGCGGTTGCCCATCATGTCGGCCGTGACCACGGCTTCTTCCGCCACAGGGATGTCCGACGTCCCGGCGCTGACCACGAGCACTCTGCCTTTACCGCGGACTTTCATGTCGCGGCGGATGGTGATGGCGCCTGAAAGCGGGTGGAACTCGGCGCGCACGTCGAGCTCGCGGACGCGCCGGTAAAGCGAAGCATCGCCGCGCGTGATGAGAATATTGTGGCGGTTCTTGAGCATCCGGCGCACGATCCCCGCTACTTGCGCCGGCGCCTTGCCGCGGCCGAAGATGACTTCCGGAAAGCCCTGTCGCAGCGAGCGGTGATGGTCAATGCGCGCGTAGCCGATGTTTTCGAACGGCAGGTTGCGCAGGCGATCCACCGCGTCTTCCACGGAGAGCTTGCCCTGCCGCACTCGCCTCAGCATCTTTGAGATTTCTTCCGGCGTCAAACTAGCCCTCTTCCGTAGCGGCGATGTCCGCATCGCCGCACGTACATCGCGGTTTTCGGCGGCGAGAGCCTGCCCTGAGCCGAGCGAAGGGACGCCGCCCCTACAACACATTTTGAAGTATAGCAGGGAAAGCGCCTTCCTTGACTTCGGTTCATGCGCCCACTAACATCAGGTTTCATGCCGCCGAAAGCAGTTCCTGCCAAGAAGACGATTGTCCTAGGCGTTACGGGCGCAAGCGGCGCGATCTTTGCGCGGCGCATGCTGGCCCTGCTCGAAGCCGACAAGCGCGTCGGCAAGATTCATCTGGTCGTTTCCGGCAGCGGCCTGAAAGTTGTGCGCGAGGAGTTGGGCCTGGACGTATCCAAAAGCTCGGCGCTGCCGGCGGCGCTGGCGGGGCGCGCGGCGTGGAAGACCGAGTACCTTCTCGACTCCGACATCGGCGCCTCCATTGCCAGCGGCTCCTATCGAGTGGACGGCATGGTGGTGATTCCCTGCTCGACGGGGTGCCTGGCGCAGATTGCGCACGGCTTTTCGCAGACTCTGATCGAGCGCGCCGCGGACGTTTGCCTGAAGGAGCGGCGCAAGCTGGTCCTGTGCGTGCGTGACGCGCCCCTCAGCCGCGTTCACCTGGTCAACATGCTTCAAGCGCACGAAGCGGGCGCAGAAATCTTCCCTATCATTCCGGCTTATTATCACCGGCCTGCCTCGATTGACGATCTGGCCAGGCAGTTCTGCTGCCGCGTCCTGAACCACCTCGGGCTCGAGCAGGGCGTGCAGTTCCGCTGGACAGGCGAGGCGCAGAAGAAACGCAAACCCCTTCTCTGATCAACCATGTTGCATCCCATACTCGGCACGCTGACGGTTGTCCTCTCGCTCGTGGGCCTGGGCGACGCGATCTATTTCACCCTGGCTTACTACGGCCGCGTGGAAAACGCGCGCTGGGTTCCGGAGATTCTCTGCGCGCGCGAGGGCTCGAGCTGCGTGGCGGTGGTCAAGACCGAGTACGCACGCGTCTTCGGCTGGCCGAACTCGCTTTTTGGAATGGGCTATTATCTGGTTTTAATCGGCTGGACTTTCATTCCGCCGGACGGGCTGGCGGCAGCGGACCTCAAGGTTCCTGCGCTCACGTTTCTTTTGCGTTTCCTGCTGACCGCGGCGAGCGCCGTGACGGTGGTTCTGGGCGCCTACCTGGTTTACGCACTGCGTGAAAAGCTCCACACCAATTGTCCCCTCTGCTACCTGGCGCACGTGATCAACGCCATCCTGCTGGTGCTGGTCATCCTCACCGTCTGGTAGGCGCGGGCCGCTACTCCCCTGCAAGAAACTGCCTGGCCTGCTGAATCGCGGCCACGTCGGCATCCGCGTGCGCGCCGAGCTTGACGAGTTCGGCGAAGTATTTCCTGGCCACAGCCTTGTCGCCGGCAAGTTCTGCCGCGCGCGCCGCGCCGTAGATCCCGTCAAAACGGTTGGGCGCGTCTTTCAAATCAATTTCGTATTGAGCCAGCGCCTCGGCGGGATGTTTCTGCGCGAGGAGCAGGTCCCCGAGCTGTTCCCGGGCGGGAACGAGCGGTGGGTAGATGAGCCCGTCAGCTTTTCCGGATTCGACCTTCTCTACAATCGCCTTCATCAGGCTCACGGCCTGATCGGGCTTGCCCTCCGCCTGGGCCAGCCAGGCGCGCGCTTCCGCAAGCTCCATTTCGCCATAGTGGATGCCCTGGCCCGAATTGTCCTGCCCAAGGCCGTTATCGTAGAGCGATTGAAGTTTCGCCACCGCTTTCTGCGCCGCCGGCACGTCGTCTACTCGCGCCGCGCCCAGGGCGTTGGCCCAGGCGACGACGGCCTGAGTTTCGGTGCCGGCGTGCTCCGGCATGGCAATTTGAGCTGCCTGTTTCCACTCGTGCCGTTCGAGAGCGATTTGAACGCGCACGGTCGCTTCCTTTTCCTTCACCGTGTACGGTTCGATGCGAATCCCCGTCGTCGGCATTCCCTTGAAGCCGGAGAGGACGCCCTCGGCGGCCTTGTATTGGCCAAGCTGCAGGTAGGCGTAGGAAAGGAAGCCGATGGCGTGCAACTCGTCGCCCAGGCCCTCCTGGCCGCGCGCGAGGGCCTGCTTGGCGGCGGCAATGGAAGCGAGGTTGGAATGAATGGAATCCTGCCAAAGGCCCAGCCGTGTGAAAATGTGCGACGGCATGTGCAGCGCGTGGGCGGCGGCTGGGGCGATGGCAGCATAACGCCGCGCGGCGGGCAGCGCCTTGGCGGCCAGCGAAGGATAGTCGTAGCTGTGGATGATGTAGTGCGCCGCGCCGGGATGATTGGGATGCGCTGCGAAAACTTTTTCGAGAATCGCGCCGGCCTTTTTCTGGTTGGCGTAAGTTGTGTCGCTCGGCAGCGCCGCCGCGTCAAGCGAGAGCGCATAGAAGCATGCGGCTTCGATGTCTTTTGGGTAATCCGCGTAGACTTTCTCCATCGCTTGGTTGTAGGCAACGGCCCGCCGGTGAGGGTTGTACTTTTGCCAGCCGTGATAGTAGGCGTTGACGGCGGCCACGTAATCTCGCTCGCGCTGTGTCTTGGCGCGGAGAGACGCGGCCTTCTCGGCGGCCGCGGCTCCTTTTTCCAAATCGCCCTGGTCGGGCGGAGCCCACAAGGGATGCCAGTAAGTCATCGCGATGCCCCAGTAGGCCATCGCGCAGGCCGGGTCGCCCGCGGCGACTTTTTCAAATTCGTTTCGCGCGCGCTCGTACCAAAAGGAATGGAGAATCGCGACGGAGCGGTTAAAATCCGCCTGGACGGCAGGCTTGCAGGATGTCGGGAAATCCACGTCCCCGAACTTTTCCGCGGCAGCGGGCCGGGACTTCGGTGGAGACTGCCCGAACGAAGTGAGTACTCCCATCAGGGTGACGAAGAGCGCCGAAAGGAGGTGCCGCGAGATCTTCATGATCGCCCTTTCCTCTGCTATCGTGATGTCGGGAATGCCCTCCCCAATGTACCACGGAAGACCTGAGGCTGTAACCGGGAAAGAGGTCAGTTCGAAAACGCGACTCTGGGATAAAATCGAGTCTTACACATGGGCGACCAACTTCACAATCCCGTGATAGCGCCGCAGGGCTCAGGACGCGCCCCGGCGCGCTTTTTCGGCAAAATCCGCACCACGCTCGAAATGATCAAGTTCGAGCACTCGATCTTCGCGCTTCCGTTCGCGCTGACCGGAGCGATGCTGGCGGAGCGCGGCCTGCCTTCGTGGCGGCAAATTTTCTGGCTGATCGTCGCCATGGTGGGAGCACGCAGCGCCGCGATGGCTTTCAACCGCATTGCCGACCTGAAATACGACAAGCTGAATCCGCGCACGCAGGCGCGCGCCCTGCCCAAAGGCGAACTGAGCGTGAGCTTCACGGCGGCCTTCACCGCGTTGGCCTGCGCGATGTTGGTGCTGGCCGCATGGGAACTGAACCCGCTGGCATTCAGGCTCTCGCCCGTTGCCATTGCCATTCTGCTTGGGTATTCGTACACCAAACGGTTCACTTTGGTTTCACACCTTGTCCTGGGATTCTGTCTCGGGATATCTCCCATTGCGGCCTGGATCGCGCTGCGCGGCGACTTGTCTGTGTCCGTCCTGCTGCTGGGCGCCGCGGTCACGCTTTGGGTGGCGGGCTTCGACATCATTTACGCGTGCCAGGACGTGGAGTTCGATCACCGCCTGGGTCTGCACTCGATCCCCAAGCGTTATGGGATAGCTGCCGCTCTTTACACCTCCGCCGCGCTCCATGCCGGCATGCTGGCCCTGCTGGTCATAGTGGCCCGCCTGGAGCACTTGGGCTGGATCGCCTTCGCGGGTTTGATCGTGGTTGCTGTGCTGCTTGCCTACGAACACGCCCTCGTCAAGCCTTCCGACCTCTCGCGCGTGAATGCCGCCTTCTTCACCATCAATGGCTACGTCAGCATTCTGTTCTTCCTCAGTTGGGCTGCGGATCTGCTCATCTACTGAAGGGACATATACAGGTGGGGTTGAATTATTGCAGCCGTGTGGGGGGCTTCATTTCGTGAAAGACCAGGGAATCGAAAATGGCGAGGACGTGTTTGCGATAAGCCAGGACGCGAGCGACCATGCCTTGATACCAGGGGTCGCGCAAGGCGAGGCGCTGCCAGCGTTCGAGGACTTTGGGGGAGACGTCAATATCGGCGCGCAGTTGTTCGACCGGGTGGCCGCGCAGAAAAAGGCCGTAGAAGAACGCCGCCTCGTGCTGCGGCTCCGCCAGGTTGTGATCCATCCACTGCGCCATACGGAATTGCGTCCCACCCGAATTCTAAAACGGCTCTCCCCCTTGGAGAAGGTTTTTTGTAGGGAGCGCCCATAACAGCAAAACCATATCGTAAGCCCTTTGTCAAGCCCTAAGCCAGTGTTTATGCGGGTTTCGCGCGGCTCGCCTTCCCGCAAGATGATTGCCATTGCGAGTTTAGCGTCCTAAGTCCCTTGGCATTGAAAACCTGCGGACCGACCTGTAAAATGTGGGATTGGGCCTGTCGCTAAAGGCAGTGTGGAGTGCGTGTGGCTGAACTGTGTTTGCAAGACAAAGCACTTGCGCCGATCGCCGAAAAGGTTCTGGCGGGCGAGCGCCTGAGTTTCGAAGAGGGCGTGGAGCTCTATCGCTCCAACGATCTGCTAGCGCTCGGCTACCTGGCCAATCACGTGCGCGAGAAGCGCCACGGCAAGCGCACTTACTTCAACGTCAACCGGCACATCAATCCCACCAACGTTTGCGTGGCCAGTTGCAAGCTTTGCGCTTTCGGCCGCAAGCCGGGGGCGCCGGGCGCTTACACCATGGCGCTGGAAGAAGCGTTCCGCGTGGCCGGAGAAGGTTGGACGGAAGCCATCACCGAGTTTCACATCGTGGGCGGGTTGCATCCTGATTTGCCGTTTCAATACTACGTGGACCTGCTGCGCGGCCTCAAGGAGCGCTTCCCGCGCGTGCACCTGAAAGCCTTCACGGCGGTCGAGATCGGCTACTATTCGCACATCACGCGGCTTTCGGTGCGCGAAATCCTTTCCCAACTCAAGGATGCCGGCCTGGGATCGCTGCCCGGCGGCGGAGCGGAAATCTTCGCGCCTGCTACGCGGCGCATCATTTGCGACCACAAGATCGGCGCGCACATGTGGCTGAAGATTCACCGCACCGCACACCAGTTGGGCCTGCGCTCGACGGCTACGATGCTTTACGGGCATATTGAATCGGACGAGGACCGCGTGGACCACTTACTGCAATTGCGCAAGCTCCAGGATGAGACGCACGGTTTCGAGACCTTCATCCCGCTGGCTTTTCACCCGGCCAACACCGAGCTCGGCAAGATGATCAATCGCAGCGAGACGACCGGCTTCATGGATTTGAAGAATGTCGCCGTGGCGCGCCTGCTGCTCGACAATTTCCCGCACATCAAGGCCTACTGGATCATGATGACGCCGCGCGTGGCGCAGGTGGCGCTCAAGTTCGGCGCCGACGACTTGGATGGCACCGTCGTCGAGGAGAAGATTTACCACGACGCCGGCGCCGAAACCCCATTGGGTATGACCCGCCAGGGTATCGTCCGGTTGATTCGCGAGGCCGGCCAGGAACCCTTCGAACGCGACACGCTCTACCGCCCCGTCCGACGCACGGAAACCAGTGTCACCGTGCGAGTCTGAATCTCGAAACTGGAAAGTCGGGTGGAAATGTCAGTTGCCTTGGGTCTTGGGCTCCGACTTTCGAATGTTCTGGATTGCCAGCCAAGCCAACCATAAGTAAGTCGGAACATATTCCAACGTTGACATCAGGGGCGAATGGACGTAGGACTGTCCGGCGGAGTAGGCGACGACCGGTGCGTAGCCGAGCACGCAGGTGACGCTCAGCAGCAAAATCGGGCGCACCGGATAGAAGCAGAGGAAGGGAACGATCCAGGTGAAGTACCACGGGAAAGCGTTCGGCGAAATCAGGAGCATCGCTGTGAAGAGAATCAAGCCCGCGCGCAGCGGCTCATGACGCGATTTGAGAACGTAGGCGACAAGGGCCAGCACAACCACGCCAGCCACCAATTCCGCCTGTGCTTTGGAGTTGCCCGCCATGAGCAGAAGTCGAAACGCGCTGTCATTGCCTTCCCAGCCCGCGGTGTAATCGGAAAGTCCTTTGAAGAGTTTTAGGCCCGCGCTTAGGAAGGGCAAGTAAGCCAGCGCGATCAGGCCAAAGAAAATGGCCGCGTAGGTTTTGCGCGTGCGTTTCAGAAAAGTCGGCAACAGCAGCACCGGGAAGAACTTGGCAAGAAACGACAGGCCGAGGAAGCCGATTGACAGGCGCGGCCGGTGCCTTATAATAAGAAGGATTGCCGCCAGCAGCGTCAGGATGGCCAGGGAATCGTGATGGCCGGATAAAGCAAAGGCTACAATCACGGCGGGATTCCAGGCATAGATCAAGACGCGACGGGAAGGCTGCCTCGAAGCCGCCAGAAGGAGCAAGAGCACCGCAACGCTCGCCAAGTCCAACGCCGTGTAAAGCCGCTTGTAGCCAGGAATCGTTTTCATCCAGGAAAAGGTCAGTTCGCTCAGCGGAGGATAGAGGGTTGGCGTTGATTTTCCGGTCCTGATAGGATGCCGGCGGTCTTGGAAGAGCCCGAGGCCCGGTGAGTCGGGAGTGACCGTGTATGGGTTGAGGCCGGCACGTTCAACCCGGCCTTCCCATTGGTAACGGTAAACGTCGTCGGAAAGTGCAGGTTCGAGCGGCAGAAAGGCGAGGCGAAACATCACCGCCCCGGCCAGGATAATCAGCAGGGCCACAGGCCCGAGACGGAAGCGCTCGACAAGGTAGATGGCGGCGAAGTAAAGCACGCCCACCGCGAGCATCAGCGCGATGAATTCCGGGACCTGGGCGTCGAGATTTTGCCGGGCCGCGAGCCAGGCGAAGGCAGCAGCCATGGCGGCTCCCGCCGCGAGCAATCCGAGCGTGGCGGGCCATGCGGACCTTGGCGAGTTTTGCGCCATCATAGTTTAAGAGCGGACGAAGGTTTCTGACCGCAGCTCGTCCACCGAACGAGGAAGCGAAAGCCGAGTTATAAACACGTTGCGTTTAATGGGTCTTTCTTTTGGCGTCGGGAGTAGTTGAATGTCGTTCATAATTGCAGCGTTCATATTTAGTGCCAATCCAGTGGTGCACTATTTCTACCAGATTTTCCACAAGGACCCGTTCCGCGGGCTCTATCAGCCCAACGCGTTTGATCTCTCCATTCTGATTCCCTACTTTACCATCCTCATCATCCTTTCGGTTTACGGTGTGCATCGCTACCACCTGACCTATCTCTACCTGAAACACCGCAAGAATGCGCCCAAGCCCCGCGGGCGGTTCGAGCAATTGCCGCGCGTTACCGTGCAACTCCCCATTTTCAACGAGCGTTACGTGGTGGCGCGACTGCTGGAAGCGGCGAGCAGGCTGGATTATCCGCGAGATCTTCTGGAGATTCAGGTGCTCGACGACTCGACGGATGAGACCCGGGTGGTCTGCTCGCGCTTGGTGAGCGAATACGCGCACGCGGGAGTGCCGATTTCCTACCATCACCGCGAGAATCGCGAGGGTTATAAAGCGGGCGCGCTCGATGCGGGACTGAAGTCCGCGACCGGCGAATTCATCGCCCTCTTCGACGCCGATTTTGTCCCGCCGCCCTCCATCCTGCGCGAGATGGTGGATTACTTCGCCGACCCACAGGTGGCCGTCGTGCAGGGCCGGTGGACCTGGCTGAACCGCGAATATTCTAGCCTCTCCGAGGTCGAAGCCATTCTGCTCGACGGGCACTTCGTGATCGAGCACGGTGCGAGGAATTACTCGGGGCGGTTCTTCAATTTCAACGGGACGGCGGGGATGTGGCGCCGCGTGGCTATTGACGATGCGGGCGGCTGGCAGCACGACACGCTTACCGAAGATACTGACCTGAGCTATCGCGCCCAGTTGCGCGGGTGGAAGTTCGTCTATAACCCGAACATCGTTTGCCCCTCGGAGCTGCCGGTGGAGATGAACAGTTTCAAGACCCAGCAGGCCCGCTGGGCCAAAGGACTGATTCAGACGGCGAAGAAGCTCCTGCCGACCATCTGGCGAAGCGATGTGCCGCTGAAAGTCAAAATTGAAGCCACGCTGCACCTGACGGCCAATCTCGCCTACCCGCTGATGATCATGTTGTCTTTGATTCTGCTCCCGGCCATGATTGTGCGCTTTTATCAGGGCTGGTTCCAGATGCTCTATCTTGACCTGCCGCTGTTTCTCCTCGCGACATGCTCGTTTTCGACGTTCTACATGGTGGCGCAGCGCGAGCTTTATCCGCGCCAGTGGCGCAGCCGCATCAAGTACATTCCCTTCCTGATGGCCACAGGCATCGGCTTGGCGGTGGTGAACTCGAAGGCGGTTCTCGAAGCCCTTTTCGGGAAGCAGTCGGAATTCGTCCGCACGCCCAAGTACCGCGTTGAGGCGGGCCAAGAGGGTTGGGAACAGAAGAAATACGTTCGGCGCCACGGCGGATTGATCCCGGTCATCGAACTCGCATTAGCAGCCTATTTCGTTTACTCGGTCGCCTATTCCTTTACCATCGAGAATTACCTCACCACGCCTTTCCTGATGCTCTTCTTCATGGGTTATTCCTATACCGGCACGATGTCTCTTTTCCAGACGCCTCTGCGCCGCGCCTGGAACGCGCTGCCGGCGCTTCTTCACCTGCGGCCGCGCACCGCCGAGTCCCCCGCTTCCTAGGATTCCCATCCTTGCCCTCGCGCATCGAGCCGCAGCATGTCCACGCCGAGAAAAACCGCCCCGCACCTTGTCCGACTCGCATAAGCCCGGAACACGCTTGACCGCGGGTTTATGCTAATAATTCATTTTCAGGGGGAATGAATGATGCGATTCACGAAGCGTGGCCTCAGGATTACTTTCGCCGTTCTCGCTGCGGGACTATGGGTGGCGGCGCTGTCGGCAGCAGCGTGGGACAAGGGGAACTTGGGCGACTACCATGACCGGCGCGCACGCCTGGTTCAGGAGACCGGCGACGGCCTGGTGGTGCTGCTTGGCTACGACGAGCAGGATGTGGCGGCATCCACCACGCAATTCCGGCAAAACGAGAATTTCTACTATCTGACCGGTTGGAACCAGCCCAACGCCGCCCTGCTGCTGATTCCCAAGCCGGCAAAAGCTTCCGGTGCTGCGCAGCCGGCGGAGATGGAGCGGGAAATCCTGTTCATTCCTCCCCACAATTACGCTCGAGAGAAGTGGACGGGGCCCATGCTCGGGCCCGACGACCCGGACGCGCGCTCGAAGACCGGATTCCAGGAGGTCGAGAGCCTGAACTTGTTTCCGCACGAGCTTCAGGAAGCGCTCAAGAAATTTCCCAAGATTTACACCGAGCTGACGCCGGAACCGGAAAGCGGCGAAGATTGTTTCCAGAAGCAAATGCTCGGCAAGCTGCACAAGCTGGCGCCCATGGCGGCCTTCGCCGACCTGCGTCCCCTCGTTGCGCGGATGCGCGCGGTGAAATCTCCGGGCGAAATTGCGCTGATTCGGAAAGCCGCCGGCGCTTCCATCGAGGCGCACCTCGCAGCGATGAAGACTGTCCGGCCTGGCGTGTGGGAATATGAAATCGCGGCGCGAATGCAATACGAATTCCAGCGACGCGGCTGCGAATGGCCCGCCTATCCGCCCATTGTCGGCTCCGGATTTTATTCGACCGTTTTGCATTACGACCAGGACGACCACCAGATGCAATCCGGCGACGTCGTGGTGATGGACGTGGCCGGCTCTTACAGCGGCTACGCCAGCGACATCACCCGCACTTTGCCCGTAAACGGCCACTTCACGGCGCGGCAACGCGAGATCTATGACATCGTTCTGGGCGCGCAAAACGCCGTCATCGCCGCCGCCCGGCCCGGCGCGACCCTGTCGCGAGGCGGGAAAGACAGCCTCTACGATATTGCTTATAATTATATCAACTCACATGGCAAGGATCTGCACGGAAAACCGCTCGGGCAGTATTTCATCCACGGCCTCGGCCATCCGGTGGGGCTGAACGTCCACGACCCCATGGACTACGGCCGCCCCCTCGAGGCCGGCATGATCATCACCGATGAGCCGGGGATTTACATCCCAGAAGAAAAAATCGGAGTCCGCATCGAAGACATGCTCCTGATCACTCCGACCGGCGCGGAGGTGATGACCCGCCGCCTGCCTCGCATGGCCGAGGAAATCGAGAAAATGATGGCTGAGAAGTAGGCTTCGGCCCGCCACCCTGCCTGAGCGTTAGCGAGTCAGGCCGAAAGGCTGAGCTGCCGGAAGCTGTGCCTTTCCGCTTGACGGGGGCTGACATCAGTAGTAGGCTAGAATTATTGCCTCTCGCTGGAGGCCGGTGTACCGCGCCCAAACCGTTTCGAATCCGGTACGATGCCCGGAACTCGGCCCCGGCCCGGGCAATTGCTAACAGGCGGGCGCAATGCGGGCGCGAGCGCTCGATCGCGCGGGAAAGGAGCCGAAGAAGTCCTGTCCAGATGTGGTTGCGGCAAGACAGGGCAAGAGAGGGTAAAACATAGACAATCTTTTTTGATGAGCCAAGCCAGGATTTCATTGAAAATAACAGGGCGCGTTTTCGAAGGAGGGCGGAATCTGCCACAAACGAACCGCTAACGAAACCCCAACGAACCTAGATCAAACCCAAAACGAACATCCCCCGCGGTTCCCTTCGGCACGCCAGGTGCGCAAGGCGCCGGGCACGCGCCTGCCGCGGGGCTCATCGCTGCCTTCTCGCCGAGGGCGAAGCCGGCGCCTGCGGGACTTTTGTCGGCCAGAACCCGGTCCCGCCCTGCCGGCACACCGGATTGACAGGCTTGCTTTCCCGATGCACAATGGAAACGCGGGCCTGCGCGCACGTCCGTTTTCGGGTCCGCTCGCACCTGTGCGCCCGTAGCTCAGCTGGATAGAGCACTTGCCTACGAAGCAAGGGGTCGGGTGTTCGAATCACCCCGGGCGTACCAACCCTTTTAGGGTCAATTGATTAGCTTCGCAATCAGAGCTTGTGAAATACACCCGCGGGGCGGCAAATTCGTTTCCCAGTGAAATCCGGCTATTGCAATCAAAGGACTTAAACGCGAAAGAGAGCACTTGCTTGAAAAGCAAGTGCTCAGGGCTTGAATCACCGTTCAACTTTGCACAGATCTTATTATAAAAGAACAGGTTAGGATAATGGATTAGTTGCGCGGCTGGCTGGCTGTATACCAAAAATGTGTACGTAGATTCTCCTGGATTTCACGCTGTACCAAAATTGACTCGAAGTAGCGCTTAAAAGTAACGTGGCCGAAGCCTTCGTCGGCGGAAGGGCCCTCCGGTCCCGCAGTCCGACGATCGTCAAAGGCCCGAGCAACGCAGGTAAGAACTTCATGAGAAGTGCTTTTGCACCAATCATTCGATCGCGTTCCCCTGTGTGTCGCCAAAACGTAATCTGGGTGCAAAGCAGCAATTGAGCCACCGGACCTTCCGGGCGATGATCGCCAGCAGTGGTGTAGACTTCCCCAATGCCTCGCCCTCCCTCGAGTTTCTTCTGGTGGCTCACCGCATTCCTGCGCTCTCGGCACGAGCTCGGACTTGAGCTTGTCGCCTTGCGCCAGCAATTGGGGGTGCTCCAGCGCAATAACCCACGCCCGAGGCTGCGTCGGTGGGACCGCTTGTTTTGGGTGGCGCTGCGGCGTTTGTGCTCAAGGTGGGCCGAGGTGCTGGTCGTAGTGAAACCGGAGACGGTCGTCAGCTGGCATCGCGCTGGGTTTCGGTTTTACTGGTGATTTCTTTCCCGTCGGAGCCCGGGTCGGCCAAGAATTACCTCTGAACTTTGCCAGCTCATTCAACGCATAGCCAGTGAGAATCCAACCTGGGGAGCGCCCAAGGTTCATGGAGAACTGCTGAAGCTGGGCTTTGAGGTTTCCGAGCGGACGGTGTCACGATACCTTGCAGGGTTGGAACGTAGAGACGATGCAGGAAGGCGCTGGCTGACTTTTCTGAAGAACCATCGAGACGTGATCGCAGCGATGGATTTCTTTACGGTCCCGACCGCATCGTTTCCTGTCCTCTACTGCTTCTTCGTCATCAGCCACAGCCGGAGGAGGGTCCTCCATTTCAATGCCACGGAACATCCCACCGACCCGTCGATCGTACAGCAAATTCGAGAAGCTTTTCCGCAAGACGCTGCGCCTCGGTACCTGATCCTTGGTCGAGACAGCAAGTACGCAGGAGAAGCCACCGAGATGCTCAAATGCTTGGGCAGCGAGCTGCTTCGAACCGCCTATCGCAGTCCGTGGCAAAATGGCGTTGCCGAGCGCTGGGTCGGGAGCTGCCGCAGGGAATTACTGGACCATGTGATCGTCCTCAATGAAGCTCACCTGCACAGAATGGTTCGCGAATACTTCCGCTACTATCATGAAGACCGCATTCACGACGCGCTGAACAAAGACACGCCCGACCAAAGACCCCGTGGAGCCAAGGAAGACCACTTAATCGTAAGTGGTGGCCCTTTCCCGCCTTGGCGGACTACGCCATCGGTACACCTGGAATGTGGCCGCCTGATTTTCCCGGCAAGGTCATTCCACGTCTGATCTCGACGGCGTTTCCCATCATTGTGCGAATGCTGCGCTCGATTACCCGGCCTCGGGCGTAGAGCTTCCGCAGCCATAATTGTCAGAAAGTCCGGCATGGTGCCCTTCCCTCCTAAGATTGGTGGGCTCGAGTCAGCTTGCGATAGACGTGATTCTGGCGACAAACAACAGAGAGTGGCGTAACATCTTCGCCTTCATCGCGAAGTTCAATCTTCATGTGCCACGGGCTGTTCAATTGATTATGTCTTCACCTGCGACCGCATGGAGGGCAAGCGCGCCCCGATTAGGGACACCGGTTTTTCGCAAGAGATTTGAAACATAAACCTTGGCTGATTGTATTGAGATTTGAAGTCGCTGGGCGATTTCCTTATTGCTATCTCCGTGGCCGATACACTTTAGGACTTCTTTCTCGCGCTGCGTAAGGTTCCGCGACGAAAACTGACGAACGGGCAACAGGTAGCGCGCGATTCTCTGGAATAACTGCTTGTCGCACCAAATCGAGCCTGCCATAACTGAAGTGAGAGCACGTTTCAGATCTCGTTCCGAAGCAGTTTGCTTGATCAGCCCCACGGCCCCCGACCGGAAACCCGCAATGATTTGATCTGTCCGGTCCTCCCTGACAAGGAGAACGACTGGGCCGAACCTTGAGCTCCTTTCGATAAGCTCGCTGAGCTCTCGGTCGTCACCGGGAAACGTTGCGGCATCCACCAAAATGGCGTCCAGTTTTCTATTGTATTTCTCCAAGACCGCGATTGGCCCACAAAGTACCACGATGGTTCCGATCCGGGAAAGAACGGTGCGAAGAGCAGAACGGAAAATGGGAGACGCTTCCAGGAGGAAGATAGACGCTTGCTTCATATTGCCCTCCCAAAAGGTGTGTTGTTTATATACCCCCTATTAAACCCCGTGTCAAGTCATTTGTTGATTTAAGTTAATTATCTCCGGCCAAGCCGAATGACCAATTGCTTCCTCCCAGGCTTTGCTATTGCATAGGACCGCGAAAGAACATCGACCCAGGAGGCGACCGTGGCGCGGGCGATTGCAGGAAGCGCCGCATATTAAGAGCGCGGCAGGTTGTTCGACATCGCCACATGGCATCGGAATCTTTGTCGTCCTGCGACAGCAAGCTGAGGATGTTGCCGGGCGCAGCAGGCAAAAGGAGGGACCGTGAGAGGCAAGCACAGACTTGATTGCAGACAGTACGTCAGCCGTCCACTCGAAGCAGTTTGGTCAAACTTCTGCGCGGTAGCGCCAAGCCCTGAATTAAAGGAGCGCATCAAGGCCGATCTGGCCGACGTCAGGACGAAGTCCAAATCACCATTCGCTGGTCTTTACGGACTGGCGCGCGGGCCGCGGCGGCCGGGCTTCGACGACGGAGTTATCATTCCACCTCAGCAATATCCGGCCGGCACATCGCTGGCGACGATCCGTGCGGCGGCGGCCGAGCGCGCGCCGTTACGCGGCACAGTACGGGTGACCGTGGTGCTCGTCCAATTTTCCGATCATGCGATGGCACAACCCGCGTCACATTTCAACGACCTCTTCTTCTCGACGGGTGTCCTGCCACACGGCAGCGTCAAAGAGTACTACAGCGAAGTTACAGGCGGACTTGTGGACATCTCTGGCGAGATAGCCGGCCCCTATCAGTTGCCCCAGACCCTCGCATGGTACGCGAACAACAATTTCGGCATCGGCAGGCCCTCGGGAACCCCGCGCGCAAACATCATGGCGAAGGACGCCGCTGTAGCCGCCGACCCGCAAGTCAACTACGCGCCATACGACAACGACGGCAACGGTTACGTTGATGCTTTTATCGTCGTCCACGCGGGTAGTGGAGGCGAACAGACGGGTAATCCCAACGACATCTGGTCGCATAAATGGACGCTGCCGTCTCCCTACAGCGCCGACGGGAAGCAAATTTACGCGTACCTCACGATCCCGGAGGACGCCCGAATCGGTGTTTGCGCGCACGAACTGGGCCATCTGTTGTTCGGCTTCCCGGACCTCTATGACATCGACTACACCTCAGAAGGTGTGGGTAACTGGTGCCTCATGAGTGGCGGCTCGTGGAACGGCGGTGGCGACGTACCCGCTCACCCGTGCGCTTGGTGTAAAATCCAGCAGGGCTGGGCGACCGTCACCAATGTGACTGCCGCCCGCTCAGTCTCCATCCCCGATGTCAAAACCAGCCGCAATGTTCATCGCCTGTCGAAAGACGGGACCGGCGGGTCAGAGTACTTCCTGATCGAGAACCGGCAGCGCACTAACTTTGACGCGAACCTGCCGGGCGACGGTCTGCTCATCTGGCATATTGACGAGTCGCAGACCGGGAACAGCGATGAGAACCATTACATGGTCGGTCTCGAGCAGGCCGACGGCAAGCGCGACCTCGAGATGGACCGCAACCGAGGAGACGCCGGTGATCCGTACCCAGGCTCCTCCGGCAACACGTCATTCAATGCCGACTCCACACCAAACGCGAAGTCCTATGCCGGGCAGGACACATGTGTGTCGGTCACTGCCATCTCGGCCTCGGGACCTACTATGACCGCAAGTGTTGCCGTCCAATGTGGCAAGTCGTTGCTCAAAGACACCAAAGACATGAGGGACCGAAAGCCCAATATCAAGGAGACCAAGGAGCTCGCCAAGGATGCGAAGGACCTCAAGGATCGAATCAAGGACACCAAGGAGCTCGCCAAGGATCGAAAGGACCTGAAGGATCGGGTTGAGACCAAAAAACCAAAGGATTTGATCGAGAGGCCCGGCGGAGGCGGGTTGGGCGAGCGTGCAGCAACGGCAGACTTGAGTCAGGCAGTCGCTGAACTCGAAGCGAGGGTCTCGGCGCTTGAGACGGCAATGGGAACAGAAGGGCAGGCGCAACCATTCATCGGCAGTGAGCTGCGGCCCGATCTGGCCGGTGGGCCCGACTACACGTCTCAGGGCGACCTGGAACAGCGGATGGCGGCGGGGGACCGCGACGCCAAGGTTGCTTTTGACGCGCTGCCGCCCCAATGACCCGTCCTCTACTCATCATCGCACACGCCACCGACGTGGGCGCCGCGTCGGTGGCGGCGTGCCTTGCTCAGGAGGTCGGTGCACAGGCAGTGCGGGTGGTCCGGCCCGAGACGC
>JAHEKS010000296.1 GCA_024638215.1 Acidobacteriota bacterium | reverse complement strand
AGCTCCGGGTCGGTCACATCCACGCCCAGGTAGAGATGGTTTTCGTCCCAGCCCAGAGCAAAGCGCGCGCAGAATTGGCCGGAGCTGCGCCAGAGCTCACTTCCGGCGGCAATCTGGTCGCGAGAATCCAGGGTGTAAACCTCGCCGGTCTGCCACTTGGAAAAATCGCCGTCGAGCTTGGGCGGGACGGCGAATTTCCGGGCGCGGAGGACGTCGTAGTCCTCGCGCCAGCGCAGCTTGCCGCCGCGCAGGTGCTTGAAGGCCGGGTCGGCCAGCACCTTGGGCAGTTGCCGACGGGTGTTACGTGGGAATGGCGCGAGTTCGCGGGCGAGCACGCGGTAGCGGCGGTTACGGCGCAGCGCGGCAAGCGAGCGGTCGAGCAGCGCGATACGCCGGCGCATTGGCCTGGTGTTGAAGGTCGAGCGCCGCTCGGAGAAGAGCGGCTCGAAGATGTTTTCATCCCACCAATAGTCGCCGTAGGTTTCGAGAAACGTTTTCAATTGCCGGGGAGCATAGGGACCATACTGCTCGGTGAGCGCGCGGCGGAGGGCGGCGTCGGGATTGTACCCCTTGGCATTCCACAGATATTCCGCGACGGTTTCGAGGGGAATCTTCGACGCCTGCGCCTGAATCATCGGGTTCGAAAACAAGCCCTGAACGGCAGTGGGCAAATCAGGCCCTCGCCCGCGCAGCGGCGCGAGGATCAGGCGCCAGGGAATGCCGTCGTTGACGGGAAAATTATCCCAGATGAGCGGCTTGCGCCGCAGCAGCGCGCCCCAGTCGTTCGCTTGCGCGGCGGTAATCTCGGGCGAAACCACCTGCGGCCCCGTCCAGACGATGGGAACGTCCGGGTTGACTCCAGCGCCCAGCTCGCGAATGTAATCGCGGCTGCCCCAGGCGTTGGTGTAAACCGTGGGCGTCACGACCAGCCGGTTCGATGCCGACTGTGATTTCAGGTATTGATACAGCCGGTTGATGACGAAGATGTGGGCCGCGGCGAGCGATTTGAACTGCGCCACGTCGGCGGGATTTTCGAGCTGCTGCGGAACGTCGTCGAGAAATAACGCGAAGCAGGAAACGCCGAGCTTCGAGACACTGTCCAGCTTGGCGGTGAGCGCTTGGAAATCCGAGTCGCTCGAATAGGTGATCGAAAGCCCGGGGCTGACGGCGAAACAGAAATCCACAAAGTTGTCATGCGCGGCGCTGACCAGCTCGCCCAGTTCCTTCAAGCGCTCTAGAGGGTAGGGCTCATCCCACAGCTTGCGGTGATAGGGGTCGTCTTTGGGCGCGTAGTAATAGACGTTCATGCGGTGGTCGCCCTCGAACTTCAGCATGTCGAGGCGGTCGCGATGGCTCCAGGGCTTGCCGTAAAAACCCTCGACGATGCCGCGCTGGCCGAAGGATGGGAAATCCGCCATGACGAGCGACGCGTTTCTGCCGGACCGTGTTACTGCCAGGAACTTTGCCGGCGGCGCAAGCTCGGTTTTCCGGCAGGTCCGAAACATCGCCAGGATTTCGGGCAGGCGCAGCAGGGCGTAATGGAAACCGGCGTCGGTCGTGGCGCTGATTTGGATTCGTTGCGCGCCGGAGGGATATGCGGCGGAAACGTTCAGGATGTATCCTTCCTCGGCGGTGGCGGGGCTGAGCGGCGCATCGGACTTGGCCGCGAGCTTTGCGAGTTCGGCTTGGAACTCCGCCGGAGTCGAGGCTTGCTCCAAACTGATGATGAGCGTGCCGCGCCGATTCCGCAGGTCTGTCGCCGCCACGTGCAGGAAGCTGACCTTGGCGTGGCGACGGCGCGCCAGCGCCTCGATCTGGCTGGAGACGCGCGTGTCCATCGGCTCCGGCGAGGCGACAATCCAAAGGTTCTGGGCGCGAAGCGGCGCCGTCGCGCCGGCGCAGAGCGCCAGCCCGAGCATGACGGCAAACTTTCGCACGGATTTCATTTCACCGAGAGTTCGCCGGGGCGCCTTCCTTGGAGGATTCCTTTTTGGCCACAGAGCCCTTGCCGGCGTTGGAAGCTCCGGCGCGGCGGATGGCACGCTTGCCGGGCCTCGCCGGCCGGATCGCCGTGAGAGACCAAAAGCTGGGGCCTTCAAATCCCAGCCGCCAGGCGGCGAAGCCGCGCAGATGATCGTCGCGAACCAGGTTCAGCTTTTCGCGCCAACTTCGGGAATTTTCGAACCATACGGTGCGGGTGACGCGGCCGCGGCGATACTGAAACCACGGAGAGCGCCAGCGGTCGTCCCACTGCGGCTTGATTTTCCAACCGATGCGCAGCTCGCGCACTTCCTGGGCATTGAGGCTGCGGCTGAACGTGCTCACGCCGAGTTCGCTCCATTCCCGGCCGTAAAGCGCAATTCCCAGCAGCAACTTTTCCGGCGGAATGCGCGCTTCGGCGTAAGCAAGCGCCTTCTTCACCCATTCGTATCCGGCGATGGGCCCGGCGGCGGTCGAGCGGTTGAAGTGGTCGTAGGTCATCAAGGTGAGGAAATCGGCCGACTCGCCGAGAGCGTGATAGTCGTAACCTGCCGCCCACTCGCCCAGGGTCGGATGGTCGGGAAGATCGGGACGGGGGAATTGGTCGGAAAATTTGGGCACCAGCGCGACGCTTAGCAGGCGGCCGTCCTCGTGCATGCGCGCGGCGGCGGCCTTGACGAAGGCGGTGAAGAGCGATTGATCGGCGGGATCAATGTTCTCGAGGTCGAACTGGAAGCCCACCAGGTTTTCCTTCGCCGCGTGATAGGCCATGTAGCTGACCAGCCGGCGCTGCGCCTCCGGGCTGTGCAACAGCGCAGTGATCGTTTCGCGGTTGAAGCCGCGATTGAAAACCAGCGGCATCACCGGCAAGCCCTTGCGGCGCGCGATCTCGAGCAATTCGGGCGGGACTTCTCCCTGGATGACTCCGTCGCTTTCCACCCAGTAACACTGCGGCGCAATCACCGTCATGCGCGAGGCGTGCGCGGCAAGCGATTTCAGGCCGCGCGAGTCGCCAATCGAATAGTACACGGCCAGCGGGCGTGCCTCGAGAACGCGCCGCCGCATTTCGGCCAAGGTGAAGGTCTTCGTTTTCGCGCGCGCTTTGCGGGCGACGCGCTTCTTCGCGGCGCCGAGCGGCAGGGCAACCGCCAGCAGCGCCACGCACGCCGTGAGACACCTCACGAACTTTTTGCGCCTTGCCATTGTTTCCATATGAAGTAGGCCGGAATGCCGCAGCCCACCAGCAATAAGCCCCAGAGTGAATCCGACCGCTGCTCGACGAAAGTGTTCACGAGCAGCAGAACCGATAGTGTAACAAAAATCGCCGGAACCAGGGGATACCCCCAAGTTCTGTAGGGACGGTCGAGCGCCGGCTCGCGCCGCCGCAAGACGAAAATGCCCGCCGTTACCAGGGCGTAGAAAAGGAATTCGGAAAAGATCACTTTGGTGTAAAGCGCGTCGTAGGTTCCGGTGAGCGCGAAAATCGCCGCGACCACCGCCTGCGCGATGATGGAAACCGCCGGCGTGCGGTAGCGCGGATGGAGCTTGGCCAGCGGGGCGGGGAAAAGGCGGTCGCGGGCGGCGGCGTAAGGCACGCGCGCCCCCGAGAGAATCGAGCCGTTGAGCGTGGCGAAGGCGGAAATCATCACCCCGGCGGCAATGAAGGCCCCGCCCCACTTGCCGAGAAACTGCCGCGCGGCATCGGCGGCGATGGTTTGCGTGCCGGTAGCGGCGGCGGGCGCGAGCACGTAGAAATAGGCGAGGTTCACCAAAACGTAAACAGCGATGACCAGCGCCGTGCCGTAAATCAGCGCGCGCGGGATGTTGCGCTGCGGGCTTTCCACCTCGCCTGCCACCATGCTGAGGTTGTTCCAGCCGTCGTAAGCGTAGAGCGCCGCCACCGTCGCCACGCCGAACGCCGCGATAAAGCCGCCCGAAGCGGGAACGCCGGCAGCGGCGCTGAAGTGCGCAAACGAGCCGTGGCCGATGGCGAATCCCAGCACAATCAGGATGGCCAGCACGCCCAGCTTGCAGGCGGTGAAAAACGTCTGAACGTTGCCGGCCCGGCGCACGCCGTAGACGTTGAGCAGGGACAGCAGGGCAATCATCAGCGCGGCGCCCAGTTGCAGGCCGGTCAAGGGAAGGGTCCAGTAGCCGAGAAGAGGGATTCGCAGGATTACATGCGCGAGCGCGGGAAAGAAGTAGCTCAGATAGAGAACGAAGGCGGTGGCAATCGCGGCGATGGAAGCGGGCTTGGCAATGATGAACGTGGTCCAGCCGTAAAGGAATCCGAGCAAGGGCTTGTAGGCGCGATGCAGATAAACGTACTCGCCGCCGACTTCGGGAATCGCCGCCCCCAGTTCCGCGTAGCCGAGCGCGCCGAAAAGGCTCAGCATCCCCGCAAAAATCCAGACCAGAATCACCATCCACGGCGTTCCCACCAGGCGAAACATGCGGCTGGGAACCACAAAAATCGCCGTGCCGATCATCGTGCCGGCGGCGACGGAAACCGCGCCGTAGAGACCCAGGCCTCTAACGAGTTGGTTGTTATTGCTCATCGTATTATGCCAGTTCTGCCGGTTTCGACACGCGGCTGGCCAGCCAGCCCGTGGCGAAGGTCACCAGCGTTCCCAGGGCAACGTACCACGTCCAGGCGATAGAAACGAGATGAAACTCGCCGGCAATCACCACGCCGATGAGGGTGACGAGCCCGGTGATGGCGCCGGCCAGTGTGCCGCGGCCGTTGGCGCTCTTGGTCAGTACGCCGAGCAGAAAAATCCCCAGCATGCTGCCGTAGGCGACCGAAGCAATGGTCAGCGCCAGTTCCAGCACGCTTTCGCGCGTGTACTGCGCGACGAAGGCGATCAGGATCAGCGCCGCGCCCCAGGCGAGCGTCATCAGGCGCGAGACGCGCAGGTAATGCTGGTCGCTCGCGCCCGGGCGGAAGAACGGCTTGTAGAAATCCATTACCGAGCTCGAGGCGAGCGAATTGAACGCGGCGCTCAGGTTGGCCATGGCGGCGGCGATGATCGCGGCGGTCAGCAGGCCGGCAAAGCCGCGCGGCAATTGCGTGACGACGAAAGTGGGGAAAACCTTGTCCGGCCGCGAAAACGCCTGCGCGGGCGGGAAGTGATGGTAATACGCGAACAGCACCACGCCGACCAGCAGGAACAAGGTGAACTGAAACAGGATGACGACGCCGCTGGCCAGCAGCGCGCCCTGGCTTTGCGCCTTGTTTTTGGCGGCCAGCAGGCGCTGCACGATCAACTGGTCGGTGCCGTGGCTGGCGGTGGTGAGAAACGTTCCGCCCACCAGGCCCGACCAGAAAAGGTAAGGCTGATGCCAGTTGAAGTGGAAATTGAACACGGCGAACTTGTCGGCCGAGGCGGTCGAGAGGCGCGCCACCTCGCCCCAACCGCCGGGAATGGCGTGCACGGCCAGGAAGAGGGCGAGGACCGTGCCGGTGAGATATATGCTCAACTGCGTAACATCTGTCCAGATAACGGCGGTGAAGCCGCCGCGGAAGGTGTAGAAGAGCGTCAGCGCGGTGATGATGAGGATGGCGGTGAAAACGCCGGTCTTGAAGATGACTTCGATGACGATGGAGATGGCGAAAACGCGCACGCCCTCGGCCAGGGCGCGCGTGGCGAGAAAAAGCGCGGCGGTAAAGACCTTCAGGCCGCGGCCGAAGCGCCGCTCGATGAGTTGATACGCGGTGTAAAGCTCGCCCGCGAAATATTTGGGAATGAGCACGAAGG
>JAHEKS010000295.1 GCA_024638215.1 Acidobacteriota bacterium | reverse complement strand
CGCACAGAAGGCCAGTCCCATTGAAAAAGGAAATCCGGTGTCACCGATGAGCCTGGTTTTCTCGGCTTCCAGGTTGAAGGCGACAAACTGGGTGCCGGCTACGGCAGTGGCATAGAGCGGAGGCGGCTGGGTGAGCGGTCGTTGCGCTCTAAGACAGGGCACAGCTGCCAAACATGCCAGTCCCACGCTCCAGGCAAGGAAGTTCCATCGCAGATGTCGTTTTCTCGGATTCGGCATAACTATCATCCTCCTTTGGGGCCACTTGTATGTCTGGGCAAGCCGCGCCTGGAACTCCGGCCAAAAGCTGCTTTCGATTCCTTTGCCACCCATGCGGCCCCGTCACCTTATAAGGCGGAAACGGAGATGAAAAGGTGTAAGGGAACGATTCCCACGGGCCGCATTTTCCTTTTGGGTCAGGTATGTTCCGATTGTACTCAACGGCTTGGCGTGCTAAGGTATGGGTCCAAGGGACTGACCTTCAACCGTTGCCAGGTTTTGCGATGGTGCCCGCCACACACGAAATCACGCAGTTGCTACAGGCCTGGAGTGCCGGCGACGAAGCGGCGCTGGAAAAGCTGACACCCGTGGTGTATGCGGAGTTGAACCGCACGGCTCGCCGCTACATGGCGGGAGAAGGGTCGCCGAACACCCTCCAAACGACGGCTCTGATCAACGAAGTCTATTTGCGCCTGGTGGACCTGCGAGAAACCAGCTGGCAAAATCGGGCTCAATTTTTCGGCATGTGTGCGAAATTGATGCGCCGCATCCTGGTTGATTACGCTCGCGCCCGCCGCAGCCAGAAGCGAGGCGGAGAGGTCGTTCATCTGCCCCTTGATGAGGCATTGGTCGTTTCCCGCCAGCCGGTAGCCGACCTCTTGGATTTGGACAACGCCTTGCGAGCGCTGGCTGAAGTGGATGAACGAAAAAGCGAGGTCATCGAACTACGTTTCTTTGGCGGCCTGAGTATGGAGGAAAGCGCGGAGGTGCTGGGAGTTTCCCTCGAAACCGTCAAGCGTGACTGGAAGTTGGCCAAACTCTGGCTTCTCTCCCGTCTTCGTGAGCAGAAGCGCCATGAACCCTGAACGCTGGCGGGAAGTCGAACAGTTGTATCGCTCCGCCCTGGAAATCGAGGAGAGCCGGCGGTCGGCTTTTCTCGATGGCGTCTGTGGCGGAGACCTAAGCCTGCGCCGCGAGGTGGACTCACTTCTCGTCGAGGAGACGTCGGCGGAGCACTTCCTCGAAACGCCTGCCCTCGACATGGCGGCCCAAGCGCTCGCGCAGGAAGCGCGCGCCGCAAACCCCAGCGTTGAGAGTGAGTTCCCCGAGGGTCAGACAGTCTCCCATTATCGGATTGCCGAGAAGCTGGGCGGCGGCGGGATGGGTGTGGTTTACAAAGCTCAGGACCTCACCCTCGGCCGGTCGGTGGCACTCAAGTTTCTGACGTCAGTGGCGCCGGGCGGTGACCGCCGAACTCCGCCCTGCGAAGACGGTTCACAGCTCCAGCGCGGCCCCTCCGCCCTCGAGCGCTTCCAGCGCGAGGCACGCGCCGCCGCTGCGCTCAATCATCCTAACATCTGCACCATCCACGAAATCGGAGAGCACGAAGGCCAGCCCTTCATCGCTATGGAACTGCTGCAAGGCGTGACGCTGAAGGAGCGATTGGAAAAAACCAAAATCGAAACTGGAAAGTCGAAACCCGGACCGAATTTCGAGTTTCGAACTTCGAATTTCTTGCCGGTCGAGGAACTGCTCGACCTGGCCACCCAAATTGCCGATGCGCTCGACGCAGCGCATTCGAAGGGCATCCTCCACCGCGATGTCAAACCGGCGAATATTTTCCTGGTCCCACGCGGCGCGACGGCGCAAGTGAAGATTCTGGATTTTGGCCTGGCGAAATTAACCATAGGGGCGCACCGCAGTGCGCCCCTACAAGGCAGCGATGAAGGCGCTGCCCTCACTGCCGGACCCACGACGGATGCGGATGCTCACCTGACAAGTCCTGGCGTGGCCATGGGGACGGTGGCCTATATGTCGCCTGAGCAGGCGCGCGGCGAAGAACTCGACGCGCGCACTGACCTGTTCAGTTTCGGCGCCGTCCTGTATGAAATGGCCACCGGGCGCCAGGCCTTTGCGGGAAATACCACGGCGGTGACCTTCACTTCGATTCTGAAAGAGCAGCCCCCTCCTCCTTCCAGCATTAATCCCTTAATACCGGCCAAGCTCGATGAAATCGTCTTGAAGGCGCTGGACAAGGATCGCGACCTCCGTTGCCAGTCCGCTGCTGAACTACGCGCTGACCTTAAGCGCTTGCGGCGCGACACGACTTCCGAACAGGTGAAGGCGGTCGCGGCGGCGTCCGGGCACGGGCCTGTGAGGGGGAAAGAGCCATTCCAGGGGTGGCGCCGCTGGGGGACGGGCATAGCCGGCGGGGCGGTGCTCGCCGCGCTGGCGGTGGCGGTCTTCATCTGGCTGCACTCCACCAAGCCGACTGAGGTTTCACCGTTGGATTACGTTCAGACTACCAACCTGCCCGATCCGGTCAGCCAGCCGGCACTTTCGCGGGACGACCGGATGGTGACTTTCGTGCGCGGCCCTGACACATTTGCGGGACCCGGAGAAATATATGTGAAGATGTTGCCCGACGGTGAGGCCGTCGCGCTCACGCACGACCAGAGCCGCAAGATGAGCCCCGTCTTTTCACCCGACGGGACCCGAGTCGCCTACACGGTGGTCAACGCCGAAAACAGTTGGGACACGTGGGTAGTGCCGGTGCTGGGTGGCACGCCGCGTCTCTGGCTGCCCAACGCTTCAGGGCTGGTCTGGATGGGAAAAGACCAGGTGCTCTTTTCCGAAATCAAAAACCACGACATCCACATGGCCATCGTAACCGCGGACGAAAGCCGGGCTGGAGAACGGGACGTCTACGTGCCGCCCGGTGATCGCGGCATGGCCCATCGGTCCTATGCTTCGCCCGACGGACGCTGGGCGCTGCTAGCGGAAATGGATCATGGCGTGTGGGAACCCTGCCGCATGGTCCCCATGGACGGCAGTTCGTCCGGCAGACAGGTGGGGCCACAGGGCGCCGGATGCACCTCCGCGGCCTGGTCGCCGGATGGAAAATGGATGTATTTGAACTCCAGCGCGGGCGGCGCTTTCCACATATGGCGGCAGCGCTTACCGGACGGCGCGCCGATGCAGATTACTGCCGGTCCAAACGAAGAGGAGGGCATTGCCATGGCAGCGAATGGCCGTTCCTTCCTCACCGCCGTGGGCTTGAAGCAGAGTTCCATCTGGGTGCATGACGCGACCGGCGAACGACAAGTTTCCCTGGAGGGCTACAGCTTCGACCCGAAAATTACCCCGGACGGAAAGCTGCTCATCTATCGGATTCTGAAGGGTACCTCGCCCGCTACTGACCCCAGCGAACTGCGTGTCGTGGATTTAAGTTCCGGGCGCAACGACCCCTTGTTGCCAGGTTTCACGGTGGTGGGGCTACCCGGGTGGACGTATGACCTCTCCCACGACGGCCGGCAAATCGTAATGTGCGCGCTCGACCGGGAAGGCAAGTACCGCCTGTGGCTTGCGCCGCTCGATCACAGCTCACCTCCTCGCCAGATTCCCAACGTAGAAGGCCAGGAACCCAAGTTAGGACCTGACGGCGAGATTTTTTTCCGAGCTTTCGACAAAACGGCAACCTTTGTTTTTGGCGTCAGGCAGGACGGGACGGGGCTGCGCAAAGTCATCGCCCGGCCTGTCGCCGGGTTGATGGGTATCTCGCAGGACCGGCAATGGCTGGCGGTCAAGATGGGGGGAGGGGGAGCGCCTGGGATTCTGGCCTATCCGCTTCACCCCGGCCCGCCACTCGCTGTAGCCGCCGGCGGGACGTTTCGCAGTCTCGGTATGCCCGTCCGCTGGTCCGCAGATGGGAAATGGATGTTCATATCAGTGTCTACCACCCTGATGGAGAGCTACGGGCGGACGTGCGCTTTGCCCTTGCCCCCGGGACGACAATTTCCCCTGATTCCAGCCGGAGGCTTCAAGTCGTTCGAAGAGATCGCCGGACAGCCTGGCGTGCGCGTGATCGATGCCCTCGAAGTGGCGCCCGGCCCCAACTCCGAAATGTACGCCTTCGCGCGCGGGACTGTGCAGCGTAACCTCTTCCGCGTGCCTCTGCCTTGAAAAGACGTGCGCTCCCCGGGAAAATTCGCCGCATCATAGAAGAAGGTTGTCGGACGCTGGGATGAAGGACCCCTTGGACCATCAAGCGGCATTCATGATTTCGGCGGCCCTGGCGTTTTGCGGGCGTCCCGGTGACCCAGAGAAGCTATGGGACGCCGTGGCGCGACGTTCACCTACGGATACCTTGGTCAACGGCGCCGAGTTGCCGGTGGGTCGCGCCGCCGTGGAACTCAACCGCGGCAATTCCGCTCATGCCCTCCAGCTGCTTCAATCCGCTTCCCCTTACGGACCGGTGATGAACTGGCTTCCATACTTCCGCGGGCTGACTCTTCTGCACGAGAAAAAGGGAGCGGAGGCGGCGGCCGATTTCGAGAGCGTCGCGGGCCGCAAGGGATTTAACCCCCTCTGGCCCGGGCATGAACTCGCCTATCTTGGGCTCGGCCGGGCCTACGCGCTAGCGGGCGACGCCGCCAGAAGCCGCAAGGCGTACGAAGATTTCTTTGCCGCGTGGAAAGACGGCGATCCCGAAATTCCCGTCCTAAAAGAAGCCAAGGCGGAGTACGCAAAATTAAAATAATGCCTGCGCTCCGACCCGAGATTCCAGGATCTCATGCGCCGCATGAATTTCCCGCCGTAGACTCCCCAGGCCTGAAGAACCAGCCGTCATAAGCGTGGATTTGCGAAAGCCGGCCTGGACACCAATGACTTGTCACCCGTAAGCTTTTGACGCAGCCCATTCCTGGTAGGTTAGCGATTCTGCCCGGATCACGTGCCACTCCGAAGTTGTCCCGGACTGAGCCCGATGCATCCGGACCGCCCGTCACTCGCGATCAACGGGGTAGGGTTTACCGATTCTCTGCCATCTGGTTGTGTAGTCGGCTAACCCTCTGTTTGTTTTCAATTCTGCAAACGCATGTATAAGAGCTCCTGGTCATGTTAATGTGCCCGAGCGACTGATCGGAACTCTAATGATGACGGCGGCGGGGTGAGGTCTTGGACTGTGCTGGCGGCGTCAAAACGCTTAAGATTGCTGCTCCATCCGGGCTCCCCCAGCCGGTGCACGCATCCCATCCCGGCCGCGCCTGGTATGCGCCGTTGTTTCCTCGTGTAATGTCGTGGAAAGTTCCCGCGGAAATGGCCACCATTTTGTAGAGGTTGGGATTCAGATACCCGACGGAACTGGTAAGCGTTTGATTGAACAATGCAATCAGGCCGGCCAACAGCGGTGCGACAGCGCTGGTCCCTCCCACCACGGTGTTCGAGCCGTCCACTTCCACCTGGTATCCCGTCAAAGGATCTGCGTCGCCGGCCACGTCGGGGAGCCCACGACCTTTGCGGTTCCCGGGGTTGACTGAAGTCGGTACATTCGCGGCATTCTGCCATGACGGGAGCGAGAACGCGTCGCTGACGCCGCCGCCTGTAGCACCGTTGTCAGGCAGATCGTTCCAGACTTCCTCATCAGTAATCGAAGCACCGTTGCCTACGAGATGCGTGCCGCCGCACGCCAGAGCGTAAGGACTGGAGGCGGGAAAGTCAACGTGGGCTTTGCCATCGGTCACGCCGTCTGAAGAGCCATCGTCGCC
>JAHEKS010000294.1 GCA_024638215.1 Acidobacteriota bacterium | reverse complement strand
CACGCGGTCGCCGGAGCGCAGCACCGTGCCCTCCACGATAGCGTCTACGTTGAGTTCGCGCGCAATCTCCGGCAGCGTCTTCTTAGTTCCTTTGTAATGCATCACGGAGGTGCGCGAGATCACGCGCAGGGCGCTGATCTTGCCTAGGTCAGTGATCAGCTCCTCCGTCATGCCGTCGGCGAAGTATTCCTGCTCCGGGTCGCCAGAGAGGTTTTCGAGCGGCAGCACGGCGATGGATTCAATGCGCGGCGGTGCTGATCCCCGGAAAATCCGATCGCGCAAGCCACGGACGTTGAGGGCAAAAAGAACGCCCAGGATGGTCAGCGCCGCACCTGCCGTCGTGGAGATCCAATGTCTTCGTAGGGGCCCCTCACCTGTCCCCGCTTCACGGGTCCACCCTCTCCCCCCGGGAGAGGGACCCGGGGTGATGGTCTCCACGGGCGCGATGAAGCGATACCCGTGCCGGGGCAGTGTCTCGATATAGCGGGGGTGCTCGGCGTCGTCGCCCAATACTTTGCGCAGACGCTTCACCGCGCTGTTGATGCTGTGGTCGAAGTCAACGACAACGCCATCGGGCCAGAGTCGCTTCTCGAGTTCCTCGCGGCCGACCACCTCGCCCGGATGCTCCAGCAGAAGGGCCAGAATGTGGAGAGGCTGGTCTTGCAGCCTGATCTTCGAGCCGGGCTGGCGCAGCTCTCCTGATCGAAGGTCAACTTTGAAGACGCCAAAGTGTGCGAGGTGTGGGGAGTCGAAAGAAGGCTCCAAGGCGACACTCCTTCCCCACTAACCACGTCTATACCTCCCTCAGAGAGGAAAGTCAACAAGTGGTATCACTGAAGAGGACACAATGTCGCCCGCCTCCGTTCACTCCCCTCGTGTCACCCTCGTGTCACCAACGTTTCACCTCGGAGTTACACGCAGTGCATTGAAGTCTGCGCGTGGTTGGGGCAAGGTGGGTGCAAAAGAAGGCGACACGGGTCGGGTGAGGTCGCCTGTCCCCGGTGGGACTTCGAGGCGGCATCAGGCCGCAAAGCGCGCGGCCCCTCACCCGACCCAGCAAGGTAAAGCCCGCTTGGTCCACAAGTTTGCACAACCTGCACTTGATTATTGGAGGTGATTCAATGCGCAAATTGTTCAGCATAGTGTTTTCTTTGGTCCTGTTGCTGATGGTCAGCGCAACAGTGACCTGGGCTCAAAAAGTCAAATCCTATGACCTCGGCCACTATCCGGGCGGAACCTGGGCCGAGTTGCATGGTATCAACGACTCTGGAGTTGCAGTCGGTTCGGGTGATGTCGCTGGAGATCTACGGATGATCGGTGTGCCGCTCTTTGGCCCCAACGCGGGCAATTGGTTCGAAAGCGGCGTCAGCAGCAGCGGCGCGGGAGTATTGACGCCGGCTGTCAGCAATACGGGTATGATAGCAGGCACCATTACAGGTGATAATGGCTACCCCGAGGCATATGCCTGGATGCCGAACCAGGCCGGGTTTCACTTGGGTACGCTTCCGGGCGACGATTGGAGTCTCGCCTATGCGATCAATCACCAGGGTACGTTTATCGTAGGCCAGAGCTTCCATGGGCCACCGAATACCCCAACTACAACAACAGGGAGGGCTGTCGTGTGGACGCGAAGAGTGGATTGGACCGGCGGCAGGCCCACCTTGGCATGGGACATCCATGCGCTTCCCACCAATGGCTTGGAAGTACCAGGGGCGGTTTTCGAGGGCGTCACTTTGAGATTGTGGGGCGGCTGGGGGGTTAACGATTCCGGTCAGATCGCCGGGGACGCCTACCAATATGATCCTGTCCTGGACGAATGGTGGGAAATTGCCGTGGTGTGGAACCCTGTAAAACATGGCAGAGAATGGGAAATGCAACGGCTTCCCATGGCTGCTGACTTTCTGTACACCGAAGCCCTCTCCATCAACAATCGAGGTGAGATCGTGGGTGACGTGTGGGATTGGAGAGCGGCTCCTGCTCTCTGGAAGAAGGATTCGAACGAAGGGAAAACTTGGGGACTGACGGTTCTCCCTACTCTAAACCCAAGCCCTATGTGGGATGTTGCTGTGAGCATCAACGACCAGGGCGATATCGTGGGTACTTGCTACGACTCCTATTGGGTTGCGCAAGCCACGCGTTGGAACTCTCATGCTCCTCTCTCCCCGGTACAGAGTCTTGGTTTTCCAGGCGATTGGAGTGCTGCTTTTGGTGTGAATAACTCGGGCGTCGTTGTGGGTGGGTATGGCATCGGCGATGGTCCCGGGCAAGCGGCTGCCGTCGCGATGCACTGATCTTCAAGGTGCGGAACTGAAACTGAGATTCTGCCGGCGAGCGGATGTGGTACGCGGCGCGGGCCGGGTGAGGTCGCCCTCACCTCGGTAGGACTGCGAGGGAGAATCAGGCCGCATAGGGCGCGGCCCCTCACCCGGCCCAAGCGAGGAGTCCCCATCATGTCCTGGTTCTGGCTCAATGGCGTCACAAAGGTGTTGGGTAAGAAAGGCAAGCTCCCCGGGAATGGGGGAAGCGGGGCGGGCACCTTTCGCGTGCCCGCCCCGGCTCGCCTTGCCGCTCCTGGGGAGGATCCGATTTGCTGCGGCAGGCCGATGGAGTCCTGCCTGGCGCGCGCCCACGATCGCCTTGGGCACACGGTTTTCGTCGCGGTGTGGCAGTGCCCTCGGTGCGGACGGGTCGCTTATTGAGGGCCAGCACTGAGCACGCGTGACCGCGCGAATCCGCGTGTCGCTCGGGAAGCTTGGCTTTCCCTTGGCGAAGAGATTCGCCACCCTCAGACCGTAGAGGAATTGCTTAGTCGTTGCCAAGTCTGGTGGAAAAGCTGGATCGAGCCGGGGGCGAAGCCGGAGTAGTGGTTGTTGAAGTAAGCGTAGATGATCCGCTTCTGTTCGAGCAGGCGGCGGATTTCGGGAATCCAGGTTTCCATCTCGCGCTCGCGGTTGACGATGACCTTGTCCCAGTGCTGGGTTTTTTCTTCGATGCCCTTGCGGTCGCCGAGAAAACGCAGGTAGCAGAACTTGGCGGTGGCCAGATCGAATCTCTTCATCAACTGGTCAATGGGCGTCATCCACGGATGGTCAATCAGCGCCAACGCGATCTGGTGTGTGCGGAGCAAGTCCAGAAGCGGCGCGCCAATGAAGGTCTTGTTGCGCACCTCGACCGCGAAGGAATAACCCGAAGGCAGCTTGGCCAAAAACGGCTTGAGCCGCGCCACGACAAAATCCTCCGGGCGCGCAAAAGCTTTCTTGTTGAAGTAGGGAAACTGGAAGAGAAGCGGGCCCAGCTTGTCGCCCAGCAGGTCCATGGCTTCCAGGAACTGGTCGAGGTCGCTGTCGCAATCCTGCAAAACCTTTTCGTGCGTGATGACCTGGGGAACTTTGGCGGCAAAGATGAAGCCGGGCGGGGTGCGCTCGCGCCAGTTCTTCACCATGGACGCGGCGGGGATGCGGTAAAACGTCGCGTCCACCTCCACGGTGTCAAAGTGCTTGGCGTATTCGGTAAGGAAGGCGGCAGGCAGCGTGCCGGGCGGATAGAATGGCCCCACCCAGTCTTCGCTCGACCAGCTCGAAGTGCCGATGTGCAGGTTGGGACTCCCCTTGTCCATGTGTTTGGACGTCCGGCCCTCAAGATTCTGCGGTTAATCTTCGATGGGTTGAGGGTTATGGATGTGTGTTCAAAATTCTTCAGTAATCCAGACTAGGTTTTGTAGTTGGCAGTTGGATTGAATCGGCTTTGCGCTTTGCCTCAGTTGCGCCGGCGGCATCGCCCGAGCGTAGGAGTAGTTCGGAATATTCTGCCAGCAATTTTTTCAGGCTCTTCGTGTACTCCCAGGCTAGAAACTTAGAGTTGATGTGTTGACGCGCAAGTTCAACGGTGTGGATTGCCTTTTGGTAATTTTCGAGCGCGCCTTTCAAGTCCCCGTTGGCGAGCAGCCCAATACCGAGGTGATGATACCCATATCCCAGTTCCACGTCATAGGGATTCAGGGATTTCTCGTCCAGGGCGACTTCCTTCTTGAAATAATCGAGTGCCTCCGAATATTCATGCCTTCCCATCAGCGCCCAGCCTTCGTCGGCATACGCACTAGTCCGTTCCAGGGCTCGTTCTGGCGGAAGCTTTTCGGCGAGCTCCACAGATGACTTGCAGGTAGTTACCGCCTCAGCGTAGTCCCTCGAAGAGATCTGGCTGCGGCATTCTCTGTCTTTTGCGAAGTATGCGTTATTGATCTTCTGTTGTTCTTTATACTGGTTGTCGGGGATGCCGAGGGAAAACGGGACCTCGATGGTCGTCCGTGCCTCTACCGGCGAACCGTTGGCGAGGAACGGCTTGTATTTCCATTGTTTGACTGCGTTGACCGCCGAGCCGACAAGGAGAGGATGGCCACTCACAACCTTAGCTTCTGCTACTGAACCATCCTTGGCAATACGGACCTGAACTACTACTTTGCCTTGAATGCTAGCCATTTTGGCGAGGGGCGGATATTCGGGGTCGACCCTTTTTGCTAGGTGCTCCTCGGCAGCTGCTGGAGACACTTCCATTGGCTGCTGGGCTCTTGCCGGCCGTGCAAAGGTGATGATGACTAGCAGCGCGGCCCATTTGAATGTCCTAAGGCTGCAATTCATTTGCGCACCTGGGAGGCAAATCCTTTTGGTGACTGTTAGCTTATCACTGAAAACTGAGAACTGATAACGGACAACTTCTTTTTCATTCTCCGCACATTCCGCGCCGGGGGGCGCCGCAAGGGCAGGGGCCGGGCTCGGCGGCTGCCGCCTCGCGCGAGGCTCCGGAAACGGCGAACACCGACAGTAGCTGATCCACGCGCGGGCTCGAGCAGTGCCTGCAAACGACCTCCGAATGGCCGTTGGAGACGATCTTCTCGAACTTCGTTCCACAATCCTTGCAGCGATACTCAAAAATGGGCATGTGGGCTCCTGGGATGGCCTGAGACATTTCTAAATATATCGGAAGGTGAAAAGCTTATCAAGTCCGCCCGGCCGCCCCCTACGGGAAGGCGACGGAAGCGGCACGCTTCGCAGCCGCATTTTTTCTGGCTTTTTGGAACCTCGGGCGTGGAATAGTGCTTGACACGCTGGGGTGAATTGCGTAGAGTACCGGCCTGCCATCATTGTCACGGAACATCTGAATCTTAAATTCACGAGAGGAGCAACACATGGCGAAAGCGATGACCAAATCTCAGGTGGTGTCGCACCTGGCTGAAAAGGCCGGAATTCAGAAGAAGGCGGCGGCCGCGGTGCTGGAAGAGATTGCCACTCTGGCCACCAAAGAATGCAAGTCGAGCGGACAATTTGTAATCCCCGGGCTGGGCAAAGCGGTGAAGGCCAATCGCAAGGCCCGCATGGGACGCAATCCTCAAACCGGTGAACCCATTAAGATTCCGGCCAAGACGGTGGTCAAATTCCGTCTAGCCAAGTCCTTCAAGGACGCGGTCGTACCTCCCAAGAAGAAATAGACCTGTGAGCAAGGGCGGTTCTGCCGCGCGGAACCGCCCAGCCACCCCAATTTACCCCACAGTTCCAAGGCCCCGCTGGCCGTGTGCCCGAGAAGTGTTTCTGGCCGGAGAAATCTTTTCCCGCCTGATTTTCAGGCATTTGGCGGGATCTTTTTTGATAGGGAAGAAAACGCTAGGATTCGGAAGCTCTATCGTGAGTACCGCACCGGCTGCGGGCCTGCTTCGAGCAGGTCGCGGTCCCAAATCATCCCTTCGCGCGTGTAGTTGGCAATCTCGAAATCCTGCGTCAACTCC
>JAHEKS010000293.1 GCA_024638215.1 Acidobacteriota bacterium | reverse complement strand
GTTCAACATCGCGAATCTTCTTCTGGTGGCGGCCATCGCCACGGCTGGCCTTGCCGTGGCATTCCCGGTGGGAATCGGTTTGGCGTTGGTCATCGGCTCAACTCTGAATTACATCATCACGCCAAAGGGAAATCCATTGCTGCTGTTTGGCGGGATCCTTCTGGTGTGCGTGGCGATTGTTTTAGATGCCTTAGCTTATCGCAAGATTTCGGCGGATGTAAAAGTCAGTACCAGGGGAATCGTTCTGAGCCTCCTGTCCGGCGTGGGTATGGGGTTGTTCTATCCCTTCGTTGCCAAGGCACTCACCGGAGAAAATCACCTGGGCCCGTACACAGTCGCCCTGGTCTTTGCCCTCGGAGTGCTGGCATGTACTCTCCCGCTCAGCTTCATCTTGATGCGCAAGCCAATCTCGGGCTCACCACTTGTTCTGGCTGACTACTTTCGGGGAAGGGGCGCGTTTCACCTGTGGGGGGTTGTTGGGGGCATGATCTGGGGTGTCGGCACCATTTCAAATTTCGTGGCCTCATACGCACAGATGGTGGGACCTGCAACTTCATATTCGCTCGGCCAGGGCGCCACAATGGTTTCGGCTGTCTGGGGAGTATTTGTGTGGAAAGAGTTTGCGGGAGCTCCTCCCACGGCGCGGTGGTTGTTGGCTCTAATGTTTGGGTTCTTTCTGGTTGGGCTTTCTTGTGTAGCTCTGGCCCCCGTTTTCCATGCGTAGCAAGGTCCGTGAATACCTGACTGGCACCTATGTTCCGCTTTCTTTGCCGCGCCTCTCGGCTGAGGGGACTTCTGATGAGCATGCGTCGGTCAAGCATACTCATTCAAATGCGTACACCACCTTGCTAGAGTAGGACGTGTCCATGCGCCTAAAGCCCGTCGTTGTGGTCGGAAGCATCAATATGGATCTGGTGTGTGGCGTTGAGCGAATCCCCGCGATGGGCGAAACAGTTCTCGGCAGCAACTTCCAGATGTTTCACGGGGGGAAAGGAGCCAACCAGGCTGTCGCCGTGGCAAGGCTTGGGTATCCCGTGAGTATGGTAGGCCGCGTCGGAGATGACGCGTTCGGCATGCGCCTGCGCAAGAGCCTGCGGGCGGTAGGGGTGAACACTTGGCGGGTTACGACCGCCCGTTCCAGTTCCTCGGGCGTGGCTCTGATCTGCGCCGATTCGCATTATCAAAACAGCATCGTCGTTGTGCCGGGGGCCAATGGAAGACTCATCCCAGCAGATTTGGACAAAGCTGCTCCTGTGCTGCGCGCGGCGGGGATCATTCTCGCCCAACTGGAAATTCCATTTGAAACCGTTGAACACCTGGCGGTTCTCGCCAGCCGCTTCTCGGTTCCACTGATGTTGGACCCTGCTCCGGCGCGGCCTCTGCCCGACCACCTGATGCGCAAGGTTGACTTCTTGACCCCCAATGAGACCGAGAGTGGAACCATCAGCGGGCTCGACGCTGGAAAGGTGAGTCCCGCCGCAGCACCCAAGATAGCCCGGCGGCTGCTATGTAAGGGTGTCCGCCACGTGCTCATAAAAATGGGTGACCGAGGCGTATACGCGGCCACCGCGCAGGGTATGGGAGTCATGATTCCCCCCTTCAAGGTAAAGGCCGTTGATTCCACCGGCGCCGGTGATGCTTTTAACGGTGGATTGGCTGTGGCTCTGATGCGGGGCCTTGATTTTGCGACTGCTGCCCGATTCGCTTCTGCCGTCGCCGCTCTGTCGGTCACACGAATGGGAGCTCAGCGCTCGATGCCCGCCGCCCGGGAAGTCAAAAAGTTCGTTTCGAGATCGTCAAGTCTCGACGTCGATCAGTTATTCCCGAGAATCTGACGATGCATATATCTCTTCACGCTCGCGGATTCATCCGCCACCGTCTACGCTCCAAGGAAGAAGAACCGTGATCATATCCGATGCTTTCCCCTTTGGTTATTACGCGACAGGCGAGAAATCAATCCCAGAGGATCACATGCCTTGCCTGGCGGTCGTCGTGGCCGGACTTGCGATAGCGGCCGGGAGTGTCGGTCATCGATGCCGGGCGAAAATCCCCCAAGCCTGCGATTTCGCAAGCATCTGAATTCTTGGATTTTCGACTCAAAAGAGGGTTTTCGGCATAGGCTTCTTCCTTTTGAAATACCGATATACTTGAACTAGTCGGAAAAGGAGAAAAGGTGCTGAAACCTCAACTCATATCGCGTCTCGTCGCAGGACGCCCTTGAACGCATCGGTGAGTGCAGAGTTATAATGTGAAACGTGCTTTCGACCTCCCTGCCAAGGGCCAATTTCCTGACCGGCGGGGATTCTCCAAAGACGATGACGGTTCGTAGCAGCTCTTCGGGATTCTCATGAAACTCTCGCGGCGCAAATGGCTCGGTTCTTCTTCAATTCTCCTCGGATCCGGAATTCTCGATGCCCTCACCACGCCTCTGTGGCGATGGACAAGCATCCCTGTGCTGCAGGCTGCCTCCAGCTCCGCCTCGGGCGGCACTTCCCCCGTTACTTTTATCGACGTCGCGAAGGATGCAGGCTTGGATATTCCCAACGTGTGGGGCGGTGTCAAACACAAGAAATACATTGTAGAAGCCAAAGGTAGTGGCCTGGCTTTTTTTGATTACGACCAGGACGGTTGGCTTGACATTTACCTCACCAATGGCGATCGCTTGCCGGGCGAAGAACCCTATCCGGACGGCAAGACGCCCACTCAGCATCTCTTGAAAAACAACCGCGACGGCACATTTACGGACGTGACGGAGAAGGCCGGGCTGGGCCGAACTGGGTGGGGGACGGGAGTATGCATCGGCGACTACGATAATGACGGCTGGGACGACCTGTTCTGTTGCTACTGGGGCCACAACGTGCTGTGGCACAACAATGGCGACGGCACATTTACTGAGGTGACCAAGCTGGCGGGGCTTTATGAGGAACGAGTTCGATGGGGCTCGGGCTGCACCTGGCTTGACTACGATCGCGACGGATTCCTTGACCTTTTTGTGTGCAACTATATCGATCTCGACATACAGAAGGTGCCGGTGCCCGGGCAGACAGGCTATTGCCAATGGAAAGGTATTCCGGTGATGTGCGGCCCGCGCGGCTTGACGGGTGGGATGAACATCCTTTACCACAACAATGGGAACGGAACATTCACTGATGTCTCGGAGAAGGCGGGAATCCTGAAACCGGGGTCGCGCTACTCGATTACAGCTGTCTCTTATGACTTTGACAACGACGGCTGGCCAGATATTTACGTGGCGGTTGATTCTGAGGCGAGCATTCTCTTTCACAATCGCCACGACGGGACATTCGAAGACATCGCCGCCATGGCCGGGTGCGCCTACAACGAGGATGGTCAGGAGCAGGCTGGAATGGGCGTTGCCGTGGGCGACTACGATTGCGATGGCTGGCTCGACATCTACAAGGGCAATTTCTCCGACGATACTCCAGATCTGTATCATAACAATGGCGATGGAACCTTCACCGACCGGACCTTGGAAGCAGGTTTGGCCGTCGACACTCAATACGTTCGTTGGGGTACCGGCTTCATGGATTACGACAACGACGGGTGGAAGGACATCTTTCAGGTCAACGGACACGTTTATCCCGAGATCGTGGAGTACCACCTGGGAGCGCAATTCACCTTTCCCCGACTTGTTTATCGCAACTTGGGGAACGGAACGTTCAGGGACGTTTCAAGTGAAATGGGACCAGGCGTTGCGGAACCCTTCTCCAGCCGAGGGTGTGCTTTTGGCGATTATGACAACGACGGTGATGTGGATGTCCTCGTGCTGAACATGAACGATTCCCCCTCGCTCCTTCGGAATGACGGCGGAAACAGTAATAATTGGATCAGCATCAAGCTGCTGGGAGTCAAATGCAATCGTACTGCCATCGGAGCGCGTGTGCGCGTGGTCACTGGAAAGCACGCGCAAATCGACGAGGTCCATAGCGGTGCAAGCGTGATGTCACAGAACGATTTGCGCCTTCACTTTGGTCTCGGAACATCGTCGCAAGTGGATTTGATCGAAGTCGAGTGGCCCACGACGCAGAAAGTGGAGAGTTTCACGAATGTTTCCCCTAACCAATTCCTCGTCATTGAAGAAGGCAAGGGAATAATCGAGCGCAAGAAGCCTAACCCCTCATCGAAGATGTCATAGCTGGACGATGTCCAAGTAAATCAGTAAGACATGGGGAAAAATAACATGCCCCATTTATGCAGGTCGGGAGTTCGAATCTCCGACGGCGCGGTAGGGACGGCCATCACTGACCGCCCCCCGCACAGAACCGTACGGGCGCTTTTCGCGCATACGGCTCCCACCTTGGATGAGTAACGTCGAAGCGTTGGTAGGGATAAGGATGCAGCGTCCGAGGCTCGGGGAGGTGGCGGAGGCAAACACGGAAGAACCGGGGCCAGTTCATCTTCCGTTTATCTCCACGCCGCCGCAGGGTTTGCCGCCAGAGGCGACCCAACCGGTGGCGAAAGAGCCGAAGACTGTCGAAGTTGCCCGGTACGGCGTGGTAGTTATAGAAGCCCGTGACGACCTGCTGTAGCCACTCTCCCACAACGGAGATCGGCTCGTGGCGACGCTCCCGAAGCTGCTGTTTGAGGCTTTGGAGCTTCGCGACCATCCGCTTGCGAGTCGTTTTCCGCCAAAGGGCAAAGTAGCCCTCCCGGTGTTTCCCGCAATAGTGCGTAAACCCCAGGAAGTCGAGCGCCTCCGGCTTCCCTTCTCCCCGCCGTTTCCGATCTCGCTCGGCCCACCGGCCGAACTCGATCAGCCGTGTCTTGTCCGCATTTAGTTCCAGCCCGAACTTCGCCAGGCGTTCCTGAAACTCCCTCTGGAATCCCTCGGCGTCCTCCCGGTGCTGGAACCCCACGACCAGATCGTCGGCGTAACGCACGGCAATCACCACCCCGCGCGCTACCTTCCGCCGCCAGGCGTGGACCCACAGGTCGAAAACGTAGTGCAGGTAGATGTTCGCCAACAAGGGCGAGATCACAGCCCCTTGCGGCGTCCCTACCGTTGTCTCCGACCATTGGCCATTTTCCGACACTCCCGCCCTGAGCCATTTGCGGATCAGACGCAAGATGCGCCGGTCGGCCACCCGATGCTGGACGAACTTCAGCATCCATTCGTGGTCCACGTGATCGAAGAAGCCACGAATGTCTGCATCCAAGACCCACTTGACCGGCATCCGCTCGATGGCCACACTTAGCGCGTCCAGCGCCGCATGCGGCCCGCGTCCCGGCCGAAACCCGTACGAGAATCCCAGAAAGTCTTCCTCGTAGACTTGTTCGAGTAGGACCACCACGGCCTGTTGAACAATCTTGTCCTCCAGGGCCGCGATGCCCAACGGGCGAAGCCGCCTGTCCGGCTTCGGGATGTACACTCGTCTTGAGGGCTGGGCTCGGTACGCGCCTCGATGAATACGACCATGAAGATCGGCGAGCCGATTCTCCAACTGCTGCTCATACTCCTTCCATCTCATCCCGTCCACGCCCGGCGCTGCCTGCCGCTTTAATCGGTAGAAGCAGTCCCGGAGAAACGGAACCGTGATGTGATGGAGTAAAGCAGTGAAGCGGATCTTGGGTTTCCGTTTCGCTGCTTCGCGTACTCCCCACAGCCCCTGGGACCTGCGAATCCCGCTCTGTGTCGGGTGCAGGTAGGACGGCGGAGAGTTCTCCTTGGCCCCTGGCCTTCCCTCCCCAGCCTCCGCGGTCGTATGGTGTCCGACCTTGTTCGGCTGGTTCATCGGTACTATTCCAGGGTCCGACTCCTC
>JAHEKS010000292.1 GCA_024638215.1 Acidobacteriota bacterium | reverse complement strand
TTGTTCCTTCCGCGCCTGCTTGTCCGGCGGGCGCGGCGGAAATTCCGTGTCCTTGGTCGGCGACCTCCAACGTCAGGGACCGCGAGTCATGATGAAGATGAATCCTGGCCCGCGAGCTCCCGGAATGGCGGTGCACGTTGGTCAGGCACTCCTGAACGACACGGAACAGGGCGGTCTCGGCCTGGCGGGCCAGCCGGGGCAAGCCAGCTTCGACGTCGAGTTCAACCTCAATGCCGCTGCGCTTGGAAAAGCCCTGCACGTACCATTGCAGCGCGGCGGACAGCCCGTACTCGTCGAGCACGGGTGGATGGAGCAGGTAAGAAAAGTTGCGGATCTCCGCCAGGCAGCGCTTCACCAGCTCGATGCTTTCGCCGACCACCGTGCGCACTTTGGGCTGGGAAGCGTCCACCGATTGGTCCATCCACGAAAGATTCATGGAAAGCGCCGCCAGGTACTGGCCGGTGCTGTCATGGAGCTCGCGGGCAATTCTGCGGCGCTCGTCGTCCTGAGCGTGCAATAGTTGCGAAGAAAGCTGGCGAAGCGCTTCTTCAACGCGCTTGTGCTCGGTAATGTCGCGCAGAGTTCCCTCGTAATAGAGCACCCTGCCGCTTTCGTCGCGGACCGCGTAGGCGCTGCCGATGACCCAGATCACCGTGCCGTCCCGGCGCCGCATTAAAGTCTCAAATTCCGAAATCTTTCCCTGCTGGCGAAGCAGGGGGATGAAGCCGCTTGGATGGCGGGGCTCGATGTACAGGTGCTGCTCGATATTGCGCACCTCACGAGTGAACTCGTCAACGCTCGCGTAGCCCAGCAGTCGAGCCATGGCCGGATTGGCGGTCAGCAAGCCTCCGTCTTTTCTGACCTGGAAGATTCCTTCCACCGCGTGTTCGAAAATGCTGCGATATTTCCGCTCCGCTTCTACCAGATCCTGCTGGGCCTGCATGCGTTGGGTGATGTCTGCAAACACCGCCGCGAAGTATCCGGGGCGAGGCCGAAAAGCGGTCACGTCCAAGTACTTCTTGAAGGCCCGGGAATAATCCTCAAAATGCGTGGATTCTCCCGTCAGGGCGACGCGCCCCAGCCTCTCTACCCACCCGGACTCGACTCTTGGAAATACCTCCCGCAGGCTCTTTCCGACGAGGTACGATTTGGCGAAGCCCGTCATCCGTTCAAAGGTCGGATTGACCTCCACAAATCGAGCATCACAAGGCCGCTTATCGCCGTCGCAAACCAGTTCGCATAGCGCGCAGCCCACGTTCATCTCGTTAAACAATTGACGGAACCGCTCCTCGCTTTCGAGCAGCGCATCGGCCGCCAGCCGGCGCTCCGTGATGTCCTCGGAAATTCCCACAATGCGCGTCACTTCACCGCCCGCGCCGCGCACCGGAAAGGAACGGTCGCGAATCCAGTGAACCGAACCATCGGGCCACACCACCCGGAATTCCGCCTCGGTCTCTTTGCGCAGGATGTCCCCGCCCAGCGTGGTCCGCACGCGATGGCGGTCCTCGGGATGGATGACGTTCAGCCACGCCAAGCGGTGCTCGAAGGGGGCGCCCGGCGGCCGTCCCCACACCTTCTCGTAACTGGGGCTTACGTACAGAATTTTCGCTCCCGACGCGTCCACCATCCAGAGAACTTCGCGGATATTCTCCGCCATCTGCCGGAATCTTTCCTCGCTCTCCCGCAGCGCCTCGTTGGCCCGCGCCGCCGCGGCGCGCGTGCGCAATGCCTGGATGCCGTACGCAAGGTCACCGGCCAACCCGCCGAGCAGCGTCATCTCCTCTTCGTCAAAAGCGTCCGGCGCCTCGGCATAGACTCTCAGAACGCCCAAAGGCAGGCCGTCGACCTTCAAAGGCAGGGCGGCGGTCGAGGCGTAACCATGCTTGGCAGCGTCCTCACGCCAAGGAGCGAAATTACGATCCTCCAGGATGTTCCGGACAACTTGCGGCCGGCCGGAGCGAATCGCGGTTCCTGTCGGCCCGCGGCCGTGTTCTTCATCGCCCCAGGTGATTTTTGCCGACGCCAGATACCCTTCTTCGGCGCCCGCGAAAGCCGCCGGGCGAACCGTCTTGTTCTCGTCCTGCTCGGCATAGCCGACCCAGGCCATGCGATACGCGCCCTGGTCCACCAGAATGCTGCACACCTTTTTGAGCAATTCCGGTTCCGAGGTTGCCCGCACCATCGCCAGGTCGCACTCACTCAACGTGCGCAGGGCCCGGTTGAACCTTCGCAGATCTATCTCAGTCCGCTTGCGATCGATGGCAGCCGCAAGGATATTGGCCACCGCTTGCAGGAAATGGACATCGTCGTCCGTGAAGCGCCGGTGCCGAGTGGTATGAGCGCCGAGCACCCCGAACGGCCGGTCCTTCCCCGAGATAATCACGCTTAATCCACTAATCACGCTGCGGCTTGTGAGCAGCGGCGAGGGGATGAACCGCGACTCCGCGCGGAGATCCTCCACCACGACAGGGCGGTCGCCCATCAAGGTGTAGCCGGCCTGCGACCCGGCACGCGCCTCGGTGATAGCGTGGCCAACAAGGCCGTTCTCCCACCCCGTGGCCGCGCGCAGGATCAATGCCTTGCCGCCAGGCAACAATTCCTGCACTTTGCAGAACTCCACATCGAGCGTCCTGGCGACGAGCGAGACCGTATCGTTCATGAGCACGGCCACATCAACGCCGGCGAGAGCACGATGACCGAACTCGGCAATCGCAGCTTGCTGGCGCACCCGAACTTTGAGTTCCGAAACCGCGTTTTGCCGTGCCAGATCGGCCTCATCCAAGGATTCGGTCGTCCACATGACGATCCACACGAAGGCGGTAATCGTCACGATCACCAGCAAGGTCAGACCAACATTCCCAGCGAACAATCCGAGTTCGTTTCCGGTCCAGATCAGGAAGGTCAGCACGAGCGGCACGGCCAGCGCGGCGGGAAGCAAGCGGCGAAATACCGCGCCTCCGGAACGGTCGCTCGTCAGCAGTTGCCTGAAGACGTGACTGGGCCGCGCCGCCAGCAAGCCGCTTCCCAGCACGCAACTGACGAACGCGCTGCTCGGCGCGATTCCCGTCAGGGTGACCGATGGGTGCAACATGAAGTCGAACAATCCATACATGCCGTCCAGGATCACAACAAAAGCAAGGAATTCGGTAAGCTGCGTGCCCCTCCTTTTCCCGACGTCGAGCAGGAGCAGGCCGCAGCCTATGAACACCAGGGTCAAGGCACCCGTAGGGGTCATGCGGCCCGGGAATAATCCGGAGATCGGAATTTCTGGATCCCGAAAGAGCAGATGGTCAATGCCCACGGGAACGGAGAACAAGTATTCCCCCAACGTGATTGCGCCGCTCAGAATGACGACCGTAGCGAAGGCTCGTCCAATCCACAGCCGCTTTCTGGCCGGTCGACTGACCTCTGGCCCGGCCTGGAGCATCCACAAGGAGAGGCCGGCGAGGATGTATGCCGCCGCAGAATTGGGGCGCATGGAAGTCTGTCCGGGGATAAAGCTCGCGAGTATCCGTATATTCAGCGCCCAGCCCGCCAGCGCTACGGTTCCGGCCAGTACCGCTATCAGGCTTGCGACTCGGGAAGCGTATTGGGCCCAGAGAGCGGCCCAGGAGCGGCGCTCGTCAGTCATGGTCATCCTGCTGGCGAGGGAGAACCACCACACGGTGGGCTGTCGGGTCAGACGAATTCGCGAAAGGTACGTTCACAAACTAACTTACCACGCTAGCAACCGGAGTTCCAATTTGCGGTGGCCTTCGAGACATGACATTCTGTCACCCCCGCACGGATGTACAGGCGCTTTTTCCCCATCTCGCGCCAGCCAAAGCCCACGCGCACTCTGCTCGGTCTTAATGTCGCAAGACTACAGCGTCTTTCGACGCACCTTTTGTCACTCCTGAATAGGGACTACACCCTAGGGATTAGTTCTTCATCAGATCGGGTTTTGCCCAATTGTCCATTGCTCGCGCGGCGCGCATACTTGGGTGTTCGGAAAGGAGCGCAAAGCGCTTATGCAACCTTGCGCAACTGAACAATGCGGCACTCCTAAGACCGCCTCGAATTCTGAAGTTGGTTTTGCACGAGATTTCAATTTCGGCGACCAGCCCTGTCTTGACGACTTTGCGGACATCTACGCAATCTACGGCCCGCGCGTTTACTATCTGTGCCTCCGCATGACGGGAAATGCCGACGACGCCGAAGACTTGTCGCAGGAAGCATTCCTTCGGCTGATTCAAAAACTGGATACGTTCCGAGGCGAATCGGCGTTTTATACCTGGTTGCGACGGCTTGCGATTAATGTCGTCCTGCTGAGGTTTCAGAAAGCAAGCTGGCGCCGGGAGACCTCCCTGGACGCGCTGATGGAGCCTAGGCCAGGTTTCGGTTTTTCTCCCGGGAGTGAGTTCGCAACCATTGACCCAGAATTGCTGGGAGCCGTTGATCGTATTAACCTGGAACGGGCGATTGATCAGCTTCCGCCGGGATTCAAGGCCGTCTTTATCCTGCACGACATCGAAGGTTACGAGCACTCCGAGATTTCTAGGCTGCTGGATTGTTCTATCGGGACCTCCAAGTCACAATTGCACAAGGCCAGGATGAAGATGCGAGGACTCCTGGCCGGATCCTCGCGGGAAAGACCATTGCAGTACACACGGAAAAGCGGTTCGGAAACACACGAAAGGCAACCTGTTGACGCCGCGCAAGAGCAGTCTGTTTCCCCCTTCCCTCGCCTGACGCCGCACGAATACGAGGCTTCATACTCCAGGGCGGCTTGATCGCCCGAGCACGCTTGCCGGGAATCGAATCGAACAGGACCGGCCGGTGCGCGCGATTTCCGAGCTCGTGAATTCGCGCCAGGCAGGCCGTTTCGTGCGCGGCATCCGTAGAGATCCGAACACTCGGTCAAGCAGAGATCGAGGACATCATGCAATCGCGGCCTGATTCAGCGCCACGTCTGGTAGTCGCCGGGCTATCGGGCGATTCCGGCAAGACGGTGGTTGCACTGAGTCTGCTCCTTCTCGCCCGCAAAGCCAGGCTGCGGGCGGCGGCTTTCAAGAAGGGCCCCGATTACATTGATGCCGCCTGGCTCAGTTGGGCATGCGGCTGCCCAGCTCGAAACCTGGATACGTTCCTGATGGGCAAGGACACTACCGCGCGATCGTTCCTGACCCATTCCCTCGTGGACGGACTGAATATCATCGAAGGCAATCGAGGCCTCTTCGACGGTCTTGACGCTTTCGGCACCCACAGCACGGGCGAGTTGGCGAAGCTGCTGCGCGCACCGGTCCTGCTTGTCGTCAACGCGGCGAAAGTGACGCATACCGTTGCCGCCTTGGTCCTCGGATGCCAAAAGCTGGACCCCGACGTACGCATCGGCGGCGTGATTCTTAATCGCGTGCACGGGGGCCGGCACGAAAAGTTGCTGCGAGAATCGGTGGAATCAGCGTGCGGTGTTCCCGTGCTGGGTGCGCTGCCGACTGTCGAGCCGAGCACGCTGTTGCCGGGACGGCATCTGGGTTTGGTCACGCCTCAGGAGCACGGCAAGCTCCGCAGGCTCCCCGAGAAGCTGCTGGCGTGGGTGGAAGGCCGCGTGGATTTCGCGCGCATCCTTGAAACGGCCAGGGCCGCGCCCCTGCTTGAGCGACCGGCTGAGGCCGCGCCGGCGAGACCGGACGGCCGGGGACTGAAGATCGGCTACCTGAAGGACTCGGCCTTCACGTTCTACTATCCCGAAAACCTCGAATCGTTGGAGAGGTCGGGTGCCGAGCTCGTCCATGTTTCGGCGCTCG
>JAHEKS010000291.1 GCA_024638215.1 Acidobacteriota bacterium | reverse complement strand
ACAGACATCTGGCTCTCAGCCGGTCAAGTGCTGCGGCCGGTGACAGGCACGCGGGAACAACCAACAGCCGGAGTTCCAGCGCGAAACCACCGCGCCTGTCACCTCGTCGAGTCCCGAGGATAGTTCAAAGCACTCGGTAATCGTCCCAAGCCAACGTTTAGTCGATTATTTTTACTATGGCCTTACCGCGCACTGCCACGCGATCTGGCAAAACAGAAACTTCAGTGCGGAGCACGATGGTATTGGTCGCCTCCTGCTTGTGCTGGACTACGCCCGAAACTTCCACTTCTTCCCCGGCATAAACTGGCTGGACGAAATCAAATGACTGAGACAAACACACGATACGCTTCCCGAAAAGATGCATCCCCACCAGACAGGAGACCAAAGAAGCGAGAAACATTCCATGCACCAAGCGCCGACCGTAGGGCGTGGAGGAAGCATACTCATCATCCGTGTGCAGCGGGCTCAAGTCCCCGGTCAGGGTAGCAAACTGGTCGATGTCCTGCTCAGTTAGTTTGCGCCTCAAAGAGGTCCGGTCACCAACCTTGATCTCATGGATACTGGCGCTCACGGACGTTTCACCTTTCTCCTCGGGCTCTGCCAGGTGTGCATTGCGGAAGCAGCCCTACCTTCTGATTCTTGGTTGGCAGCGTCCGCCATGCCGCGCGCCGGACCGGCGGCTGCGGCACCTTGCCCTCTTGAAACCACTCAGGCAACTGAGAACCCCCCATCGACGACAAGGACGGCGCCCGTGATCCACCGCGCTTCCTCGGAAAGCAGGAACAAAACGGGACCCGCAACATCATCGGGCTGGCCGAAGCCCAAGGGGTGCTGCGCTTCAAGGTGCGCAACCTGCTCCGGAGAGAGCTTGCTCAGGTACCCGTCCGACATGGGGGTACGAACGACGCCCGGGGCTACCGCGTTAACGCGAATGCGCTGCGAGGCAAGCTCCAGTGCCAAGGAACGGGTGGCCGCCTCGATGGCGCCCTTGGAAGAAGCATAGGCTACCAGGCCCGGCCCACCCGCGCGCACCGCCACGGAGGAGAAAAGTACGACTGCCCCCCCTCGAGCCAATAGACGCGACTTGAGGGCCGCCCCAAGAAAGCCCAGGCAAGCCTGCACGTTCACCGCCCAGATCTTCTGGAGACTGGTCGGAGATTCCATCATGAGGGGCCGTACGTCATGCGCCCCGGCGGCAAGGACGCAGCCTTCAATCGACCCCAGTTCCTTCTTTAATTCCGCCACCAACAACTTGATCCTTGTTTCGTCGGTGAGGTCGCAGACGCAGATCCTGGGCTGAGGCTCGACGGCGATGGACCGCAGCGCTTGCTCGTTCCTGCCCACCAGAATCAGGCTGGCTTGTTCCTGGGCAAGTCGAAGGACACAACTCCGACCAATACCCGAGGACGCGCCGGTCACCAAGATCTTCTTGCCTGCGAGGCCTTGCAACCTTCTCCCCTGAGCGGAAACTAATTGCTCTTTGCCGGTACTACACCTAGAGCGTTTTGTGGCCAGCGAACGAGAGTGGCAGCCCAGGACAAACCCACCCCGAAAGCGATCATCAAGACCCGCGCGCCGGTGCGCACTTTCCCGGCTCGCCAAGCCTCGGTCATGACGATAGGAAGCGCGGAGCCACTTGTATTCCCGATGTCTTCCACGAAGATGTGCGTCTTCTCGGGGGGGATCCCCATTTTCTTAAACAAGTAATCGAGCATGAATTTGCTCGCCTGATGGAACAAAAACAAGTCGACATCCGCCAGGGAAAGGGAGACCTTGGCAAGCAGGCGCTCCACCGTGGGCGGCACTACCGAGATGGCAAAGTGGAAAATGGCGGCGCCGTTCATGTAAAGGTTTTGGGCGGTGCGCACGTTGCCCTCAGCATCCGTAACCTCTTTAGCGGTTTCCTCGGCTGACGGACAACGGAATGCGCCTGCGGGCACGATCAAGTATTGATAGCCGCTGCCGTCAGTCCCCAGCTCAAATCCCAAGAAGCCCTGGTCGTCCGGCACTTCGCCCACCAGCGTTGCACTTCCTCCGTCGCCCAACAGAGGGACAACCGAGCGGTCCTTGGGGTGGGCCGTCCGACTCATGGTGTCCCCCGTGAGCACCAGAGCCTTTGAGCAAACTCCCGCCGAAATCATCGCATGAGCGACGGCGAGCGCGTAGACGTACTGGCTGCATCCCAAGTTGATGTCGAAGCTGGCACATTGCTCCTTGAGGCCTAACCGATGTTGAAGAACCGCCGCAGTTGTCGGAAGAAAATAATCCGGCGTCTGAGTGCAAAAGATGAGTAGATCAATTTCCTGGCGGTCGATATTGTGGTAATCCAGAAGGCGGCAGGCGGCGTTGTGAGCCAGATCCGATCCACAAACGCCAGGAGGAGCAACCCGCCGGTTCCGTATGCCGGAACCGGAGAGGACTTTCTTCATATTCTCCGCGCCGAAGCGTTCTTCCAGTTCTTCGTAGGTTAGGGTTTTCTCCGGCAATTCGTAAGTCGCGGCCAGAATGCTGCTGCTTCTTCCCATTGGGCATCCTTCGAGCAGGTTTGTGTGAGCCTTGGCCCCACGGGGCACTCATGGCGAATCGCAAGTTCAATCTTTCAACGCAGAGTCCAGTGCCGCCAGAACGTCTCCAAACTTTTTTGCCCCCGACAAGACTTCCGGGCGGACGGCGAGACCCAGTTTGTCGTCGATCAAGACCATCGCCGAAAGATAGGCGACCGAGTCCCAGCTTTCCAGGCTCTCCATGGGGGTCTCTGGATTCAACTCCTCCGGAACTACATTCACGATGCCAGCGAACTCCGAGATGAATTCCGCTCTGGTCATGACCCGTCCCCTGGTTTACGGCCCCGGTTTTCCAGTGCCGAGCAGATTCCCGCACCCGTGGAAACAGCGAAGGGAGCCGCCGGGATGCCGATCGCGCTCTGGCCGGGGGCAAGATTGGTGACCAGAAAAGAATTTGCACCTAGCGTAGCTCCGGCCCCGACACGTCGATTGACGTAAACGGTGGCGTTGGTCCCCAGGAAGACACGGTCTTCCAGAACCGCCCCACCTGAGATCCTGGCCCCCGGTGATATGACGCAATAGTCTCCCATGCGACTGTCGTGTCCCACACTGACATGCACGTTGATGGCGCAGTGCCTACCGATCCGAGCGTAGGGTGAAAGAATGGAATCGGGCCCCACGACAGAACCAGAGCCCACTTCAACGTGCTTCGCGACGACTACCGTCGGATGCACCAGGGAGGCGGGCTGCCAGCCACGCCTCTCCGCTTCAGTACACTCTTTAACGCGCGAGGCCGGATCTCCTATCCCGCACGCAAAGCAAATGCGCTCTGGCAAGTCGCGGGCATCCTCAAAACCTCCCAAGATTGGCCGGTCATATAAAAAGCGGCCCTTCTTTTGGGGCGCCTGCGGGTCAACAAACCCAAGGAAGTCCCAGGTCGGGGTTATGGCGTTAATATCATCCACCACCCACAAGAGTTCCTGGGCGTAGCCTCCAGCTCCAAGAATGACAAGCGGCTTCATAATGAACCTCTGTCCACTGGGCACGAAACCAACCCACTTATTTTAGTCACTTTCTCGAATGCGTCAACTTGGCATGTTGAGATGGCGCTTGATGATCTTGCCCGGCCCGCCGGAAGAGAGTTTCTAGCCGGCCCCGGAGCCACCCTTCATTGCTGTTGAGTGGATCCTCTGAATTCTTCCATCGTCGCTTGCCCCGGCTGGCTTATTCCTTCTCTCTTCAAAGTCTTCCATAAAGTCATGAGGAGAATCTTGATGTCCAGCCACAAGCTTTGATGATCCACATACCACACGTCAAATCGAAACTTTTCGTCCCACGTCAATGCGTTTCGGCCGTTGACTTGCGCCCAGCCGGTAAGCCCCGGCTTCACTTCCTGACGGCGAAGCTGTTGCTTGGAATAAAGAGCCAGATATCTCGTCAATAGGGGGCGTGGGCCCACTACGCTCATTTCACCTTTGAGAACGTTCAGGAGTTCCGGCAACTCGTCCAGACTCGTGCTGCGCAGGAAACGCCCGAGACGAGTCAAGCGATCTTTATCGGGTAACAGCTCACCTGCTGAGTTTCGGGCGTCAAGCATGGTACGGAATTTCAGGATTGTGAAGGAGCGGCATCCCAACCCCGGGCGCCCCTGGCGGAAGAAGATCGGCCCCGACGATTCCAGCTTGATGAGAATGGCGATGATCAGCCACAGCGGCGCGGTCAGAATCATCGCTGGCAACGAAATTACCAAATCGAGAAGGCGCTTGAGCAGATTTTCACCTTCTGAATGCCGGCCGTTCCCCATGCCAGAAGCCTCTGTGAGCATCCCCGACGTCTGAAACAGCCGCGTACTGTCTCATAATCATATCATGCGGAATCAGCGCGAATCCTTATCCGGCAACGCTGCGCTCGCTGGACGCGTCAGGAGTCGCCGTTGGCGTTCCAAGCGCTTCCGCATAAAGTTCATCATGCGCCGATAGGATGTTCTCGATCGAGTATTTCGCCACATGGCGTTGAGCGGCGAGGGCCACCTGACGGGCCTCATCGGGGTGATCCAGCACCCGCGCCATCATCCGCGCTAGACCCTCCGGATCCTTGGGAGGAACAAGGAAGCCCATCCCGTCCTCCAACAGGTCGCGAATGCCGCGGATCGTCGTGCCGATGACCGGCAAACCCATGGCTTGGGCTTCCAGAATGCTCCTGGGCAGACCTTCCTGGAGTGAGGGAAGCACCAGGGCGTCCGACACGCCCATGAGCACCTTGATGTCATTGCGGAAACCCAGGAATCGCACTTGGTTTGAAATCCCCAGTTGTGATGCCAGTGCCTGCATTCTCTCAAACAGGGGGCCGTCCCCGGCGAGAGCCATAACAACGCCATGTCTGTCTAAACTCGCCATCGCTCGAAGCGCATCCTCGTGCCGTTTGCGAGGGATGAACTCCGCAACCATCAATACAAGGCACTCGTCCGAACCCAGACGAAGCTCGTCCCGGACTCTTTGTTTCTCTGAGTCCTGAATCGAAGCGCGGTCGTAGGATCGTATATCAACTCCAATGCCCGGCATGAACTTGATTCGCTCAGGCGGCACGAGACGATAGCGCAGGGCTGCCCGGCAATCTTCCTTGTTCATGACAACAAGAAAATCCGTCCACCGACCGGCAAGTTTCTCCAGCGTCCGAAACACAAATCCCTTGAGCAGGGGCCCACCCTTATAGAAGTGGAACCCATGCGCCGTATAGAGCACACGGATTTTGGCTTGCTTTCGAAAGCCACGCAGTGCCCAGCGCGTAACAAACGCGGCAACCGGAGTGTGAACATGGACCAAATCGTATTGTCCTGCCGCTACCATCTCACGAAGATGTCTGGGGGGGGACAGGAGGTTGCGAGGATCCAGTGGGCTCCGCGACCAATCCGCATCCCACACAGCGTCGAATGAATTCTTGCACTCGAGACAGCCGGAGACTTCCTTGGCCATCGCGTCAACCCGCCATCCCTGCGAGCGGAAATGCAGACCGAAGGGGAGCATAAATCCCCTGATCGTATCTGCAATCGTCGCTACGATGAGGAGTCGAGCCATAGAGGGTAGCTCGGGACGCTGGGTGCTAAAACGCTCAGCTCAACTCTGATTTCGGCCCAGGATCACGAAACGCCGCTGAGCCGCTCGTCAGGGCACATTCTTAGAGATCTCTGCATAAATAGATTGACAATGCCATGTTTTGTGCTAGAGTCGGCCTATGGCCGACCACACCGTACGTTCCCGACGAGATGCCATAGCGATGGAAGCGCGGCGGCTGGCT
>JAHEKS010000290.1 GCA_024638215.1 Acidobacteriota bacterium | reverse complement strand
ACACGGTCAGCGAGATTTTCGTGCCCTTTGAGCAGCCGGTTATCCGGCCAAAGCGGGCGGCGAACTTGCCCTCGGACGTTCCCAATCGCTTGACGGCATTGGGAAAATTCAAGCTGCCTTTTGCCTTCGCTCTCGTCCCCACGTTCGACCTGCATTCCGGCTTTCCCTATTCTGTGGTCGACGTTTTCCAGAATTACCAGGGCTTGCCCAACAATCAGCGTTACCCAATATACTTTTCGGCGGACTGGAAGGTCTACAGGGATTTCCCGATACCTTTTGGCATTTACAAAGGTCACAAGTTGCGTTTGGGAATCTATTCCCTGAACACCACCGGCCGGCGCAATCCCCACGAGGTTTACAACAACATTGCCTCGCCCCGGTTCGGAACGTTTACCGGGCTGGGAAAGCGGATCAACGGCATCGTGATCGGCCTCGGGGAATGACTTCGAAACGTCAAGGGCCGGTACGGAGCGACGCGCCGCCGGTTAGAATTTTTCACCGGAAAGGCACTGCCGGATGACGTCCTCCAGGGCGGCCGCGGGGACGAAAATGCGCTCTCCGAGCCGGATCGAATAGACCTTTCCGTTTCGCACCCAGCGATAAAAGGTCACCCGCGCAATGGACCCACCGGTCCTTGCGCAGAGCGACTTCCAGGCGCGGGTGGGACTGAGCATGGCCGGTCCCCGTGGAGGTTGCGGTTCCGGTCCGTGGGTTTCCCCGGTCGCGTCCGGTTTTGTACCCATTCTATGCTGTTGCATCATGGTGCACCCCAAGAGAAATCAGATGTCAATTCAGTGGCTTCAACTTTTTTGCCCTTGCATCCGTACCCGAATCGAGCTAGGCTAGACCTTGGCGGAAAGCCCTGCATTGGGCTGCGAGCCTCCGGCGGTCGCGCGAGCGGCCGCGGGCGGATTGCGAGCAGTCAAACCCGGCTGCGGGCTGATTCACCAGCAGCCAGGTCGGCTGCCAGGATGAGAAAAGGGCGGGTTCAAGTTGCTGCTTGAGATGGTAGGAGCACAAGCCCGAGTCGTTTTCTTCCGCCGGAAATACGCAGCCTTTTTCGCCACAGCGGGCTGGGCTTCGCGCGGCGCTGGCCGATCCCCTCGCGGGGCGAGGACCTGAAAGCGCTTCTAGGGCCGCATTCAAGCCTGGCGGTGTGCTTTCGGCTGGAACCCCGCAGGTTGAACCTGGCGTCTGCGACGGGAGTCTGAAAGCTTGTGGTCCGGAACTGAGGAAGAGGTCTTCGGGTAAACGGGTCATGATGTTCTCCCTTTGCGGTGAGATTGGGGAAAGCAATAAATGCTTCTCGGACGTGCCTGTGAGGGCTTCCCGATTTTTCGAGGGCGAGACGCTGAGGCGGAAATCCTTTCTCAGGACGGGACCGCAGAACCGTGGCGGGTTGATGAGGGTTGTGCGTCGGGCGAGGCTAGGCGCAAAGTCGTTCATGCCGACGGGCGGTTCTGCCGAAAACAAAAGGTGTGAGCGATTTTTGAAAGCAGGGTAACCGGCGGCAGCGAGGGACGGGAGAAGGGAAAGTTGCCAAGGCATTGCAAGCTCTCCTGCTGCCATTGACAAGGGCCCGAGAGGCGGGCAAAATACCGGAGGTTCCTTCAAACCGAAAGCGCTCGCTGAGCATAGATTCATATGACGAAAACAGTCGTTAACTTCCATCTTGATGCGCAGCTTGTATGGACATCCGCCGGGTGGTGGATGAGCCCAGGAGCTGTGGTTCGATCGTGATGGAATCGATCCGGAGGCTAATTATAGGCTAGCTATTTAGCCTAAGTCAAGTCAAAAATTTGCGAGGCGTAACATTATGTCCGCTTTAACCGCTGCGAAAGTTATTCCGAAGGTCCGGCACCGCATGGGAATAAGCCAGGAAGGACTGTCCCGGCTGCTGAACGCGACGAAAGGCGCCGTTCAGCACTGGGAGCGGGGCCGGAACAACCCTGACCTGGGCCGTTTGCTGGCGCTGCGCCAGCTCTGTCCTCCTGGGCCCGAGCGCAAGGAACTGGATGCGCTGATCCGCCAAAACCGGGCTGAATACGCGCCGGTGGAGATTGGCAAAGGCCTTCCGCCCGAGTTAATTGCCGGTCGTCGGGGCGGTCGGCAGGCAACTGCTACCGCAGACTCGGTCCTTCGCAAGGAGAACGAGCGCCTGCGGCAACAGGTGGCCAAGCTGGAAGAGACCTTGGAACGCCGCGAGGAGACTCTGCGCATCCTCGAGGATCTGGCTTCGGAGCTCAAGAAAGATATGGCGGCGAAGGCTCACTCCAAGCAGTGAGCGGCTTGCCTGTTGCCGCCTGAGTTCCTTGTGATGTTCCGGCACCGGGCTCGGGCCGGCCCGACATCGGGCCTTACCGCCTGCGCAAAAGGATGGCTTTGATGGAGACCATAAGGGGGGGCGCATCCCCTTCGCCCTGCTTGAGGATCGTCTCCAGGCATGCAGTGGCAAGGGGGAGCAGCCGCTGAGCATCCGGGTGTCGCCGCAACTCCAACAGCAGGTCAAATCCCTTACGGATTAGAAGCTCCACCTCATTCGATCGAAATCCCATTCTCTGATCCTCCTTGCCGGGGGATGAGGCCCCGGTCTCGATTGAAAGCTGCCCGTGCTGAGGCATCGTGCTCTTGAATGCTGGCCAGCCGCGAAAGGCCAATCCTTTTGGACGCAGCATCGTCCGCAGATCCAATCCGTGCTCAGAGGACAGCGCGCATCCTTTTGACTCGAAGGCTCCACTCCCAAGATCCAACCCCGCATGAGTGCATAGAAGCCGGGCCGACGCCGCGCGGAGGGCTTCGCCGTGCCGCTCAGGGGCTAGCGGCGCGTCAGCCGGAGGAGGCCGGTCCTGTCTCGAGGAAGGAGCCTTCCACGGCTTGACGTGCGCCTTTGACAGCAAGGGGTGATTCGGAATAGTAGCCTATCAGTCTAGGTCTTGGCAAGCCGCCAGCTCCTGGCGGCCTCCATCGGAGGGGGTGAGGAAGCGTGGGGAGGGGGAACTGCGAAGTCGCAACCGCCGCCCGAGGGGCAAGAATCTCAAGCCGGAGCCGGCGGAGATGGCCAACCCGGCGTGGAGAGCGGGATTTTTGTGGGGGAAAGCGCTCCCCCCGGTCCGCGCGCTGACGGATGGGAGCTTTTCCTCACCCGCGTTCCAATCTGAAGTGACCCTAAAGGGTTACGGTGACCGGGGCCTTAAGGGTAAATTCAATCTTCGTTTCGGGCGGGATTTTGACCTGCTGTCCTTTGGTCGCGGCCTGCGCGCCAGCGCCCGCGGCGGCGCCGACGCCCGCGCCGATGGCAGCGCCTTTGCCATGGCCGGCGATGGCTCCTATGAGCGCGCCCAGGACGGCGCCTCCGCCCACGGTTTCCGCCGTCCGCTTGCTGCGCGACGCGCCGGCTTGCTGGTAGTAGCCGCTCCGGACGCTGTAAGGCGTTCCGTTCACACTCAATTGAATGAGCTCGACTTGCAGTTCCGATTGGCCAGTCATGCGGCCCGCCGAGGAGGCCTGCACCAGGCGCACGCGCGCGTCGGAACCTTCCGGGATAACTACCTGGTTGTCAACGACCACCGGCGCCGCCAGGCTGGCCGCGAATTCCTCGCCGGCCTTGCTGCGCTCGGAATCGATTCCGTCAATCATGCGGATGGAAACCACGGTACCCGCCGGAATGGTGACTTGCTGGGGAGGAGGAGGGGCGGGCTCAGCGGGAGGGGCAGGAGCGGGCTCGGCCGCGGCAGGAGCCGGCGCCAGAGGCGGCGCGGCGGCAGCTTCTTCCGCAGGCGAAGCCGGAGCGGAGCTTGAGTCAGGCTGCTCGGCGTGGAGGGGGGGCTTCGCGTGGCTCCGCGTTTTTCGCGCGGTATGGTGGACGGGCTTGGGCTCCGGAGGCGGTGGACTGTTGGCAGCACTGGTCGCGGGTTCGGGCGGCTGCGAGGCCGCACCGGGAGCGCCGGCGACGTTGAGCTGGTTGACGATCTGCTTCACACCCTTCACTTCGCCGGCCATGCGCTCCGCCGCCGCTTTTTCCAGTTCCGTATTGACGCTTCCGGTCAGAACCACGACGCCTTTTTGAGAAGCCACCTGGATGTCCCGCAGCTTGAGAACGGGATCCTGAAAGAGCTTCGCCTGGACGTCGGAGACGATCGCCTTGTCGTCCGGAGCCTGCAGGCTGTTGACCAGGTTACACGCGCTGAGCGCCGTTACCGCCAGGATGATCGCTGCCCATCGCGATGCATTTCCGCGCATACTTTCCTCCCGGGTGCAGGTTCAGACACGCACCTTACCCCATTGGATTCAGGCGGCGGCATCCAAGATGCCTCCGCGCTCCAAACCTCCATCTTAAGGAAACGGCGGCCGAAAGTCCAATCCGGGGCTCGGGTGCAGCGCCACGCATTTACAGGCCGCGGCCGCCGGGCGTGTTAGAATGAGTGGGCTGGGCGGCGCGCCGCTGCTGCAAAACCAGTCGCCAGCCGGCCCAAACGCACAGCGATGGCCATCTCCACTGATGAGCAGAGTTTCACTTAGCGTTGTGATTCCTGTCTGCAACGAGGAAGAAAACGTGCAGCCGCTCGTGGAGCGCCTCGTTTCCGTCCTGGGAGACTGGCCGGGCGGAGCGGAAATCCTATTTGTAGACGACGGGAGCACGGATTCGACGCTCGAGTCGCTGCGGCGAGCCCAAGGCGTCCACGCGCAAGTTCGCGTTGCTCACTTCAAGCGGAACCTGGGACAGACGGCGGCCATGGCGGCGGGCTTTCGTCTTGCGCACGGCGATGCCGTCGTTACGCTGGACGGCGACCTGCAGAACGATCCGGCGGATATACCTCGCCTGGCGGGGATGTTGAAGGATTGGGACGTGGTGTGCGGCGTGCGCGTGCGCCGCCGCGACAACCTGTGGAAACGCTTCTCCTCGCGCATCGCCAACGGCTTCAGGAATTGGGTCACCGGCGACGACATCGTGGACACAGGATGCACCCTGAAAGCTTATCGCCGCGAAGCGATTGCGAATCTGGAGCTATACAAGGGAATGCACCGTTTCCTGCCCACCCTACTTAAAATGCGCGGCTGCCGCGTGACCCAGATTCCGGTAAGCCACCATCCACGCCTCGCCGGCAAAACCAAGTACGGAACCTGGGATCGGCTGACCAAAGGCCTGGCCGACGTCTGGGCGGTGCGATGGATGGGCAAGAACCGAATCGAGTACGAATCAGTGCTGGAAGTTCTCGACCGGCCTGACCTGCAAGAAGGCGTCGCTTCGACCTCTGCCGGGGCACGGGGCAGGGCGGGCGAGCAACGACCATAGAGGAGATATCATCCCATACTTTTTTCCGGTGCCTTCACTTTGACAGGAGCTGTCTGGAACAGTTGACCTCCGCCCCGCTTTCCCAGTCCAATGCGAATCGGTTAAAGGCGTGGTTGCGCCGCTACCGATTCGTCTTTCTGGTTATCCTCGGCGTATGGCTGGTTTTCTTTCTCCTTCCCGGCGTGGAAAGCATGCCTCTGCTCGAGCCGGACGAAGGGCGCAACGGCGAAGTGGCTCGCGAAATGCTTCGCGGCGGCGACTGGATCACTCCCCACTACAACGGTTATCCGTATCTGGACAAGCCTGCGCCTTTTTTCTGGCTGGTGGCGGCCTCTTTCAAAGCATTCGGCGTTTCGGAACGGGCGGCGCGCCTGCCCTCAGGATTGGCGGCTCTTGCCACGATGCTGCTGATCTGGCTTCTGGCTCGCCGGATGTTCGGCGACGAGGCCGCGCTTATCTCCGCCCTCGTCCTCGCCACCTCGCCGCTGTTCCTGATCTTTGCGCG
>JAHEKS010000289.1 GCA_024638215.1 Acidobacteriota bacterium | reverse complement strand
GCACGCGCATGCGCATCCGGCCGACTTCCACGTCCACCCCATCGCCGGCCAGCGCCACTACTCGTCCCGGAGTCGAAAGGTCGCGCAGCCGCACCTGATCGCCGACTTCAGGCGGCGCGTCCACCGTGGTTTCTTCCGCCAGCTGGCCTCCGAGCGCTTCAAGCACTTGAGCGTTCCATTCTTCGCGTGCCTGCCTCGCCAGCTCGGGAGCTGTGCCTCTTCGAATCGCCGGCGCGGGCCGGGCTTGCGCAAGAGCCTGGGCCCGCAACTCCTCCAGCCTCTTTTCCCATTTGGCATCGTGCTGGCGCAGCGTTTCTTCCAGCCTGGCGTCAAGCTCGGCCAGCCGCTTCCGGCGCTCCTCGGTGAATTGTTCTTCCATGCGCTGGCGTTCGGCCTCGAGTTCGCGCCGCCCACGGTCGAGGCTGGTTATCTTTTCTTCAAGCTGCGATTTCTGGTGGTGCAATAAGGCGACAAGCGCGGCGCTCTCCGCGTCCGCAGGCGCCAGCAGCCGCCGCGCGCTTTCCACAATCGAATGCCGCAGCCCCAGCCGCTCGGCCGTGTCAATCCCGCTGGATTTTCCGGGAAGCCCCATCAGCAGCCGATAGGTAGGTTGAAGCGTCGCCTCGTCGAATTCCATGGCGGCGTTGAGCGTTTCGGGATGCTCGGCGGCGTACGCTTTCAGGCGCGAGTGGTGCGTCGTCACCAGCGTCATCGCGCCTTTCTCGCAAAAGTGTTCGAGGATGGCCACGGCGAGCGCGGCGCCCTCATTGGGCTCCGTGCTGGCGCCGATTTCATCCAGCAGAACCAGATCGTTCCCTTCCGCCACGTCCACCATGCCCTGAATGTTTTGAACGTGCGCGGAAAAGGTGCTCAGGCTGGCCTCGATGGATTGCTGGTCGCCGATATCGGCCAGCACGCGGCCGAAGACAGGCAGCCGCGCTTCCGACGCCGGCACGGGGAGCCCAGCCTGCGCCATCAGGACGGCCATGCCCGCCGTCTTGAGCGCCACGGTCTTTCCCCCCGTATTCGGGCCGCTGATGACCATCAGCGACTGCGGCGGCGCGAGCTCGAGGGTCAGGGGAACCGGCCGGCGCTTTTGCGCGCGCAAGGTCTTTTCGAGCAGCGGATGCCGGATACCGTGGAGATGCAGCGCACGTTCGGTGACAAATTCCGGCAGGCAGCAATCGTAGGCGCGTGCGAATTCTGCCTTGGCGAAAGCCAGGTCGAGTTCGCTCAAGGTTTCGGTGGCGCTTGCCAGCTCGGCGCTTTGGGCGGCAAGCATCCGGGTAAATTCGGCCAGGAGCCGTTGAATTTCCGCGAACTCGCGCTCCTGCAGTTCCACCAGCTCGTTATTGAGCGGCAAGGTTTCAAGCGGTTCGATGAAGACCGTGGCGCCGGACGAGCTGGCGGCGTGCACCACGCCCGCCACCCGCCGCTTGGCCTCGGCGCGAACTGGAATCACAAAGCGTTCGTTGCGGAGCGTGACCACGGCATCCTGAACTACCTCGTCGTGGCTCAACCGGCGCAGAAGTTTTTCCAGCGCCGCCTGCACTTCGTGACGCAGCCGCTCAATCGCGCGGCGAATGCGCGCAAGCTCCGGGCTGGCGGAGGAATCCAGTGTGCCGTCCGGCAGGATTTTGCCCTCCAAACTCGCCACCAGGGCCTTGAAGTCGGGCAGGGACCGCGCCAGTGCGTCCAGGTTCCTGAAGGGCGTCTCACGAAACAAGCCGCGCAGGTCGGTGGCCGCGCGCGCCAACTCGAGAAGCGCCAGAATCTCCTGCGCGGTTAGCGAGAGCCCTTCCACGGCAAGCTTGGCCAGGATGGGGCGAGGATCCTGAAGCGCCGATAAACTCGGTCGCGAACTCTCGCGCGCGAAACCTATCGCGTCGCGAACCAGCTCCAGGGATTCGCGGATTTCCGCCACCTCGGTGCCCGGATGGATGGCGTCCGCCAGTGGCCGGGCGATGGGGCCGGAAAGGTGCCCGCGCAGGAGTTCGACCAAGGCAGGGAATTCCAGAACACCTTCGGAAAAACGGGTGTCGCCAGGTTGCACCGAAGACGCGTCGCTATTCATCATTTCTGTGGCAAATCATGGCGCAAAGGATGTTCGTAGGCAAAGGAGAATCGCCTGCCGCTTATTTCGGCATCTCCTTGTAGTGTTCGCGGGCGTGCACGCGGTCGTGGTCCTCGGTCGTCTCCAGGTGGCTAATCACTTCCGCCCGGGAACCCAGTTCGCTGTCGATCCTTTCTTCGATCTGGGTCGCCAGCTCGTGCGCCGCCTGGAGGGACGTTGCATTGGGAAAAAGCAGATGAAACTCCACCCAGATTGTGTTGCCGGCGTTACGATGGCGCAGGCCGTGAAACTCTACGCCGGCGTTTGAAGTCATCTCCGTCAGGACATTCAGGATGCGCGCCTGCGTCTTGGCATCCACTTCGTCCATCAGGCCGCCCACCGACCGCCGAATCAGGTTGCCCCCCGTCCACAAAATATTGAGCGCGACGAATATGGCGAAGATGGGGTCAAAGGGAAGCCAGCCGGTGAAGAGCGTCAAGGTCAGCCCCACGACAACCCCGAAGCTGGTCCAGCAATCCGTGAGCACGTGCTTGCCGTTGGCCTCCAGGATCAGCGAGCCGCGCTTCTTCCCTGCCCAGATCAGATACCCGCCCAGCGCACCATTGATCAGCCCCAACACAAGAATCAATACGGTCCCCAATCCGAGGTTTTCTAAGTGCAGGCCCGCGATCCACTTTTGGATTGAAACAAAAATAATGTAGAACGCCGCAAGCACAATCATCGCGCCTTCAAATCCGGCGGAGAAGAAGGTGATCTTGTCGTGGCCGTAGAGATGGCTACGGTCAGGAGGCTTCAGGCTCAGCCAGAGGCTGTAGGCGGCGAAGCCCACCGCGACGACGTGCACGACGGATTCCGCAGCGTCGGAAAGGATGGCGGCCGAGCCGGTGATCCAGTAGGCGAAGAGTTTGGCCGCCAGCATCAGGAATCCCACGGCGAGTGACAGGCGCATGGGAAATTTCAGCAACTCGGCATCGCGTTCCGAAAGACTTCGCTCGGGGATCATGATTTACCTGCCAGGGTCTCCTTCAAGTGCTCGACGACCGAGCTGACATCCGTCATCAGATGGACAATCTCCATCGCGCGCGGTCGCCGGTCGAAAGGCGCTGCCGCGCTGTCGCCCAGCGACGTTTCCTGATTCAAGCATTCGATCACCGGCTGCCAGTAAGGAACCATCACGAGCAGGGGCTTCCGGCCGCCCACTGTCTTGGAGAGGGTGGACTTGTTCATCATCTCCCACACCAACGCTAATTCCGCGAGAGTGCCCGTGCCGCCCGGCAAGACCACGTATGCATCACCGCGTTCGATGAGAGTCGTCAAGCGTTCGAGAAACGACCGCGTGCGGACCTCTTCAGCAATCCAGCGGTTGGCGGCGGAGGGCCAGATCGCGCAGGTGACGCCAACCGTGTGGCCACCTGCTTCCCTCGCGCCGCGAGCCGAGGCTTCCATCAGGCCGCCGTATCCGCCGTTGCAGACCGCCAAGCCCGCCTCCGCCAGAAGGCGTCCCAAGCGGCGCGCTTCTTCGTATGCCTCGCTGCCCTCGCGAGGCAGCGAGCTGCCGAAGATGCTGACAGTTTTCATCTCTTCCCTTCTCAGGTTATTTCCTCCGGCGCGTGGCATGGGGGCGGCGCCTCTTGCCACCGTAGGCATCGTAAATCGTTTGCGCAATGGCGTCGAGAGTCTTGATGGTTTGGGTGGATTTCAAGTCGTTATTGTCGGCAAGCAATGAAAACGCAAGCCTCCGCCCCGAGGGCAGTTCCATGTAACCTGAAAGTGTGTTGACGTGCTCAATCGTGCCGGTTTTGGCGTGGATTTTGCCCATGGCCGAGGAGTCCCGAAAACGGTCTGCCAGGGTCCCATCCACTCCGGCGACGGGGAGCGAGTCAAAATAAATGCCGCCGTTCGGAGAGTTGGCCATGTAGACCAGAAGCTTCACAATGGCGCGGGGCGTGACCAATGCCTCGCGCGAAAGACCCGAGCCATCCGCGAAGTACGTCGCCTGGGGATCAATGCCGACTTCGGCGGCAAAGTCGTTCAAAACCTGCAAACCCACGGTCAAGCTGCCGTAGTTTTTTACCGCGCGTCCGAGGGTACGCAGGAGCATTTCGGCGTGGAGGTTCTGGCTGACTTTGTTGATCACCTGAATCTCTTCGCGGAGCGGAACGGATTTGTGTTCGGCCAGCACCACGCGCGGCCCCGGCGGCGCAAAAGGGTCAACCATGGTAGCGGCCTGAATGCGCGAAGTCTCCAAGACCTTCACCTGCCCTCTCACTGTAACTCCGCGAGCCTCCAGCGCTTGCTTGAAAAGTTCGGCGGCCAGGCGCGGCGGGTCGCTAATCGCCACGGTGTCCGTATCCTCCTGGGCTCCGGCGGGAATCTCCCCCCAGACATCCAGCGTCGTGGACCCCGGCAGGCGCTCGACGAAGATTTCCTGGTCGGTGCCGGGGGCGCTGGTCTCCAGGCGATTGTCCAGCCGGTAGTACTCAGCCAGGGGGTCCAGAGAAACTAATGCAGGATCGCCTTGCTTCGCGCCGGGCCGAAAGTGAACCGTCAAAGAATTGTCATTGAATGCCAAAGCGGTGACGGGCGCGCCGTAACCCCACTGAAGGTCGTCCGCGGCCCAGTCGTGACTGTAAGGCTCATAAATAAAGTAGCGGTCGTCAGCGATGATATCGCCGGTCACCTCGCGCACGCCTTGCGCCGCCACTTGTTCCGCAAGTTGGCGCAGCACGGCGTCGGCGGGTGAGGTGGGTTTGGAGTCGTACTGATAAGGGAGAACGCGCCCGCTGATGTTAGGGTCGCCGCGTCCTACCAGAATCAGATTGTTTACTTTTCCCTCCGCGTCGGGTTGGCTGTCGCTTTCGACCGTGGTGCGGAAGACGTAATCGGGCCCGAGCTTGGTCAGCGCCGCCGCCGTGGTGAACAATTTCATGTTGGAGGCAGGCTGGAAAAGGTGGTCCGCGTTCCGCTCGTAAAGCACCTTGCCGTCAGGGATTCGCGCGATAACAATTCCCCAGAAACCCCGGCGGGCCTCGTCACGGCGGAGAATTTTTTCAATCCGATGCCCGAGGCGGGAATGACGCGGCGCGGCGAGAGACTGCGGGCCAGCCACCCAGCACGCGCAGAGGAAGGCCACGGAACATAGCAGTCTTTGGCGGTAACGAGGTTGAGATCTCACGAAGAGTCAAGAACCCGCCGGCCGCGCCACGGGGGCGATTACCCGCCCAGCAGGCGAGCAGCGTCTTTGGCAAAGTAAGTCAGAATGAAATCGGCGCCCGCGCGTCGAATGCAGGTGAGAGACTCCAAAATCATCCGGTCGCGATCCACCCAGCCGGCACGCGCAGCTGCCTCAATCAACGAAAACTCACCGCTGACCTGGTAGGCGGCCAGCGGGACATCGAACTCGCGCCGGGCAAGCGCCAGGACGTCCAGATACGGCAGCGCCGGCTTCACCATCAAGACGTCCGCGCCCTCCTCGATATCCAGAGCGATTTCGCGCATCGCCTCGCGCTGATTGGCGGGGTCCATCTGGTAAGACTTGCGATCGCCGAACTTGGGGGCGGAATCGGCGGCCTCGCGAAAGGGTCCGTAGAACGCCGAGGCATACTTGGCCGCGTAAGCAAGGATGGGCGTCTGATTGAAACCGTGCGCGTCGAGTTCCTGGCGAATGCGGCCCACGCGGCCGTCCATCATGTCGGAAGGCGCCACGATATCCGCGCCCGCCTGCGTTTGGGTCAGGGCCG
>JAHEKS010000288.1 GCA_024638215.1 Acidobacteriota bacterium | reverse complement strand
GTTGTAGAAGCCGCGCCGCCTGGCCAGGCGAAATACCTCCAAGGACCACTCCAGCGAAAGTGTGGGCTCATTAAAGGAAATGGACGTTCCCTGGCACGCGCTCTTCTCCACTAGCTCGACGAAGCGCTGCGGAGAGACATAGTCGCCTTTCACTGGCGGGGGCGACTTGCTGATGTCCCAGTTCTGGCACCACGGGCAGCCGAAGTTGCAGGACCAACTGCCGGCGGTCAGCGCCTGGGTGCCCGGGTGAAAATGGTAGAAGGGCTTTTTCTCAATCGGATTCGCGGCCACCGAGGAGACTGAACCATAGATCAACGTCACCAGTCTTCCGGTGCGGTTCTGACGCGTGCGGCACCAACCCAAACCACCTGGAACCAGCGTGCAGCGGCGCTCGCATGTGTTGCAGCGGACTTTGCCGCCCACCGCTTCTTGTAGCAGCGCCTCCCGAATGAAAATGCTCTCCACTTCTCCTGGCCAGGAGCGTACTGCACGCGGCTTTGTCATGGCCTTGGCTCTTTCAAGCTGTCTTCTTTGTGCCAGTATACCTTCGGAGCAGGCACAAAGCGTACGCGGCGGTATTTAGCGAGTTCGCGGTCAAGCAAGAAGCCCTGCTTGAAGCGCTCCCCAAGCCGCCACGGAGAACGTCCGGTCTCACAGACGGATCATGAGACGCGTCTCAGGTTTTCAGACCGGCGGAGACAGGGCTAGGAATCCTTCACTCAGGGCCCGGCCAATGTTGGCCATGAGGTCCACCTTTCCATTCACCGCGTACAGGTGGGGTGTCAGCGCCCAAAGCTCCCGTTCGATTCGACGCGGGATGACTCGCGTTCGGCCCCCGCGGTGTTCCAGTTCTGCCACGAGCATGGGCAGGATCTTGTCGCTGAGGCGCAGGGCCGTATCCACCACAAACAGGGTCACGTCGGGCCGCAGCATCTGCACACGGTCGAAGAACGCGACGACCTCGCGCACTTCAAGGTTCTTGGGCGGGGACGACTTCAGCTCAAGGTAGGCCAGTTTGCCTTCCGCGGCAGCAACCACGTCAAGGTCTCCTCCTACGCCGCGGGCGTGGAACCTCACTCCCGCCGCCACGTCGAAACCAAACCTCCGGCCCAGCTCACGTGCGACGTACCATTCCAGCGTTCCTCCGAAGCTCTTCGCGGAGAAGAGCAACCGGTAGCGGCCTCGCGACATCCTTTCCGCGAGACCTAGTTCAACCAGCGACTCCGCGCAGGTCCTCGATTGGACGCACTTCAGGTATTGGGTTGCTTCTTCCGGTGCAAATCCTTCCGGATGCAGGATGGCTCCGCGCAGAAAGAGGCGGAAGGGATAATGGCCGAGCAGTTCCGTAAGTCGCTCGGCGCTCTCCTCATCGAGATCCTCTCGGAAAGGTAGATCAGGCCGGGCCTTGCCAGGACGTAAGCCCCGGCGAGCCAGCATGGCCATCGCTTCTCCGCAGGGCTGCAACGCTTTCTGCGGCCTCGGTGGCCGGGCTGCCGCCGCCTGAATCTCAAGCTCGCGAGCTGTGCGGGCTTTCTTCACACAATGGTCCTGCGTCAGCTCGGGGTCACGCTCGCCCTGCGATGACGCCGCTCAAGCGCTGCCTGGCCTTGGGATCTGTTCGTAGAGCTGACGATAGGCCTTCCTCACGCCTAACTGAGTGAAAAACGAGTCCTTCGCCACGTCGAGGGACGGCCGATGTCTGAAGGCTTGAACCGTGCGCTTGAGAATCCGGCCCATGCTGTAGCCTTCCGTCATCACCTCGGCGTCGAGGTCGAACATTTCTTCGGCGGACATAATCGGATGCCGGTAGATAACGTGGCCGGTGCCGTACTCATCCCAAGGCCGGCCCGGGAAGATTCTTCCTTGGTCCAGGTACTCGCGGTAGATCTGACTGCCGGGCATCGGGGTCAGCGTGAAGATGAACGGCGTGATGCCGCATTCATCGCAAAAATCCAGCGTTTTGCGATACGTTTCCGGAGTGTCCTCGTCCCATCCGATGACGAAGAACCCTCGTACCTCGATTCCCAGCTTTTGGATGGTTCGGACATTCTCCTTCATTTTCTGGACGTCAAAAGCATTCGCTGAGGTGTAATGTAACTTCCGCCACGCCCCGGATTGTGTCTGCCCCTGCGGAGATATAGACTCTAAGCCCGCGGCGATGCTCGACAGGCCGCTCTCAGCCGCGAGCTCCAGGATCCGCCTTCCATCCTTGTAATCCACGGCAGACAGCCCGCCGGCGCCGCTCCAGCGGCGCTGCGGACGCAATTCAGCCAGCTCGCGATAAAGGTCAAGGTAGTATTGATTCTCTTCCGGGCGGTCCACGATTTGCGGATGGCCGAAGACGCTGTCATCGAAGTTGTAATACCGCGGACCGAGGGTTGAGACCTCAGCCACCACTTCGTCAATCGGCCGGTGCCGAATCTTGCCTCCGAAAATATCAGTGACGGGGCAAAACCGGCAATGGTTTGGGCAGCCGCGCGTGGTGAAAATGGAATCCATCATGTAGCGCCCGCGAGGCAGCAGGTCGCGTCTCATGAAGGGAAGCTTCTCCAGGCCGGGCCGTTGCTTGGCGTGATGGACGGTGCCGGGCAGGTTCTGGACTGGAAACGGTCCGCACACATAGAACTGTTTCAGATCGTTGTTTGGGATGTCCTTGAGGATTTGCGGCCAGAGGTCTTCGCCCTCGCCAATGGCAACCGCTGTGGCGTGCTGCTTGGCCTCTTCGGGAAAGGCAAAAGTATGCGGCCCTCCCAGGAAGACCTTCTTGCCGCGCCGGAGAAATTGGTCGGCAATTCCGTAGGCGATTGTGGCCAGGGGTGTCCGCACCGTGATGGCGACAACATCAACGTCCGATTCGTAATTCACCCGATCGCCCATGAACATGTCAACCAGGGAAACGTTGTGTTCCTTCGGCGTCAGGGCCGCCAACAGGCACGGAGCCAACGGCATGACGGCGCCCGTGGACCTTGCCGTTTCAAGACTTCTGCCCGGAAAGATGATGGTGATCTTCAAGGCCGCCTCCTGGCGGGGATGTCGGTTTTCGGCCTTTTCTACCACCTAGTGTACACCCGACTGATCGCTTTGGCTGGTTTCTGTCGTCAGCCCATGCGAGGGCGGCGTGCTGCCGGGCGATAGGTGAAACAAAAAGAAACCCGGCAACCTGCGATGCATGTTTCATCATCATAAAAGTGAAGACCCTCACCAGATTCAGCTCGAGGCGTGTTAGAGTAACACTCTTCCTGGATCGTCAATTTCTCTGCAAGGGCGGAGAAGCAAAGTGAAAACCGCGAAAGCTGGAGTCTTCCTCGCGGTCGCCTCGACTGAATCTAACGCCTTTGACCAAAAGGTTAAGCCGGATGGCTGGTCGAGGGTCGGCGGGCAGGAGGAGGCCGAAGAAGGCAACTGCACCGTTGCCCGCGGAACACTCCGCTTTCGGTGAAATTCAATAATGCAGGATCCGGACACACCTTGTGGGAAAGGAGGTGCCAGGAAAAGCGCCGAGAAACTAAGCCGAATAGCCCCTGGCCCATGAAATCATGACAGACCCAAATCCCATACCAACCACGCAGCAAGAAACTACAGAAACAACTCCTTCGGAATCCCCCGCGGGGCCTCAATCGAGACCGGAGGCCTCGTCCGACGGCCTGAGCCAGGCGGAGGCGAAAAATCGTTTGGCCCAATATGGGTTCAACGAGCTGCCCGAGAAGAAGGAGAACGCCTTCTTAAAATTCCTTTCTTACTTTTGGGGGCCTATCCCCTGGATGATCGAAGCGGCTGCGGTCCTTTCAGCCGTGGTGCGCCACTGGGAAGACTTCTACATCATCATGGCACTGCTGCTGATGAATGCTGGCGTGGGATTCTGGGAAGAATATCAAGCCGGCAATGCCATAGCGGCATTGAAGGCCCGGCTGGCCCTGGAAGCTCGCGTCAAACGCGACGGCCAATGGACGACCGTTCCGGCGCGTGAGCTGGTGCCGGGCGATGTGATCCGGCTGCGCATCGGCGACATCATTCCCGCTGACGCCCGGCTGCTGGAAGGCGACCCGGTGGAAGTGGACCAATCCGCCCTCACCGGAGAGTCTCTGCCTGTCACGCGCCAGGCGGGCGAAGAAGTCTATTCCGGCTCGATTCTCAAGCGGGGCGAGATTGACGGCCTGGTTTATGGAACGGGGAAGAATACCTATTTTGGCAAGACCGCCAAACTGGTGGAGGAAGCCCACACCGTCAGCCATTTCCAGCAGGCGGTCCTCAAGATCGGCGACTACCTGATCGTTATCGCCGTGGCTTTGGTGGCGCTCATCCTCACCGTGGCGCTCTTCCGTGGCGACAAGATGCTGACCGTGGTGCAGTTTGCGCTGGTGCTGACCGTGGCGGCGATTCCCGTGGCCATGCCGGCGGTGTTGTCAGTAACCATGGCGGTGGGCGCGCGGGTGCTTGCCAAAAAGCAGGCCATCGTCAGCCGTCTGGCTTCCGTCGAAGAGCTGGCAGGAATGGATGTGCTCTGCTCGGACAAGACCGGCACGCTCACCCAGAACAAGCTGACGCTAGGCGAGCCCTTCTGCGTTCCGGGTGTGACGCCCGACTCGGTCATCACCAGCGCGGCACTGGCCTCTCGGGCCGAAAACAAAGACCCTATAGACTTGGCGGTTCTCAGCGGCCTGGAAGAGCCTCTCTCGCCGTCCGATTACCAGGTCACGCACTTTGAGCCCTTTGATCCTGTGCACAAACGCACCGAGGCTTCCATCAAGGGATCGAATGGCTCAACTTTCAAGGCGACCAAGGGAGCGCCGCAGGTGATTCTGGCCCTCGCCGCCAATGCTGCTGAGATCAAAACTCAGGTGGATAAAGCGGTGAACGAGTTCGCCGCGCGCGGTTTCCGGTCGCTGGGCGTCGCACGCAGCGACGGCGGGGACGCCTGGCAGTTTCTCGGCGTCCTGCCGCTTTTCGATCCTCCGCGCGAGGACTCCAAGCCCACCATCGCGACCGCCAAGGAAATGGGCATCAAGGTGAAGATGGTGACCGGTGATCAGGTGGCCATCGCCAAGGAAACGGCGCGGAATCTCGGGCTGGGACACAATATTCTGGTTGCCTCCGGTCTGGGCGGAACATCAGAGCAGGAGACCAGGAAGGAGTGCGACGGCATTGAGGAGGCCGACGGCTTCGCGCAGGTCTTTCCCGAGCACAAGTTCCGCATCGTGCAGGTGCTCCAGGCGTGCAAGCACATTGTCGGCATGACGGGCGATGGAGTGAACGATGCCCCGGCGCTCAAGAAGGCCGATGCTGGCATCGCTGTCTCCGGAGCTACGGACGCGGCGCGTGCGGCGGCCGACATTGTCCTCACGGCGCCGGGGCTTTCCGTTATTATTGACGCTATTAAAGAAAGTCGAAAGATCTTCCAGCGCATGAACAGCTACGCGGTTTATCGCATCGCGGAAACGATTCGCGTGCTGGTGTTCATGACGCTCTCGATCCTGATTTTCAATTTTTACCCCGTCACGGCCGTCATGATCGTGCTGCTGGCGCTGCTGAACGACGGCGCCATCCTGACCATTGCCTACGACCACACCCGCTATGCCGAGAAGCCCGAAGCCTGGAACATGCACATGGTTTTGGGCGTCGCAACGTCCCTCGGGTTGATGGGCGTGATCGAATCGTTCGGCCTCTACTATCTGGCGGAACGCTGGCTGCACCTGAGCCAGCCGGTGATTCAGACGTTGATCTACTTGAAACTATCCGTGGCGGGCCACCTGACGCTTTTCGTGGCGCGCACGCGGCGCTCTTTCTGGACGGTTCGTCCCGCCAAAATCCTGGTGATTGCCGTCATCGGC
>JAHEKS010000049.1 GCA_024638215.1 Acidobacteriota bacterium | reverse complement strand
TCCTGATCCGGTCACGTGGGGCGGCGTTTGCTGGGCGCGGTAGAACCTTTCGAAGATCCTGGGTTGCTCTCGCGCTGGAATGCCGGGGCCGCGATCTGCGACTCCAATCCTGATTCTCCCATCACGCACTTCGGCTCGAATCGAAAGCGGCGAGCCGGGGGGCGAATAACGGATGGCATTGTCCACAATCTGCCGCAGCGCCAGCCGAAACATCTCGCGGTCCGCGAAGATTGGGGGCAGGTCACCCGCGATGCTCAGGTTGAGCGGCCGCCCTTCCAGCTTCGAATTCAACTCGATGAGCACGCCCTGGATCGAGCCATCCACAGAGCAGAGTTCCTTGTTCAACTGGATCTTTCCCGCTTCGATCCTCGCCATCTGGATCGCTTCAGTCACCAAGCGGCTCAGACGCCCGGACTCTTCATCCACAATCGAAGCCAACTCGTGCACTTCGTCGCTGAGGCCGGCAGGGGCGGCGAGCATGGCGCTGGCCGACGCCTTGATAGAAGTCAACGGGGTCTTGAATTCATGCGCGATGGCGTCGAGCAGCGTGGATTTTAGTTCCTGGCTCTGGCGCGCAGCTTCGGCGCGTCCCGCGGCCTCTTGCGCCCGCGCCCGCTCAAGTCCGATCCCGACAAGATTCGAGAGGGCTTGCAGCGCGGCTTCAGACATCGTGCCGCCGCCCAACGCAATCGCCCCCACGGGCGGACCTCCCAGTCGAATCGGCGCGAGATAAACGCCGGCCTCGTTCGTCGAAACGGCGTCCTGTGCGGTAACCCGCTTCAAGAGTTCCTCGGTCATCTGCAGGTTCCCGGGCCCAGCGCCGCAAGCCTTGCCTGACTGAACCTCATAGAGCGCCACCGCCTCAAGTCGGAAGATCCCGGCAATCCGCTCAGCGATCTGTTGCGCCGCCGGCCGCGCGGGATCGGTCAAAAGGATGGCGCGGCTCAGGGCGTACAGCCTTTCCATCTCCTGCTGGCGGTCCTCGGCTTGGCGGGCGCGCTCGCGCGCCAGCGTGGAAAGCTCGCTCGCCACAATGGCCGTGGCGAGGAAGGCAAGTAGCGCCACCCAGTTTTGAGGATCGGCGACGTTGAAGGTGCCGACCGGCTCGAAAAAATAGAAGTTGAAACAAAGCACCGACAGGAGGGAAGCCAGCAGAGCTTCGGGGAAACCCCACCGTGCGGCAATTACGAGCACGTCAATCAGGAACGCAAAGCCTGCGGTGGTGGCGTTGACGGGGATCGCGCGGTAGAAGACGAAGCTGGTGGCCCCGACAATGGCAGCGGTGACGGCGAAATGAAGCACGTAACCGCCCCACCCCCGCCGGAACCGGACCGCCTTCCGCTGTGCGACGATGGGTTGCACCTCAGTCCGTTGGCGCAAGAGCTTGGCTGCGCATCGCCCTTTTATCCTTCGCCCATCCAGGCGCTGTAAGGTTTAAGCGCTTGGATGTTGTCGCACACCGCTTTGATGGCCGCGGTGATGGGAACGGCGAGGATGAGCCCGATGCCGCCCCACAACCAGCCCCAGAAAAGCATGGCCACGGTCACGGTCAGCGCGTTCAGCTTCACGCGCCGGCCCACCAGCTTGGGCGTAAGGAGGTTGATGGCTACGAAATGCACCACCACCACCGTCACGGCGATGACGACGAAAGGAGTGACCTGTTTGTAATTGGGTTGCACCAGCGCCAGCAAAAGCGGCGGCAGAACCGCCAGCAAAACGCCGATATAGGGGATTAGGCTCAGAAAGGCCGCGAGCAAGCCCATAATCAGCCAAAAGCGCAATCCAACCAGATAGAAGACCGGCATAATCAGGCAGGCGGAGACCAGCCCCACCAGGAAATTTCCGATCACATATTGGCGCACCATCAGGCTGATGCCGCGCATCACGTCGTTGGCCCGCTCGCGGTGATCGCCGTGAAACAGGTTGACCGTCGCTCGCAGGATATGTTCCTTGGACGTCAGCATGAAGAAAACCAAAAACGGAATGAACATCACCGTCAGCACCGTGCCGTATGCCGAGCTGAGTCCTAGGCGGAGAAAACGCATCCAGGGCGGCTCCCCTTGCAAGCGTACCGCTTGCACATGTCCCTCCCCGGAGGGCGGAAACAGCCTCGCGGCGCTCAACTGGACGCTTCGGATCGTGACGCGAATGTGCGCGATGATCTCCCTCAAACGCGTCGTGTAATCCGGCAGGTCGTGGATGAACGTCAACGCGCGGTCGTAAACCAGATACACAAAAAGATACATCACCGCCAGCGTGGCCACCACCATCAGGAACGCGCCCACCCAGCGCGGAAGGCGCAGCCGCTGCAGCAGCTTCACGCCCGGATCGAGAATAAACGCGATGAAGAGCGCGCAGATCAGCGTGATCACCACCGAGCTGGCATAATAGAGGCACACAAACACCACCACGGTGGCAATGATCGACAGGCTGGTCGAAATCCGCGTGACCGCTTTGGGCACGGCGGGCGCCGCGGCGGCGGGCGGTGTTTCCAATTTAGTTTCAGCCACGGCGGGGTACCCTCATGGTGATTCTATCTTGGCGCGACGCGAATTTCCAGCGGCCGAACCGTGTCCGGAGCGCCTAGTTCAGCAACTTCATCCATCCTTCAGCGAACCGTGACCTTCACCGTCTGAATCAAATTGTCGCCCATGCCCTGATAATTCCACGGCTGCTCGGAGGGTTGGATGTTGCCGGCGCTGTCGGCGGCGCGGCAGGAGAGGACGTGCTCGCCGGGGGCGGCGTCCCATTCGGCGGTCCAGCGGAGCCAGGCGAACCTCCCGGCGGGCTCTCCCAACTTCGCCAAGCGCCATTCGCCGTCCACGCCAAGCTCAACCTGCACAATCGAGCCCAGCCCCGACCAGGCGCGCCCGACGATTTCCACGCGGCCGCGCTCAACCGTTCGACGCCGCGAGAGAAAATCCGCGAACCCCGGAGGGATCATCAGCGCGCGCGGCCGGATGCGCCCGACCGGCTGGCCCGGGTCGTCGGAAAACTGCTTGTAAAGGTACGCCATCTTCTGCTGGTAGCCTTCGAACGGCTTGGTCACAGCCTCGATGCGGGCAAGCCACTTCACGTGCGCCATCCCGTACCAGCCGGGGACAATCAATCTCAACGGGAAGCCGTGCTGCGGCTCGAGCGGCTGGCCGTTCATCTCATAGGCAAGCAGGATCTCCGGGCGCATCGCCTCCGCCGCCGTCAGGCTGCGCGCGTAATCGTGCTCGTAGCCTTTCTCGACGCCATGGTCCATTCCCGTAAAAACCAATTCTTCCGTGCCTGGTTTCAGTCCGGCCTCTTCCAGAATGCCGCCAAGCGGCGTCCCGGTCCATTCCGCCGTGCTCACAGCTTCGTCGAGCCAGGGCTGGCTGATGGGGCGGGGGAAAAGCCGCGCGCGCCCATTGCCCGCGCATTCGAGGGTGACGGGAAACGTCCGGCGCGGCCGGGCGCGAAGGTCGTCCAAACTTAGCTCGAGCGCCTTGCTGACGTTTCCGCCCACCTGCAGCCGCCAGGCGGCATCCACATCCGGAATGTCGAAATGCACGAGCAGGTAGTGAAGCCCGGTGGGCGTGCGGTCGTAGCGCAGCGCCTCGAGCGGCAGGCCGCGGTTGCGCGTGGCCAGTTGCAGCTCTTCAGCCGTCAGCGGACCTTCGGTCGGTTCAGGAGCGCCCATGTCACGATGCTAACACAACGCGGCGGAGCGCGAAACGAGCGCCCGGCGATCCACGCGCTGCATTTTTCCCTTGACACCCAATGGGTTTTTCCTTAAAAGTATATTTATTCACTGGATGCATAAATATTCCAGTGGGGGCAGGGCGGTTGAAAGAAATCGACCTTTGGCAATCGGAAGCGCGCGAGGAGGCGGTGTCCCGTCCCGGCGCTCTGGTCCGCGCCGCCGTTGCCGGCGCCACCGGCTATGCCGGCCGCGAACTCATCAGGATTCTCTCCCGCCATCCCGGCTGCAAAATCGTCCGGCTGATGTCTTCCGGGCGGGACGGCCGCGGGACTTTCCCTGTTCAGAAGTCTCAGCCTGTGCTGCGCGGCAGAACCAAGCTTCCTTGTCAGCCTCTGAAAGTCGAGGACCTGAGGGCTGCCGAAGTGGACGTGGCTTTTCTCTGCACGCCTCACGAAACTTCGCACGACGTGGTGCCGGAATTGCTCGCGCGCGGGCTGCGCGTGATTGACCTGAGCGGCGCTTTCCGCCTGAAGGATTCGCAGAACTTTGCGCGCTGGTACGGCTTCGAGCACAAGGCCGCGCCGGCGCTTTCGGACGCCGCGTACGGCATTCCTGAGCTAAGCCCTGCCGAGATTCGGCGCGCGCGCCTGGTCGCGAATCCCGGCTGCTACGCGACCTCAATCATTCTCGCGCTCGCACCGCTTTTGCAGGCCGGCTGGATTGACTCGCGCGCCGGAATCATCGCGGATTCGAAATCCGGAGCAAGCGGCGCCGGTCGCGCGCTGTCTGACAAGCTGCATTTCGCCGAGGTCAACGAAAACCTCCGCGCCTACGGCCTGTTCAATCACCGCCACGTGCCGGAGATGCTGCAGGCGCTGGGCTTGGAGGAAAATCAGTTTATCTTCACACCGCACCTGCTGCCGATCACGCGCGGCATCCTGAGCACAATTTACGTCCGCCTCGTCGCTTCAGGTGCGCCGAAACGACTTGAGCAAGTCGTTGGGCTGTTCGAAGGGCTTTACGCGCGCTCGCCAATGGTGCGCATCTACCCGCCGGGTGCGTTGCCAGAAATCTTGGCGGTCGCGCACACGAATTTCGCCGACTTGGGCTTTGCCCTGGACGAGCCGACGGGGCGCCTGATCATCGTCTCGGCGCTCGATAATCTGGGCAAGGGCGCCGCCGGGCAGGCAGTTCAAAACATGAACCTGATGTTCGGCTTCGCGGAGGACATGGGCCTGGCATGAAATTGGTCATCAAAATCGGAGGGCAGGCGGCCGAAGACGCGGCGGGTCGCAGCGAGCTGGCGCGCCAGATTGCGGCGCTCTGCCGCGCCGGTCATCACTTGGTGGTGGCCCACGGAGGCGGGAAACTGTTGACCGAGACGCTACATCGCCTGGGCATTGCCACCGAGTTCCACAACGGCCTGCGGGTGACCGACGCCGCGGCGCGTGACGTGGCGCTGATGGTGCTCGCCGGCATCGTCAACAAACAGTGGGTGGCCGAGCTCGAAGCACAAGGCCAGCGCGCGCTTGGCATCTGCGGCGGCGACGGCGGCCTGGTGGTGGCGCGCAAGCTGGTGGCGGGCTCGAACGGCAGCCGCAAGGACCTGGGCTTCGTTGGCCGGCCACGCAAGGTGAACCCGCACATCCTTGAAGTCGCCTGGGAAAAAGGGATCGTGCCCGTGGTGGCCAGCCTCGCGCCGGGCCCCGGCGGGCACTACTTCAACATCAACGCCGACGATTTTGCCGCGGCGCTGGCGCAGGCGATGAAGGCCGACCGCCTCGTTTATCTGACCGAGTCGGGCGGCGTGTGGGACGCCGAGCGGCGCCTGCTCCCTCTGGTGAAGGTGAAGGATATCGGCCGCCTCATCCGGCAGGGCGTGGTGCGCGACGGCATGATTCCCAAACTGCGCTCTTGCGCGCGAACCTTGGCGCGCGGCGTGCGTGAGATTGACATTCTTCCGCCCTCCGTGCCCGGCGCGCTTCTGGAAGCGTTCCAGACGGGCCGGCACGCTGGCACCAGGATTGTGAACGGCTGATGAATTTCGAGGAAATCTCCGAACTCGAAAAGCGCGTGCTCGTTCCCACCTACGACCGCATGCCGTTCCTCGCGGTACGCGGCGAAAGCTGCTACCTGTACGACGACTCGGGCAAGAAGTATCTTGACTTCCTGGGCGGCCTGGCGGTGAATTCGCTCGGCTACGCTCACCCTGAGTTGATGGCCGTGGTGCGCGACGAGGGGGAATCGCTGCTGCACGTTTCCAACCTGATTTATCACCCTTACCAGGGGCCGCTGGCGGAGAAACTGGCGCGCTTGACGGGCCTCGACCGCGCCTTCTTCGCCAACACCGGAACGGAGGCCGTCGAGGGCGCCATCAAGCTGGCGCGTGCTTACGCCCGCAAGCATCATCCTGCCGAACCCCCCGCTTCCGCGGGGGCTTTGCCCTTCGAGCGTTTTGAAATCCTGGCCCTGGAAAATTGCTTTCATGGCCGCACCTTGGGCGCGCTTTCCGCCACCTGGCCGGAAAAGTATCGCAAGCCCTTCGAGCCTTTGGTGCCGGGTTTCAAGTTCGTCCGGCTGAACGATGCAGCGCACTTGCGCGAGTCTTTTTCGCCGCGCACCGCCGCCGTCATTCTCGAAACCATCCAAGGCGAAGGCGGCGTGGTCGAACTGAGCGAAGAATTTCTGAAGACCGCGCAGGAACTCTGCCGCGCGCACGACGCGCTCTTCATCGCCGACGAAATCCAGTGCGGGCTGGGGCGCACGGGCCGCTTTTTTGCCTACCAGCGATTCGGATTGAAGCCGGACGTAGTGCTGGTGGCGAAGCCGCTGGCGGCGGGCCTGCCGCTCGCGGCCATCGTGGCGCGCGACGAGGTGGCGCAGGCTTTCTCGCCCGGCATGCACGGCACGACTTTTGGCGGCGGACCGCTGCAATGCCGGCTGGCGCTGAAGGTTCTGGAAATCATCGAACGCCCCGGGTTCCTGGAGCACGTGCGCGAGGTGGGCGGCTACTTCCGCGCGCAACTGGAGAGACTCAAGCAGGATGTCTCCATCATCAGTGACGTGCGCGGCGAGGGCTTGATGCAGGCCGCCGTGCTTTCCGTGCCGGGTAAGGACATCGTTCGCCGGGCGGTTGAGGCCGGCTTCCTGATGAATTGCACGCAGGAAAAAGTGTTGCGATTCCTGCCGCCCCTGGTGATTGAGCGCCGTCACGTGGACCAAGTGATCGAGGGCCTGCGGCCCATTCTCGCTTCCACATCCGATAGCAAAACCAAAGAGGTGCACGCATGAGCACAGTCATGAACGCGGTGGAAAAGATTGAAAGGCTTGGGGTCAGCGACCTGCTCTCCGACCGCGACCTCACGCGCAGCGATTTGAATCTGATCTTCCAGCTCGCGCAGAACATCAAGAGTTCTCCTCGGTCGTACGCGCGGGCGTTGGAAGGCAAGCAGTTGGCGATGATTTTCGAGAAACCTTCGCTGCGCACGCGCGTGACCTTCGAAGTGGGGATGACCGGCCTGGGCGGGCACGCCATTTATCTCGACCACGCCAAGCCCCGCCTGGGCGAGCGCGAGTCCATCCGCGACGTCGCCAGAAACCTCGAGCGCTGGGTGGACGGCATCGTGGCGCGGACCTTCGCGCACTCCGCCGTCACCGAACTGGCCGAAAACGCTTCCATCCCCGTCATCAACGCCCTCACCGACCTGTGCCATCCCTGCCAGGCCATCGGCGATTACTTCACCTTGGGCGAAAAGTTTGGCAAGCTGAAGGGGCTGAAGCTGGCGTTCATCGGCGACGGCAACAACATGTGTCATTCGCTGATGGTGACAGGCGCGAAGCTGGGCGTTTCCGTGAACGTGGCCACTCCCAACGGCTTCGAGCCCAAGCCGGAATTCGTCGAGGATGCGAAGGCTTGCGCGCGGCGCACGGGCGCGAAGATCCAACTCTTCCACGATCCCGTCGAAGCCGCTCGCGGCGCCAACGCCGTTTACACCGACGTTTGGGCGAGCATGGGCCAGGAGTACGCGGCGCACATCCGCGCCCAGGTCTTTGCTCCCTTCCAGGTGACCTCGGAGTTGATGGCCGCCGCCGACCCGGGCGCCGTCTTCATGCACTGCCTTCCCGCGCACCGCGGCCAGGAAGTGACGGGCGAGGTGATTGATTCGCCGTATTCCATTGTGTATGACCAGGCTGAAAACCGCCTGCACGTCCAGAAAGCGCTGATGATTCTGCTGATGGGAAACGGGCACGCGTAGCGATCTTCGTCAACGAAGAGCGGGCTTGGGGCGGCCCGCGTCAAGGGGGGCTGATTGGTGAACCTCCGCAAAGCCGAATTGCGCGACGTGCCGGCGCTGTCCGAACTGATCAGCCGCTTCGCCCGCGAGCGGGTGGTATTGCCCCGCACGATCAGCGACCTTTACGAAAACGTCTGGGAATTCACCGTGGCGGAAGAGGGCGGCCGCGTGCTCGGCTGCGGCGCGCTGAAGTTCTACAGCCAGGAGCTGGCTGAAATCCGCTCGCTGTGCGTCGAGCCGGGACGCGAAAGCCACGGCGTGGGTACGGCGCTAGTCGAGCGGCTGCTGGATGAAGCCGAAGCCTACGGCCTCAAGAGCGTTTTTGCGCTCACGCTGGTGCCCGATTTTTTTCGCAAGCGTGGCTTTCACCAAGCGGCCCGCGAAAAGTTTCCCATGAAAGTCTGGCGCGATTGCACGAGCTGCCCGAAGTATTCCAACTGCGATGAAAAAGCCGTGGCGCTCGATCTCGCCGAGCGCCGCGCTCGCCGTACCCGCCGCGTCCCGCGCGCAGCGTCCCAACCTCCGGCGCCGGTTCTCAGCACATAGCCGTGGCACCTGCCGGTCTTCCGCTTGTGCTCACCGCAGTGGCGGGCGTACGGCTCCAGTTACCAATCTGGATTTCGCCTCGGGCTTGAAGATGATTATCAGTGCTCCCGACGGCTCGCGTGTAATGGGTATCACGGGCAGGCGATCGATTTGGGCCGCGGTCAGTGCAACTCTGGCGCAGTTCGCGAAACCCTTCCCATCTGGGCCGGCGCTGACCACAGCCGTTTTCTCTGCGCCCTTGAATATGCAAAATGAACGCCCCCAGGCATCCAGTCTCACTTGCGGGGGCAGGGTTTTCACGGATTCGCTGGTCGGTGGCAGCAGAGCGTTTGCTGGAAGATTCCGAATTGCATTTCCCACCTTCAGCGCGTGGAACCAAGTGTCAAAAACTTCGGCATCACGCTTGAACTTCTGCGGATTCTCACGGTACTCGTCCAACAAACCCTTTTCGCCGGGCGCCGTGGGCTTACTTTCCTTCAGCAACGCTTGGAGGCCCCCTCCTGGCTGCACCGCGGCCGCTCCGTCGGCGCGAACGCCTTTAAGCAGGACCTGACCGAACGCGCCCTTAAACAGGATCATCAGTTCGGGATTCTCGGTGGCCCTGGCGATAGCGTTGGCTGCACTTTCGGCAGAGCGACGCGCCATGTACAGTCCTATGACCGTGAGCGAAATCACCGCAATCACCACGGCAACCAGGATCCGCAATGCTGAGGGGCGTTTCATTTCAGTAATTATACGCCTCTCATTTTTCGATGTATCATGAAAAAAGAAATCTGCGCCGGGGATTGGGGAACCCGCGCCACTCGGAGAGCGTTTGCGAATCCTGGCCATTGATTTTGGAATGCGGCGCATCGGGCTGGCAGTGTCGGACCCGCTGGGCCTGACGGCGCAGGGCATCGAAACCCTCCAGCGCACGCGGATGGAAGACGACCTGAAGCATATCCAGAAGCTGGTCGAAGAGTATTCCGCCGAACTGGTTCTCATCGGCAATCCCATCAGCAACAAGGGAACGGAAACGGCGATGTCCGAGCGGGTGGCGGCCTTCGCGGAAAAACTCCGCCGGCGCGTCGCCTGTCCCGTGGAGCTCGAAGACGAACGCCTCACCAGCGCCCAGGCCAACCGCGTGCTGCGCGATTCCGGAATCAGCCTTCAGAAACGACGCGGGGCCGTGGACCGCATGGCCGCGACGCTCCTGCTGCAAGGCTACCTGGACCGATGCGCCAACGAAGTCGCGCGCCACGCCGAACCGGGGGCCCTTTCGTGAAGAGGCCTCTCGCAGTTGCGGCCCTCCTGGCGGCCCTGGCCGCGATGGCTTGCCTCGGATGGGTCCTGCGCGATTTGTACCGCCCCTACCGCGGTTACCAGGGCGCGGCAGACGTCGTCATCGAACCCAGAACGTCCGCGCCCGAGGTCGCAAGCCTGCTCGCCAACCGCGGCGTGTTGGCGCATCGCTGGCCGTTCTTGCTCCGATACGCGCTGGGGCGCGCGCGCCACTCGCTCAAGGCCGGCGAGTATCATTTTGACCGCCCTCTCCGTCCCATAGATGTCTATTGGAAGCTCGTGTTGGGCGAAGTCCGCCTCTTCACGGTCGTTATTCCCGAGGGCTCCGACCGGTTCGACATGGCGCGGATTCTGCACGAGCGGCTGGGCATGGACCCGCAGGCGTTCCTGCGCGCTACGCAAGTCAACGGATTGATCCGCGACCTCGACCCGCAGGCGCCGACGCTGGAGGGTTACTTGTTTCCCGACACCTATCGCTTCGCTCGCGGCGCGACCCCGGCGCGCGTCGTGGAGACGATGGTCGCGCGCTTCCGGCAAGTGATGCACGACAAATTCAACGTCGAACTCCAACAGGCGGACCCGAGCCTTCACGAAGTGATCACGCTGGCCTCGCTGGTGGAAAAGGAAACGCCCGTTCCGGCCGAGCGGCCTATGGTTGCCGGGGTTTTCGAGCGGCGGCTGAAGATCGGCTTGCCCCTGGCGTGCGATCCCACAGTCATTTATGCCGCGAGGCTGGACCACCGGATGCTCGAGCGGCCTCTCCCTCCCATCACCGAGGACGACTTGCAGTTTCATTCGCCCTATAACACTTACCTCCACGCCGGCCTTCCGCCCGGCCCCATCGCCAGCCCCGGCGAAGCGTCCATCCGCGCGGCCTTTCATCCCGCCTCCGGCAACGAACTCTACTTCGTCAGCAACAATCATGGCGGGCACATTTTTGCCAGAACTCTTGCGGAACATCAGCGAAACGTGGCACGATACAGGAAGCAAGTGGCGGCGGAACGCCGCCTGACTTCACCACAAACGAATTCTTCGCGCCGCAAGCAGGCGAAGAAAAATCGGGGAGGCAATGGCACAAAGAAAAAACGGCAACGTGCCAAAGGGTAAAAATCTGAAGCAGCTTATCCTGGAATGCAGCCGGGAGCACGGATGGGAGCGTGTAGGTGAACGCGAGATCCGGGCCATCGGCGCTGAAATCCGGGGCGGGACGGGGAATGGCCACCAAGTCTCTCCCTCCTACATCGCCAACGTCCTTCGCGCAGCGGGTACCCGAGTAGAAGTGAACGACCCTTTCGTGGACCCCTCGATGGAGGAGCCCTACGCCAGCCGCCTAGCCGAGCTTCTGAGATTTGGCGATTTAGAGGAGGCAGAGTCTTCCCTCCGTAAACTCGATACGATCTTTCAGGAGTACCGCTCCGTTTCGGACCGCGCGGGGACCAGCCTGGTTCGCACCCTGGTGAGCAAAGGCAAGCAGCGAGCCGAGATCCTGGCAGCCAGCCCCCGCGTGAATCCAGAGAAGCGACTGGAAAAGCGGGAAGTGGCGCAATGGTTCAAAGTCTGGCTGGACGTTTCCGACTTGTGTTTTGACTGGATCGAGATGCGGAAACAGTCGGAAGAATTTCAGAAGCTCTTTAACGGTCGCAATGGCCGCGCGGCTCCCCCCTCCTTGAAGGGTTGAACCGACCGCGAATCGAAGGACCGGTTTCCTCCGGCCTCTCGCCCCGTCCACTGACCTAAGGTTGAGATATTCCAAGCAACGACTCCTGGCGCGTGCATCGCCTCCACCTGTGGATTTGACGAAATCCGCCTCCTCTCCGCTTCGATTTCCGGTCGAACGATTTCAGCCTCCTGGCTCTAGGATGACGCCGACAAGGCCCGTCATATTGACTCTGTTGAGCGGAAGCGGTAGCCTCTTACCAGATAATAGGTAGGCGCCCCGACAACCCTCGAGGGAGTAATCGCCATGAAGCGCACTTTCCATGTCCTCTTAATGGTGGCCGCAATGTTTGCCTTATCACCGCCCTTAATGGGCCAGCGACCAGGCCTCCTCGACGCAGGTGCACACCCCCCCGGCGGCAAGGAACCGGGGGGTGGAAACATCTCGGAAACTAATCGCATCAGCGGCCTCCTCCTTCAAGAGCGCGTTCCTAAGCGCTGGGACATCGCGGGCAAGGTGGTAACGCTCCAGGGCGATCCGGTCCCGGGGGCGAAGGTGCAGGCGGAAACGCCGATGTCCTCGAAACGCCAAACGCTCACGACGAATTCGGATGGGAACTTCCACACTTTCTTCCAGCGGGAAATGAAGGTGACCGCTCAGCTCGACGTGCGGCTGACCGTCAGGAAAAAGGGCTTCCTTCCCGCCCAGCAAATCGTCGAGTATGCCGCCACGGGTATCGACAAGCCTGTTCGCATTACTCTGCGACCGGCGCAGCAAGAGGCGGACTTGCTCTCTCAAGAGGAATTGGCCTCGAACCTCGGACCCAGGCTGAGGGAACTAGGATCTGCGGACGGCCTCTCCTCCCGGGAGCAGAAGGATTACGCGCAAGGAGAAGCGGACTTGTTCACCCGCGACGATCCGGACCAGGCCATCGGATCCTTTAAAAGGGTCGTCCGCCGCGATTCTGCCTGCGCGAAGTGCTGGACCATGCTGGCGCTTGCCGAACTCAAAGCAGGTGACTGGGACGGAGCGGTGCGCGACGCAAGTGTGGCCGCCGATCGCACGAAGAGTGATCCGAAAACGGGAAGCCCGGAGGCGTTCCTGTTGTTGGGGGTAATGGAAAGCTGGAAAGATAATCCCTCGGGAGCGGTGGACTATCTTTCGCAGGCGATCACCATCGCGCCCGGAGACGCACTGGCATTGCAGGAGATGGGCCGCGCCCAACTTCAGAATCACGATTGGGCAGGCGCCGAAGCTAACCTTTCCAAAGCCATCACCGCGGGCGCAGGGTCCGAGGCGCGCCTCCTGCAAGTGCGGGCATTGCTGGGTGATTATAAGACCGACGAAGCGAAAGCGGAAATGAACCGTTATATGGACGGTCGGGACTTGAAGGACATGCCCCTGCGAGTTCACATGGTATGGGATGCCATTCAGGAGCAAAAGAAACTGGCAACGACCTACGCCGACAGGGACGGAGGAAGGAAGGGCGGCGCAGATTCCGTGAATTATCTCGCGGGCAACATTCCCGAGCTCAAGGGGCTTGAGCCCGCAGACTCGCAGGAGCCGCTGATTCCTATCCTTGACAAGGTCGGCAAGAACGTTGCGGAGTTTTTTCGGGATTTTGAGAACACGTCATCGTTGGAAGTAGTTCACGGGGAAAAGGGAAGCCAACACGGGAAAGTCAGGGGCAGGCTGGATCAAAAGTTTCGTTATCTTTGCTTGATGTCGAAAGGGGCCAAGCCCACCTTCTTTAACGAGTATCGGCAGAACCTGGCAGTGAGCCCGGGAGAGACGTACGCGCTGAAACAGGGTTTCATGCTCACGGCGGGATTCGTATCGGCCTCACTCAACTTCCACCCTAGTTTCCAGTCCGAATCCAAATTCCGTTATGTCGGCCGCCAGAAGGTTGACGGAGAGGAAACCTACGTCATCGCCTTCGCGCAGCAGCCCATGAGGACAAAGTTGAGCGGGAGTTTCACGGATGGCAGAATCATGGCGACGACTTATACCCAGGGACTGGCCTGGATTGACACCCAGAACTACCAGATCATTCGTCTCCGCACAGACCTGCTGAAGCCGTTGCCCGAAATCAAATTGGAAAGACAGACGACCGAAATTGATTATCAGGAAGTGCACTTTAAGAATTCCTCCCAGGGATTTTGGCTACCCCGTGAGGTCGCCGTGACCGTGGATTGGGACGGCAAGACACTCCACAACGAGCATCGATATTCGGATTTCAAGCTCTTCGATGTCAAGACGAATGAAAGAATAGAACAGCCAAAAGTAGCTGACCAGGGAACCACGGTGAACTAACGCCGCCAGTTTCTGCCGCGCAAGGCGCCTGACGCGTCGCCTGCCTTCATCCAAAAGGGCTCCGCTTCGTATCACGCCGCTTGCCCTAAGATCTGCAAAATTGCTTCGGAGGCAACCACCCCGTTTAACTTTTTCGCGCGTTCCGATACAATGGCGGCGATGTCCGCACGTGAACAACTGATTGTGGCGTTGGATGTCGAGACCGCCGACGCGGGCGCGCGCCTCGCGGAGAGCCTGCGCGGGCGCGTGGGCCTCTTCAAGGTGGGTTCGGAAGTCTTCACCGCCGAGGGCCCGCTGCTGGCAAAGCACCTGATCGCGAGCGGCTACAAGGTTTTCCTCGACCTCAAATTCCACGACATTCCCAACACCGTCCGCGCCGCGGCACGTGAGGCTGCGGCGATGGGCGCGAGTATCTTCGATGTGCACGCCATCGGCGGGCGCGCCATGATGCAGGCGGCCGTCGAAGGCGCGCGGGAAGGCGCGGCACGCGCGGGCAAGCCCCGGCCGCTGGTCGTGGGCGTTACGATCCTCACCAGTCTCGCGGCGCCCGATCTCGGCGAACTGGGCGTCGAAGGCGGCCCCGAGGCCAGCGTAGTGCGGCTGGCCAAGCTGGCGCAAGCCGCCGGGCTCGACGGCGTGGTCGCCTCGGCAAAGGAGATTGCATCCATCCGGCGCGCCTGCGGGCCGCACTTCGTCGTCGTCACCCCCGGCATCCGCATGCCCGCCGCGGCTTCCAACGACCAGGCCCGTGTGGCGACGCCCGCCGCAGCCATCCGGGCGGGCGCGAACTTCCTGGTCGTCGGCCGGCCCATCACTCAGGCGGCGGACCCGGCCGCCGCCGCGCAGGCCATTGTCACTGAAATGGAGAGAGCTCAGGCCGGCGCGGCCGCCAAGGCGCAAAATCCATGACCGATAACGAAATCCTCGAAATCTTTCGCCAGCACTCGGCCTTGCTGGAAGGGCACTTCATTCTTTCGTCCGGCCTGCACAGCGACCGGTACATCCAGTGCGCGCTGGTGTTGCAACACCCGCGCGTGGCGGAGAAACTGTGTTCGGAACTCGCCGCAAAATTGCGGCACCTGGGCGCCGCGACGGTCGCCGCGCCGGCGCTGGGAGGAGTGCTGGTCGCGCACGAGGTGGCACGTGCGCTCGGCGTGCGCGCGCTGTTTACGGAGCGCCAGGAAGGCGTGATGAGCCTGCGCCGGGGCTTCTGCCTCGAACCCGGCGAAAGCACGATCGTCGTCGAGGACGTCATCACCACGGGCCTCTCGACACGAGAAACCATCCAGTGCGTACAAGAAGCCGGCGGGAAAGTGGTAGGCGTCGGTTCGCTGATTGACCGCAGCGGTGGCGCGGCCGACCTCGGCCTGCCGAAGGCGACGCTTGCGACCTTGTCAGTCCAGAACTACAAACCCGAAGTGTGTCCCCTCTGCAAGTCCGGCATCCCCGCCGTCAAACCCGGCAGCCGGCAGAAGAAATAGAAGGGCTGGACGGGGACGCTCTCATTGCACAAGTTCAAGGAATCCATCTCAGCTACAACGATAGACGACCTTCCCGGCAACGATTGTCGCGGTAACCATCCCTTTCAACTTCCAGCCGTCGAAGGGGGAGTTGCGGCTCTTCGAGCGGCTCTCGCGGACGTGGTACGTCCACTCGCGCGCGGGATCGAACACCGTGACATCCGCCGCGCCGCCCGCCTGCAATCTCCCTAACGGACGATGGATCAGGTGAGCGGGATTGGAGCTCATCATCACGACGAGGTGAGCGAGCGAAATTTTCCCGGTGTGGACGAGCTGCGTGAGGGCAAGGGGAAGCGCAGTCTCAAATCCAATGATGCCGAAAGGCGCCTCCGCGAGGGGCTTGGCCTTGAATTCCAGTGCATGCGGCGCGTGGTCAGTGGCCAGCACGTCCACGGTGCCGTCGGAAATTCCCGCCAGAATCGCGCGCAGGTCGTTCGGGCTGCGCAGCGGCGGATTCATTTTGGCTTGGGTACCACACTTCTCCACGGCTTCGTCGGTCAAAGTAAAATGATGCGGGGTGACTTCGCACGTCACGCGCAGGGCGCGCCGCTTGGCTTTGCGGACCATTTCCATGGCGCCGGCGGTCGAGAGGTGCGCGATGTGCACGTGCCCGCCCGTTGCCTCCGAGGCTTCGAGGTCGCGAGCGACACACTCGTCTTCGGAGCCGTTGGGAATGCCGCGCGCGCCCAGACGCCTGGCCACTTCGCCTTCGTTCATCCAGCCGCCCGCGCTCAAGCTCGGCGTTTCGCAGTGGTCAATGATGGGAGTGCCGAGCTGGCGCGCCTTCTCCAGCGCCGCGCGCATCAAGTCGGCGGATTTTACCGGCCGGCCATCGTCGGAGAAAGCCACGGCGCCGGCGGCGGCCAATTCGGCAAAATCGGTGAGCTCCTCGCCTTCGCTCCCGCGGGTCACCGCAGCGATGGGGAAAACCCGTGCCAAGCCCAGCCGCGCGCAATCTTCGATCAGCTTGCGGGTTGAATCCGCGCGGTCATTCACCGGCCGCGTATTGGGCATGGCGCAGACCGTGGTGAATCCTCCAGCCACCGCCGCGGCCAGCCCGGTCTCCAGGGTTTCGGAAATTTCTCCGCCGGGCACGCGCAGATGACAGTGCTGATCAATCAGCCCCGGCGCAACGATCTGGCCGCGCGCATCGAGCGACTCGGCAACGGTTTGAGTGATTCGCGGAGCAATCTGCTGGATTGTTCCTTCCGCGATCAACACGTCGAGCACGCCGTCCAGCTTATCCTCGGGCGAAATCACCCGCCCGCCTTGGATGAGCAGTGAAGCCATGGGAATCCTCGGACGTCGAAATACGCCGCAGGCAGTATAGCACCGCCCGGCCGCCGCGCATGGGATGCGGGCAATCCGAGGTCAGGCTTGCGGGGCGAAGGGAAAGAGCGGCAGCAGGTAATCTTTGACCGGCTGAAAGGTCTTGCGATGCAAGGGGCAGGGGCCAAACCGCGCCAGCGCCTCCAGGTGGTCGGCCGTGCCGTAGCCTTTATTCTGAGCCAGCCGGTATTGCGGATAATCGCGGTCGAGTTTTTTCAGGTGCGCGTCGCGCGCAACCTTGGCGAGGATGGAAGCGGCGGCAATCGAAACCGAGCGCGCATCGCCGTGAACGATGGCGCGGTGAGGAATGGGAAAGCCTTCCTGGCCGCCGCGCGAGGCAAGCGGCATGGCGTCGGTGAGGATGAAGTCCGGAGAGGGATTGAGGCCCTTGAGCGCGCGGATCATCGCCTGGCGCGACGCTTCGTAAACATTCAGGGTGTCCACTTCCGCCGCGTCCACCGAAACAACGACGTAGGCGAGCGCCTTGGCGCGGATCTCCTGGTCCAACTCCGCGCGCACCGCCGGTAGAAGTTTCTTGGAATCGTCAATGCCCGGGATTTGAACCGAGGGATCGAGGATCACCGCGGCGGCGTACAGGGGACCCAGCAGAGCTCCGCGGCCCGCTTCATCGCACCCCGCGACCAAGCGCCAACCCTGGCGAAAGGCTTGCGCCTCGAATTGCCGGGTGCAGGAGTATTCGCTGGCGGCGCGCGCACGCGACATAAGCTGACGCGCTATTTCTATCGCGGGTCAACGGGAATGACAAGCGGGAAAAATGAAATGGACCCGCTTCGCGGCGTCAGTCGGTTTGCTCGACCCGGGCGGTCTTCAACCGGGCGGCCTTGCCCCGCCGCCCGCGCAGGTAGTAGAGCTTGGCGCGACGCACCCGGCCCGGGCGCGTCACTTCGATCTTGTCAATGACCGGGGAGTGCAAGGGGAAGATGCGCTCCACGCCGTGCCCGAAGGAAATCTTGCGGACGGTAAAGGTGGAGTGGTTCGCGGCGCGGCGCAGGCTGATGACCACGCCTTCAAAAACCTGGATGCGCTCTTTGTCGCCTTCCTTGATTTTCACGTGCACGCGCACCGTGTCACCGGCCCGGAATTGGGGCAGGTCCTTCTTCATTTGCTGCTGTTCGATTTTCTCAAGCGCTGTCATGGCGGTTCGACTCCTGAACTTGAATTGAAATGGGCCGTCCCTTCGAAGGACGGTTACTTCATCGGCGCGGTAGGCTCCAGCGCTGCGCGCTTGATCTCTTCCAGCATCGCCCGGTCTTGCGGGCCGAGCGGCGCCGTCTGAAGCAACTCCGGGCGCTGGCGCCAGGTCTTTTCCAGCACCCGGCGGCGGCGCCACTGGCGAATCTCTTCGTGATTTCCCGAAAGCAAAACCTCCGGGACCTTCCATCCCCCGAATTCAGCCGGGCGGGTGTACTGGGGAAAATCCAGCAACTCGGGCGGGGCGGGCAGACCTCCGCCTTCCGACGACTCCGGGACGGCGAACGAATCCTGCTCGCTCGAGGCCTCGTTTCCGAGCGCGCCGGGAATCAGCCGCGTCACCGCTTCCATCAGCACCGCGGCCGCGAGTTCCCCGCCGCTCAGCACGTAGTCGCCGATGGAAATCTCGTCGGTGGCCAGGTGCTCGGCGACGCGCTCGTCCACTCCCTCGTAACGCCCGCAGATCAGCGCCAGGCGAGGCTGGCGCGCAAATTCCCGTGCCACGGATTGGCTGAAGAGCCGTCCCTGCGGCGAGAGCAGAATGACAGGGAAGCTTGCGCCATCCCTCCGGAGCGCTTCCACAGCGCGGAAGAGAGGTTCAGGCTTGAACACCATCCCCGGCCCGCCGCCAAAGGGGCGATCGTCCACCGTTCGATGCCGGTCATCGGCGTAATCTCGCAGGTCGTGCAATCGAATCTCCACCTGCCCCGCCGCGCAAGCCCGTTTCAAGAGGCCGTGCGCGACGATGCCTGAAAAGAAATCCGGAAATATGGTGACGACGTCGAAAATCATAACGTGGGGGAGCACCCTTGAGGCGCCCCCGCGGGAGAGCCGTCAAGGCCCTCCCCTACGGATTCAGATCCAGCAGGTCTTCGGGCGGCTCGATCCAGATTTCTTTCTGCTTCGTGTCAATGCGCGTGCAGATGGTTTCCGCGAGCGGAATCAGCAAAACGCGCTTTGCATCCCGCGCGCCAGCAACGTGCAGCAGGTCGCCGCCCGCAGTGTGCTCCACTTCCGTGACCGTTCCGACGACCTCCGAGCCCGCTCCGGCGTTCCGCATCACGCGGCAGCCCGCCAACTCCCAGATGTAATAAGACCCCGCGGGCAACCGCACTCTTTCTTCCCTCGGGATCAGGACGTGCCTGCCGCGCAGCCGCTCCGCGCCGGAAATCGAATTCACGCCCGAGAACTTCAGAACTATCCCGCCCTTGTGCGGCCAGGCGCTTTCGATCTCGGCGCTCTCCGGCACCCCTGCAGGAGTATCGAGCCAAACGCGGCGCAGTTTTTCGAAGCGCTGCGGAAAGTCGGTGAGGATTTCCGCCGCCACTTCGCCCCGGCGGCCCTGAGGTCTCCGGATCCGCGCTACGGCCAGGTAACGCTCGGCTTCCTTCACCGTTCCCCAAACCCCCCGGCGGCGCGGCGCTTATTCCAGAATCTCCAAGGTGTAACGCTTTTTCAGCTTCATGCCCGCCGCCCCGAGAATGGTGCGGATCGATCGGGCCGTGCGTCCCTGCTTGCCGATCACTTTTCCCAGGTCGGAAGGGTGAACGCGCAATTCGAGAATCGTCACTTGCTCGCCCTCCACCGCCCGCACACTCACTTGATCAGGACTATCCACGAGCGCTTTCGCAATCGCTTCAATCAGTTCCTTCATGGGGCCCTCCCGAAACGACAAGTCTGCACGCAACCGTCACTGGATAATGCCTGTGGGAGAGTGCCGAGCCGGAACTCATTGGCCCCGGTGATTTCCCGCCAACCGCACCAGCCTAGCTGGGGTCTTTGGCTTCTGGAGTTTCTTTTAGGAAGCTGCGAACCGTCTCGGAAGGTTGGGCTCCGCGGCCGAGCCAGAAGTCTACGCGGTCGCGTTTGAGAACCAATTCCGGCGGATTGCGCCGAGCGTTGAAGTGGCCCAGAATCTCCACAAAACGCCCGTCGCGCGCCCTCTCCCTGTCAATCACGACAACTCTGTAACTGCCTTTTTTCGTGGCTCCGGTTCGAGCCAGCCTTATTCTCAGCAATCGACCTCCTTCAAGTCTTAGGAAAGCGCTCCGCCGGGCCGGCCATTTACCACTCGCGCCCCGTAGGAACGTTCCTCTCAGTTAGATGGCGAACTTTGGTTAAGTGTTCGCTCCGCCTTAATTTATCGGCGCCTTCATCCGGCTCAACTGCCGGCCAAACAAACCCTTGGTCATGGTCTTCATCATCTTGCGCGTCTGGTAGTACTGTTTCAAGAGCTGATTCACCTGCTGAACGCTGGTGCCGCTGCCCTTCGCAATGCGCTTGCGGCGGCTGCCATTGATGATCTCGTGGTTGGCGCGCTCCTTGGGCGTCATGGAGTTGATGATCGCTTCGATGTGGACGAGCTCTTTTTCATCCACACGCACCTTGCCCGCGTCTTTGAACATGCCGACCTTGGGAAGCATCCCGAGCATCTGGTCGAGGGGCCCCATGGAACGCATCTGGCGAAGCTGATCGCGAAAATCCGCCAGCGTAAAGCTGTCCGTTTGAATCTTGCGGTGGACTTCCAGGGCCTTTTGCTTGTCAATCGTCTGCTCGGCTTTTTCGATCAGTGAGAGCACGTCGCCCATCCCGAGGATGCGCGAGACGATGCGGTCGGGATAGAAAACCTCCAGGGCGTCGTACTTTTCCCCCACGCCCATGAACTTGACGGCCTGGCCGGTAACGTAGCGGATGGAAAGCGCCGCGCCGCCGCGCGCGTCGCCATCGAGCTTGGTCAAAATCACGCCGGAAGTTCCCAATCGCTCGTGGAATTCCTTGGCGCTGCGGACGGCGTCCTGCCCGACCATGGCGTCGGCCACCAGCAAAACTTCGCTCGGTCGCAAGCGCGTCCGCAAATCGCTCACTTCCTGCATCAACTGCTCGTCAATATGCAGCCGGCCGGCGGTGTCCACTATCAGGACATCGTGGCCGCGGTCGGCGGCGTCTTTGCGCGCCGCCAGCGCCAGTTGGATCGGATCGCTGATGCCTTCTCCCGCGAAGCACGGAACCTCGATTTCGCTGGCGATAATGGCCAGTTGCTCGCGCGCCGCGGGGCGGTAAACGTCCGTCGAGACCAGGATGGGGCGCTTCTTCCGGCGGGCCAGCCACAGAGCCAGCTTGCCGGAGGAAGTGGTCTTGCCCGAGCCCTGCAAGCCCACAATCAAGAAGACGGTGGGATATTCTTTCGAGAAGGTCAGCAGCGCCGCATCGCCTCCCAGGATGGCCACCAACTCGTCGCGGACGATGCGGACCACTTCTTGCATGGGCGAGAGGCTGGAACGTACCTCTTCTCCCAGCGCTTTTACGCGCACGCGTTCCAGAAGCTCCTTGACGACGTTTAGATTGACGTCGGCTTCGAGCAGCGCCAGCCGCACCTCTTTCAAGGTTTCGTCAATCGCTTCTGGCGTCAACACGCCCTGGATGCGGAGCGTCTTGAAAACGTTCTGGAATCTGTCTTGTAGCGCGTCAAACATTCTGTTTCTTCAAAAAAGCAAACTTCGCCCTTGGGCGCCGCACAGCCCCGGCAAACCCATTAAATCAAAATAACTTATTTTATTTTGCATGGGACCGGAAGTCAAGGCAATGTCCCGCCCGGGGCACTGCCCTTACGCTGGGCCTTGACATCGTGCGTCGAGTCGTTAGGATAAGTCCGAACGGACGTCCGAACGGAAGACGGACAAACGGGCATCCCCAGGGGGCAAATCTCACGGCGGCACTCAGGGAGAACGCGTGGCCAATCGCACTTCCGCCCAGTTTGACGGTAATCTGGACCGCATCCTGCGGCGCGCAGCGAGGGTTTTTTGCGCACGCGGTTACGACCGAGCTTCAGTCCGCGGCATCTCCCGCGCCACCGGCGTTAGCCTTGCCGGCCTCTACGACTATTTCTCCAGCAAAGACGAACTGGTCTATCTTATCCAGCGCCACGCCTTTGAGACGACCTTGGCCCAGGCGCGGGCCGTGGGCCGAATCAAGCGCTCGGTGTGCTCGGGTCTCGAAATGGCGCTCGCCGAGGGCTTGGCGCTCGAGCGCCAATTGCAGTTTGACCTCTTCAAAAGCGAAGATGCGCACGAAGGGCTGAAAGCCTACGTGGACAAGCGGACGCCCAAATTCAAAGCTAGGTAGAACGCGAAATCACCATGAAAATTGCCATCTCAGTTGGGAAGAAGGAAAAAGCCAAGGGAGAGAAGTCGCCTTACTTCCGCGCGTTGCGGAGCGTGGGCGTGGGTGCAGAAGAGCTCATTCTGCTGAGCGCCGCTGACCGGAATCGCGCGAAGGTGGAGGATTTCGACGGCATCTTATTCACGGGCGGAGAGGACATGGACCCGTCGTTCTACGACGAGGCCAAGAAATATCCGACCGTGGTCTCGGACCGCGCGCGCGACGAATTCGAGCTGGCTCTGCTGAGGGCGGCGCGGGAGCTCCAACTGCCGGTTCTCGGAATATGCCGCGGCATGCAAATCATCAACGTCGGCTTCGGTGGTTCCCTCTATCAGGACTTGAGGCGCGATCCCTACAGCGAAACGGGCGTTCGCGTCGAACACAAGCAGGCAGGAAACCGCGGCGAGTCCACCCACGCGGTCACGCTCACGGAACCGGAATCGCATTTAGGGGCGGCCTTCCACGGAAGCTGCCGCGTGAACAGCTTGCATCACCAAGCGGTGCGCCGCGTCGGGCGTGGGCTGAAAGTGACGGCTTATTCGGAGGATGGGCTTCCGGAAGCGCTGGAAGACGCCAGCGACTATCCGTTCCTCGTCGCAGTTCAGTGGCATCCCGAGGAAATGGCCAGCCAGCCCGAGCAAAGGAAGCTTTTCGAAGCATTTCTCGCCAAATGCAGC
>JAHEKS010000287.1 GCA_024638215.1 Acidobacteriota bacterium | reverse complement strand
TAGCAAGAAAAAGCCGTCGCCGGAACTTCCCTCCGAGGCGGGCCGGGCCTCCAGCCCGGCGCGGGCGGCCGAATCGCCAGGCGAGACCCTGCCAGTGCCGTTCCAACTTCTCGGGCCTAAAGGCGAATCCCGCGAACATTCTGAGGCCGCTGATCATGAAACGAGGTGAAACAAGTCGGCATGCCGGGCTAAAGTAAAGCATGCCGGGCTAAAGCCCGGCGCTACGGGACGACCGCCGATCTCAGGATTGTAAAGGTTCCTGAGACGCACCACACTAGGCTCCCGTCGAAATCGCAATCGGCACCGAGACGCTCCGCAAGTGCAGGTCGCGCTGCGGGAAAGGAATCTCGATGCCGCGCTCGCCAAACGCCTTGAAAATCAAAAAGTATAGATCGCTGATCAATTTCTGCGGCGCCTGCACCTGCGAGATCGTCCACACGCGCAGTTCGAAGTCGAGCGAGCTGTCTCCGAAATCCACAAAGCGCACGTCGGGCGCCGGATCCTTCATCACGTCGGGATGCGCGAGCGCGACCTGCAGCAGCACCTCCCGGACTTCCGCCGGGTCGGCGCTGTAGGAAACGCCCAGCGGCACGGCGAAGCGCACCTGGCGGTCGTTGGCGGTCCAATTGGTCACGCGGTTGGAGATGAACTCGGAATTGGGAATGATGATCACCACGTTGTCGTTGGTGCGCACCCAGGTGCTGCGCGCGGCGATGCGCACCACGTCGCCGTTGGTGCCGCCCACGTCCACGCGGTCGCCCAGCTTGATGGGCCGCTCGACCAGCAGGATCAGCCCGGAAACGAAATTGCTGACGATGTTCTGCAATCCGAATCCGACGCCGACGCCGAGCGCGCCGCCCAGGACGACCAGGCTGCTCAAGTCCACGCCGATGGATTGCAGGCCCACCATCATGCCTACCACAAAGATCAGGTAGCCGGTGATGCGCGCGGTGGCGAACTGCTGCCCCGAATCCATCGAAGTGTGAATCAGGACTTCCGATTGCATGAACCGCCTCACCTGGTGGGAAATAAAGGTCAGGATCAGCACGAACACGACGACCTTCAGGAGCAGCGCCAGCGTAATGCCGGTCTTTCCGATGTGGAAGTACGGGTGGTAGAAAACCTTCCCCAGGTCAATACTCAGGCGTCCCAGGATCAGGGTGCCGATTTCCGAGGTCACGATACCGAATCCCCCCACCGCCACCAACAGGATCACCATCAGCACGATGAGCCGTTTGCTTGTCCATTTTTTCACGGCACGTTACTCCTTCCGCAGTTTTCATCCGTTCAGGGATGCGCGCCCATTGTAGAATAAAAGAACCCGGCGGCGGCGAACATTGCCGGGCCGGAGCGCCTATAACGCGGAGGAGATACACATGGGGTCCACTCCCTCAGCCCCGAAAGTCGTCTACACGTCGCGCATCCGAATCGAGCGGCAGGGTGGACCTATGCGGCTGGCCTACCTGCCGGCGGAACAGGAGCCGGTGGTCTTCGGCGTGCACTCCGAGGTCGCGCAGCATTACAAGGTCCCACCTGAAGCGTTTCCTCCCCGCGCCACGACAATCGATTATCTGGTCGCCGCCGCGGGCGGCTGACTGACGGGGACCTTCGGGGGCGCGCTGGAAGCGCGCGGCATTGACGCATCGGAAAAGAAGCTAGTGGCCGAAGTCCGAGGGGAAATCGAGCTCGAAGGCACGGTGCTCATCCTTCGCCGGATCTTGGTTCACTACCGTTTGCGCGCTCCGGAAGCGCAGCGCGAGATCGTCGAGCGCATGCACCAGATACACGCCGATTTCTGCCCCGTGGCCCGCTCGCTGCGCGGCGCGATTGACATCCAGACCTCGTTTGAATTGACCTCCTAGAACTACGCCGTTTGAATGACATGCGCGGAAAGGTGTGGCTGGATTTCTTTGCGCGCGAACCACCCGCCCGGCCGCAACCTGCGCGTTCCCCCCGCTCACCCGCTCACCTGCTTGCGGGTTTTGGGTGGTTCGGTGCAGAATAGTTGGCTCTTATTCCGGGGATTGCTTCTCGGCGCGCACCAGAGTTCCGGGGCACGTAAGGATGGCAGGATGTTTCTCGAGCCACGACCGCCGTTCAGCCTGCGGCAAACGTTGCGATTCATTCTGAGCCCGCCCGACCTTTTGAACGGGCGCCGGTTCGCTCCGCTGCTCGATTACTTTGAGGACGGCGAGTATCGCCGCGCCGCCGAGCTCAGTGGCGAGTCCGTTCTGTACGGAGTGCGCGAAGTGCGCCGCGGCTCGGCCGTCGCTCTCTCTATCCGCATTCTAGCCGGGTGCGATGACGCGGCGGCGCGCGATGGGGTGTGCCGGCAGGTGGCGCGCCAGTTTTCGACCGACCTCGATCTCGCACCGTTTTACCGCCTCGCCCAGTCGGACCCGGTCCTGGCGCGACTGGCCGAACACTTCCGCGGCATGCGCATCCCTCAGGCCCCCACCGTTTATGAAACCGTGATTTCCGCCATCCTCGAACAACAGGTGAATCTCAGCTTCGCTCACCAGGTGAAGCAAGCGCTGATCGAAACCTACGGCAGCCACGTGGAATTCGAAGGCCGCCGCTACAATGCTTTTCCCGAACCCGCGGCGCTGGCCATCGCGACGCCGCGGCAACTCCGCCGGCTGCAGATTTCCGGCCCCAAAGCACGCTACCTGATCGCGATTTCGCGCGGGGCGCTGGATGGGAGTCTCGACCTGGAAGGATTTCGCTCGGTCGAGCCCGCTATGGCTTACGAACGGCTGCTCGCTCAAAAGGGTGTCGGCCCGTGGACGGCCCAGTACGTCGGCCTGCGCGCGCTGGGCCATGCGGACTGCCTTCCCGCCGCGGACGTCGGACTGCAAAAGGCGGTGCAACGATTCTACGGCCTGCGAAAGCAACCCACGGTCGCGCGGGTTGAGGCGCTGGCGCGCTCGTGGTCGGGCTGGCGCAGCTACGCCACGTTTTACCTTTGGATGACGTTCTGGGAAAATGAAACCTGGAAAGTGAGCCTGGAAAAAGACCTCCGGATGGAGAGGCGTAAAGGATCACAATGAAACCTGGCCGAAAGAGTTTTGAACAAATGTTTCTGGCGGAGGCGCGGCACTCGCTCCGCCAACATCATCTGCCGCGAATCGTCCGCTGCCTGGAAATGCTCTCCGAAGATCAGATCTGGTGGCGGCCCAATTCGCCCTCCAACAGCATTGGCAACCTCGTGCTGCATCTGTGCGGAAACGTGCGGCAGTGGATCATCTCGGGCGTGGGAGGCGCCCCGGATCTCCGCGAGCGCGACAAAGAGTTTTCTGAGCGCGGTCCCCTTCCCCGCCGCGCGCTGGCCACGAAACTCCGCCGAACCGTGAACGAAGCCTGCCGCGTGATCACTCGAATGCCTCGGCAAGAACTCGCCCGGCCTCGCTCCATCCAGAAATTCCGCGTGACCGGGTTCGGGGCGGTGGGCCACGTCACCGAACACTTTGCCTATCACTCCGGACAGATCCTGTACGCGACCAAGCTGCTTCAGGCGCGGGACCTGCGGTTCACCCGGCTGCCGGGCGAGAAACCCAAGAAAGCCGCGGGCAGGAATTTGCCGGCAATCTGAGATTTCATTTGCCATGGAGACGATTTACTACTCGGTCGCAGACACGCCCTGGACCCGGCTCCTGTTGGCGTCGGGCGCTCGCGGCCTGGTCGCCGCCTTTTTTGTTTCAGGATCCGGAGAGCAGGACGCTTTGCGCAAGCTGCGGGCCGCTTTCCCGGGCGAAGAATTTGTGCATTCGCGGCAGGCGAACCGCCGGACGGCCGAAGAGCTTCAAGCCTACTCGGCGGGTGAACTCAAACAGTTCACCGTTCCTCTTGACCTGCGGGGCACGCCCTTTCAATTGGAGGTTTGGCGCGCGCTCCTTGGCATTCCTTACGCCGAAACGCGCACGTATGCCGACATCGCGCGGATGACGGGGCGCCCCCGCGCCTTTCGCGCGGTGGGATTGGCCAACCATTGCAACCCGATCGCCATGATCGTGCCCTGTCACCGCGTCATCGGGTCGAATGGCCGGCTGGTAGGATACGGAGGTGGGTTAGCTTTGAAGCAAGCCTTGCTGGAACACGAACGCCGCCACTCGCCGCAGCCGTCGGCGCTCCCCTCAGAATCGCTGCCGCTCTGGCAATAAACTCAAACGAATTCGGTCCGGAAAAGCCGTCGCCCGCTGCCGGGTCTGCTGGCAGAGAGACTAGGGCAACTGGTGGACCTGGTCCGCCACCATCGCCAGTGTGCCTGGCGGCACTGCAACCCCGTTGAACGTCCCGCCTTGAAGCTGGTAAAACAGCAGTCCCTTGACGGCCAGTTCGGGTTGGGGAGTCAGCCCGCTCAAGCCCGTCACGTTCACAAAAGCGGTGTCGCTGTTAGTGAGGACAAGAATCGGCAATCCTTGGAAGATCGCGCCGCAAGGTTTCATATAGAAGGCGCCGGTTCTATCATCTGAACCTGTCTGGACCGCCGAGGCGAAGCTGCCGTGGTGCGTTTGAGGAATCAGATAGATCGAGTCGGCGGAGATCTCGCTCACGTTGCCGACGCCCTTGGTCACCGGCCCGTGAACGACCACTTCCTGGCCAATTTGCAGGGACGTCCCGTCGAAAGGCAGCATCGCGAAATTAGTTGCCCGTGAAGCATTCTGGAATTTGGTGGTAGCCGAAACGTTCACCGTGGCGAAGGAAGCCGTTCCCAGGACGGCTGCGGCCTCCGGCTGTTCATCGCTGACGAAGAGAGTGAACTGAGTGGCGTTCCCGGCAGCGTCTGTAGTGATCGAGGTGATGTGGCCAATCGCACCCAGGCGGTTCTGGCTGACATCCTCCTGATCCTCCACTTCAATGGATCTCGCCACCAGGTATCCCTGAGCGTTGACATATCCATCCACCTCCACAAAACTGCCGCCCAGGATCCCCGCCACCGTACTGCTCGTTGCCGGCTCGCCGTTGATTTGCGTGTCCTGGGACACGTTAACGGCGGCGACAGGAACGCCCCCGCTCCCAGAGAGGATTTGAACGTTGAGTGCCCCAATGAATTGGGTAAGCTTGCTTCCGTTCGTAACCGATAGCACGAAACCGCGCATGTCCTGCAAGCGCCCGAAACCGTCCGCCAGGGTTGGGGTCACCGTGCTGACGGTGAGGGCGGGCGGTACGTCTCCGGCTAAATTGCCTTGTGCATCCACGCCCACCGAGTGCCGCACGTCCAAATCCAGCCGCAGTCCGTAGATCCCCCCCTTGGTCGCGGTGAGTGGAGGCTGGATATTGAACGTTTTGGTGGTGTCCGAAAAGATGGGAATAACCAGGTTGCTGGGAGGATTCCGCGTCGGGTCGAAAACGGCAAATTGAGCCGGGCCGAAAGAAATTACAGCTTGATTGAAGGTCCCGACCGGAATAGTGCCGGAATGAAGGATCGTGGTCATGTCCTGAAGTTCGGCGAAATTGACATAGACAAAAGCCCCGCCGGTGTTCGTGAAAATATGGCCATACTTTCCCCCGCCCTCTGGCAACAGGGTCATGTTGGTCACAGCTACGCGGTAGGAAAGAATATTGCAAGCCGGCGAATCGCCCACAAAAATAGTCACGCCGGCCGTGTCCGTCGTCGGCGTCGTGGTGGTGGAACTGCCGCACCCCGTCGTCCAGAAGGCCACCGCGAGCAACGCGAGACCCGCCATCAGCTTTCGTCTGAGCATCAATTTCTCCCTGTCGTGCGCATCCTAGAGATCTCTGCATAAATAGATTGACAATGCCATGTTTTGTGCTAGAGTCGGCCTATGGCCGACCACACCGTACGTTCCCGACGAGATGCCATAGCGATGGAAGCGCGGCGGCTGGC
>JAHEKS010000048.1 GCA_024638215.1 Acidobacteriota bacterium | reverse complement strand
GGCGTACCCGCGCGTCTCCGGGATCTGCCCGAAGATCAGCAGCAGCGCCGCCACAGAAACCACCAGGATGCTCGCCAGATAGATGAGCGAGAGAAGCCGCGCCAGACTGACATGAATGCTTTGCGGAGAAATCAACTGGAGGCCGCGGAATCGTACCGCGGGAATTTTTCCGCGGCGGGCCTCGAGCCTGTCTCCCAGGAAGCGCCGCCCGCGCCGCAACAGGATGAGAATCAGCAGGGCGACGACCAGAATCAGGGTGGCGAAAATGAGCTGTCGCAGGAGCACGCGCCAGCCGCTGGCGCTTACCGCGGGAGCCATCGTTTGTTGAATCACGGAGGCCCAATCCCTCGCCAGTTGCTCGGCGGTGGTTCCGAGCGGCTTGGCGTCATCGTCCGTGACCGTGACGATGGGTTCGTTGCCGATGAGCACCTGCCAGCCGTCTTCCGCTTTCTCGACGTGCGTTTCCAAATGAACTGGAGGCGAGTTGGCAATCACCTGCAAGCGCCGGCTAATCGCCGCGGCGCGTTCCGAGGCAGAGAGCTTTTCGCGTCCCGACGTCAGGACGAAAAGCTTCTGCCCGTTGACTTGCACATTTCCTTCCGGTGCGGACTGTTGCCCGGCCGCGAGGCCGGCAAGAACTAAAACCATCGGTAGCACCGCGAGCGCAGCTCTGCGCATGGTTCCCTCCTCAAAGGTCTGCGTAAGAAACCTGACCTGGCGCCTTAGTCTACAACCAGAATCATCCAGCGCGCGACGTTTCGCCGCCTCCCAACCCCATCCAAATGAAGAGCTGGGACACGGAGACGACGCCAGGCGAATTTTCCGGCCTGTTGGTTGCCACGCAGCGACATTGTGCTAGACTGCAGCGCGTCAGGGTAACCCAATTCCAAGGAGCTGAACCCATGGCCCAGGTCTACTCGAGCCCCAAAGTTTATGACGCGATCATCGTCGGCTCCGGCGCGGGAGGCGGCATCGCCGCCTACGTCCTGACCCAGGCGGGCGCCAAGTGCCTGATGCTCGAGGCCGGGCGCTGGTACGACACCGCCAAAGAATCCAAGATGTTCGCGTGGGATTACGAGGCGCCGCATCGCGGCGCGGTTCGTCCCGGCACCACATCCGACTATTTCGACGCCGCGGTGGGCGGCTGGCACGTGGACGGCGAACCTTACACTTCGGCGCCGGGCGAGGACTGGAGGTGGTTCCGCTCCCGCATGCTCGGCGGGCGCACCAACCATTGGGGCCGCATCTCGCTCCGCATGGGCCCCTATGACTTCAAACCTTATAGCCGCGACGGTAAGGGCTTCGATTGGCCGATTACCTACGAGGATTTGGCCCCTTACTATGACAAGACGGAAGAATTGATCGGCGTCTTTGGCTCGCAGGAAAACCTGGAGAATACTCCGGACGGCAAGTTCATGCCTCCGCCCAAACCGCGCTGCTACGAACTGGTCGTTCAGAAGGCGTGCCAAAAGCTCGGAATCCCTTGCATTCCTTCGCGGCTCTCCATCCTCACGCGGCCGCTCAACGGCCGTCCCGCCTGCCACTATTGCGCGCAGTGCGGGCGCTCGTGCGCGACGTCTTCCAACTTCTCTTCGCCCACGGTGCTGCTGCCGCCCGCGCAGGCCACCGGGAATCTGGAAGTTCGCTGTGACGCCATGGTGCGCGAAGTGCTGGTCAATCGCGAGGGCCTGGCGACCGGCGTCTCCTACATTGACAAGAAGACGCGGCAGGAAGTTCAGGTGCGCGGCAAGGTCGTCGTGCTCGCCACCAGCGCTTGTGAGACGGCGCGGTTGCTCCTTAATTCGAAAAGCCCCGCGCACCCGAACGGGCTGGCCAACTCCACCGGCCTGGTCGGCAAATACCTGATGGACACGGTGGGGGCGGACGGAAGCGTCGGCTTCTTCCCCATCCTGATGGACCTGCCGCCGCACAACTGCGACGGCGTGGGCGGCATGCACCTCTACATGCCGTGGTGGAACTATCAGAAGCAGGCGAAGAACCAGCTCCCGTTCGCGCGCGGCTACCACATCGAGTTCGGCGGCGGACGCCATATGCCCGGCGCCGGAATCGGCGACGGCAGCCAACGCTTTCTCGGCGGCGGGTATGGCGCCGAGCTCAAGCGCGGGCTGCGAAAAATGTATGGAGCCTTTGTGGGATTCTCCTGCCGCGGCGAAATGATTCCCAACCCGAACAGCTACTGCGAAATTGACAAGGACGCCGTGGACCAGTGGGGCATTCCGGTGCTGAAATTCCATTTCAAATGGTCCGACGACGAAATCCTCATGGCCAAACACGCCCGCGAAACGTTTGACCAAATCATCCGCGCGGCGGGCGGCGAAGTCCTCCGGCACTTCGGGCCGGAGGATCATTGGGGCATTTCCCGCGGCGGCGAAATCATCCACGAAGTCGGGACGGCGAGGATGGGCGACGACCGCAGAAAATCGGTCTTGAATTCCTATTGCCAGGCTTGGGACTGCAAAAATCTCTTCGCCACCGACGGCGCGCCGTTCGTCTCGAACGCGGACAAGAATCCGACGCTCTCGATCATGGCGCTCGCCTGGCGAACTTCCGAATATATCGCCGACCAGGTGAGGAAGAGGAATGTTTAGACCGCAGACGGCAGATGGTAGGTGGCATGTTGCATGTGGGATACAGGTTCGGATTCCCCCATCTACTACATTCCACCTGCCACATGCCCTTGAGGAGCAGCTATGAAAAAGGAAACTGATCGTCCATTGAAGCGCCGCGACATGCTGAAAGCCATGACCGCCGTTCCGGCCGCCGCGCTCGTCCCCTTAGCGCCTGCCTTGGCAATACCTGAAAAGGCTAATGCCGCGCCCATAGCCGAGCAGGCGGCGGGGGCTTACCAGCGCAAGATTCTCAGCGAACACGAATGGAAGACGATCCAGGTGCTCAGCGACCAGATTATTCCCGCCGACGAGCGCTCGGGCAGCGCCACGCAGGCGGGCGTGCCGGAATTCATTGACGACTGGCTCGATTTCAAGCGCGGCACGCTGCTGGACCAGATTCGCGGCGGGATGACCTGGCTGGACCTCGAGTGCAATCGCCTTTTCCAGCACGATTTCGCGGACTGCTCCGAGGCGCAGCAGAAACAAATCCTCGACCGCATCGCTTATCCCAAGAAGGCCGCGCCCGAAGACGCCAACGCCGTGGCCTTCTTCAACCACCTGCGCGATCTGGTGGCGAGCGGCTTCTTCTCAAGCAAGACGGGCGTGGAAGACTTGCCCTACCTGGGAAACAAAATGGTCGCCGATTGGGAGGGCTGCCCGGCGGAAGTCAATGCCAGGATTGAGGAGAACGAGAAGAAGCTGGACGTGGAACTGTAGACGGCAGATGGCATACGGTGGTCAGCGTATGGTAGGTGGCATGTGGTAGGTGGGGCAGAGGAGACGGCATACGGCGGACGGTAGGTTGCGTGTGGTAGGTAAGGAAAGCCGTTGTGCTGGAATAAAACCGTGCCGCCTCTGGCCCCATATTCCACATGCCGCCTACCACCTGCCGCTTCACTTCAGTCCTAGCTTCTGCCTGGCCTGAAGCATCGCAATCGTTTCTCGAATTCGCCTTTCGCGCGTTTCCTGCCGTTTCGCGAAGTGAATCCAGCGCACGTACTGGCGCCGGTGGCTTGGCGCGAGCTTCTGAAAAAAATTCCAGGCTTTCGGATTCCGCTTGAGCGCCGCGGCGATGTAGTCTGGCAGGTCCGGGACATCCGGCAGCGGTGCGTAGGTGTTTTCGGTTGGCGCCGCGGCGAGTCCCGCGGGCGCGAGCAATCCCGCCGCTTTGAGTTCGCGCCAACGTTTGCGATTGCTCGGGGACCACTTGCTCGTGGGCTTGCGGGGCGTAAATTTGCGGGCGTAGCGGCGGTCATCCAGACGCTTGATGAGGCTATCCACCCAACCGAAGCACAGCGCTTCGCGGACGGAATCTTCGTAGGGGATGGATTTTATTCCCGTGTGGTCTTTATAGTAGACGAGCCAGACCCCGGGGCTTGTCGCGTGGCGCTTTCCCAACCAAGACCGCCATTGCCTGCTGTCACGAACCTCGAGCGCCATGAGGCCTGTCGCCATGCCCCGCCCATTCTGTCTACTGTCAACCGTCTGCTGTCTACCGTCTACTTTGCTCCGCCTGCCACCATTCACCTACATGGTTTTCTCGCACATCATGACGCGTTCTTCGCCGTCCACTTCTTTCAGCCGGACTTCGATCACTTCGCTATCGGAAGTCTGCACGGTGCGGCCGACGTAGTTGGCCTGGATGGGCAGCTCGCGGTGGCCGCGGTCAATGAGCACGCAAAGTTCAACGCGGCGCGGACGCCCGTTGGGCAGCAGCGCGTCGAGCGCGGCGCGCGTGGTGCGGCCGGTGTAGAGCACGTCGTCGGTCAGGATCACGTCCTTGCCTTCCACCGAAAACGCCAGCTTCGACGCCTGCACGACGGGTTTCTGATCAATCATCGAGAGGTCGTCGCGGTAGAAGGTGATGTCGAGGATGCCGACGGGGGTAACTTTCTTTTCGATCTGCGCGATCTTCTCCGCCAGGCGCGAAGCGAGCGGCACGCCGCGGCGGCGAATGCCGACAAAGACCAGATTCTCGGTGCCGTTGTGGCGCTCCACCACTTCGTGTGCCAAACGCACCAGCGTGCGATCAATTTCCGAGGCCGACATCAACTGGCTCTTCTCGCGAACCCCGGCCTCGGCGGAGCCCGCTCCTTGGGCTGTTTGGTTTTCCATAAATTCTCCCGCGCGGATTATAGCAGAGGAAAAGGCTGAAAAAGGAGCGAGACAAGAATGAAAATGCGCCGCCCGCAACCCAAAGAAAACTCAAAAGGTTCGCATTTCGCAAAGAGAAGCAGATCCTTCGCTGCGCTCAGGATGACATTGTCATGCTCAGCGAAGCGCGATGATATCGTCATTCTGAGCGGAGCGCAGCGAAGAATCTGCAATTCGTCGCGGCAAAAGGCCGCGTTGGGTCAACAAGTTCCTTTCGGCTTACCGCTCACCCTTGTCGCCCCGACTGGAAGGCTCGCCGCAGGTCGCGCACGTAATGGTCCGCCTCGCGGGTGGGTTTGGGAATCCGGAAGCCGTCCACGCAGGCGCGCACCACCCGCACGGCGGTTTCGAGCGATACGCGATGCCCTTGCGTGACGAAAATCGGTTTCACGCCATCGCGAGTGCGCAGGACCGTCCCGACGCGCTCTTCATGAAAGATCAGTGGCGAGGTCGAGCCCGCCCGCGCGCCGGGTTCCCTGAATTCGCCCACCAGCAGCGACTTGCCGCAGCCGATGGCGGGCTTGTCAAACAACACTCCGATGTGGCACGCGATGCCGAACAGGCGCGGGTGCGCGCGCCCGTGGCCGTCAATCAGAATCAAGTCCGGCTCACTGCGCAGGCGCGCGAAGGCCGCAATCAGGATCGGGCTTTCGCGAAAAGAAAGCAGCCCGGGGACGTACGGGAAGCGAAGCTTGCGCCGCGCCATGCGCCGCTCGATTTCCTGCATCTCCGGGAAGCGATAGAGGATGACGCCCGCGAACGCCGTGTCCGTCGCGGGGTCAAAGGCCAAGTCGGCGCCGGCGACGGTGCGGATCACATCGAAGCGGTCCTCCAGCACCACGCGCCTCCGCAGGCGCTCTTGCAGGCGCATGGCTTCACGCGGCGTGAGATTCCAGCGAGATCGAAGTTTGGGCTTCATCGCAGTCTTCGCGAGTGCCGATGCCTGAGGGCGCAGATCCGTGCGCCTCTCATTTTAGTCCCGCAGGCCGGATTTCAAGCCTTTCGTCGAAAAGTTGTTCCCCTGGCAGCCGAAGATGTGATATGAAAGGCACTCCCAATCCAATAAAGCGTGCAGACCTCCGGACAGATCATAGGGTTTCATCATGAAGCGGGTTAATTTCGAATTCAAGGCGCGGCTGCGCGACGAGGCGCGGGTTCGCGCCGCGCTGAAGCAACTGCGCGCGCGTTACGTGGGGACGGACCATCAGGTGGATACGTATTTCCACGTGCCCTCCGGGCGGCTGAAGGTGCGCGAGGGCAAGATCGAAAACGCCCTGATCTTCTACCAGCGCACGAACTCCCCGCGGCCGCGCCGATCCTCCATCGAGTTGATGTTGCTTCCGCCCCGCAACGCCCTGCGCGCCATCCTGTCGGAAGCCATGCCCCCGCAAGTAGTGGTGGACAAGAAGCGGGAAATCTATTTCGTGGGCAACGTCAAGATTCACCTCGATCAAGTGCGCGGCCTGGGAAAATTCCTCGAGGTCGAGGCCATCACCCGCACCGGGCGCCTGAACCGGGCGCGCGGCCAGGCGCTCCGATTCCAGAAAATGTTCGGCATCAGTCCTCGCGATGTCGTCTCGCAATCCTACTCCGACATGATTCTCGAAAGTGCCGCCGCTCGGAAGTCGAGCCGCCGGGCGGCGGTATAATGAAGCGCCGGCCGAAGCATAACGATCGCGCGCGTGGCCGGAGGACTCCGGAACGCGGGTGCAAACCCGCCGGGACATTGAACTTTTCCTTTTGCTCTCCCTGCATTCCACGATAGACTTCCAGCCCTCAGGGTTTTCATATTCATCGAAGGACGGAACTCATTTTATGCCTCAGGTCTATGACGCTGTGGTGGTCGGTTCAGGCGCAGCCGGCGGCATGGCCGCGACCGAGCTCTGTTTGAAGGGCCTCAAGGTCTTGCTGCTTGAGGCTGGTCCCCAACATAATATCGCGACGGACTTTCATCACCACTTCAAGCCTTACCAATTCCCCTTTCGCGGCCGCATCCGCCCCGCCGAGCGCGCCAAGTACAATTACGCCGTCAATGCATGGAACAAGCCGAGCTTCATCAACGAGCTCGAGAATCCCTACACGGGGACCAAGTTCGCCTGGGTGCGGGCCCGCGCGGTGGGGGGCAAGACGCTGCACTGGGGTCTGGTTTCGCTGCGCTTCAGCGCGCGCGATTTTCAGGCGGCCAGCCACGACGGATTCGGCGAAAACTGGCCCATCACTTACGACGACGTTGAGCCTTACTACACGCGGGTCGAGGAAATGATCGGCGTCTGCGGCCACACCGACCACCTGGAAAACAATCCCGACAGCCATTTTCTGAAACCCGTTCCGTTCACCTGCCCCGAATTTGAATTCAAGGGAGCGGTCGAAAAACAATTCGCGGACAGGCACGTCATCCACGGCCGCTCCGCCACGGCCACCGAGCCCATCAACGGCCGCGCGCCGTGCCACTATTGCGGCCACTGCAACCGTGTGTGCAACGTAGCGGCGTCATTCAGCTCGGCGGGCGTGCTTCTGCCCATGGCGGAGAAGACCGGCAACCTGACCCTGCAGACCAATGCCGTGGCCTGGAAAGTTCTGACGGATCAGGAAGGCAAGGCCAAAAGCGTCCTCTACATTGACCGGCTGACGCGCCAGCCGCGCGAGGCGATGGGGAAAGTCATCGTGCTGGGCGCGGGGTGCCTGGAATCCACGCGCATCCTGCTGAACTCGAAGGACTCGGAACATCCCGACGGCCTGGCCAACTCCAGCGGCGCGCTGGGCCACTACTTTTGCGAGCAAATCATGGCGGGCGATATCACCGGTGTGGTCCCGAAGCTGCGCGGGCGGCGGTCGTTTGCCGACGACGCCCGCCCCAACGGCACGGGCATTTACATTCCGCGCTTCCGGAACCTGTCCACCAAGTCGCCAAATTTCATCCGCGGTTACGGATTCGAGGGCGGCGGCGGCAGCGAGGAATTTCCGGGATTCGCGCGCAAGATTCCCGGCTTCGGCGCCAAATTCAAGGAAGACGTCAAGAAGAATTACGCCGCCGTCGTCGGCATCGGGTCGTTCGGAGAAGTGCTGGCGCGGAAGGAGAATTACGTCGAGCCCGACCCGGTGGTGAAAGACGCCTGGGGAATTCCCGTGCTGCGCTTCCACATTGAATGGGGGCCGAACGAATTGGCCATGGCCAAAGATATGGTGGAAACGCAGCGTGAAATGTTCCACGCGGCGGGAGCGGAAGTGCTGAGCGAGCGCACCACTTCCCTGCCGCCGGGCTTCAGCATCCACGAGGCCGGGACGGCGCGCATGGGCGACGACCCCAGGAAATCAGTCCTCAATAAATTCAACCAGTCCCACGACGTGAAGAACCTCTTCGTGGTGGACGCGGCGTCGTTCGTTTCCTCCACGGAAAAGAACCCCACGCTGACCATCCTGACGCTCTCGATGCGCGCCGCCGACTTCATCGCCGATGAGATGCGCCGGGGAACGTTCAGGTAGAGGCGCAACAACGCCGCGAGCCGTTTTGCCATAACAGGCGAATTGCGTTAAAGTTCAGCCGGTGCGAAGCCCGGCTCGAGCCGCCGCACTGCGCTGCGTCTTGCTGTCCGGTCCTCCTCCGCTGCCATGAGCGCGCCACCACATTCCGCTTCCGGCCTCGGCCATGTGTTCCAGGAGATTTCGCGGCGCGGCGAGGTTTCGGCCCGCGCGCTCACACGCAGTCTTGGCCTCAAATCTTCCACGCTGGAAAGCAAGCTGCGCCAGCTTCACTCGAAGGGCCTGATTACTTTCCAGGACGGCCGCCAGCAGGTGGCGCTGAACCCTCACTTCGGCTACGTGGTGGGGATTGACATGGGCGCCAGCCACCTCCACTTCGCGCTGGCGGATTTCCGCGGCGAGATCCTGAGCGACGCCTCGCAGAAAATCCGCCCCGAGGACGGCCCGCGCAAGCTGATCGTCCAGATCAAAGACGGCATCCGGCGCCTGGCGGAAGGCCAGGCGGAGCGCGGGCGCTTCCAGGGATTGGCGATCGGCGTCCCCAGCCCCGTCCACCCCGTGACCGGCCTCGTGTCTTTTGCCAACAACCTGCCGGGGTGGACGAATATTGACCTGCGGCGCGAGGTTGCGCAGGCGTTCCGAATTCCCGTGCGCATCGAAAATGACGCCAACGCCGCGGCGCTGGGCGAACACTGGCGCGGCGTCGCGCGCGGCACGGATAGTTTTGTTTTCATCGCGCTCGGCACAGGCATCGGGTCGGGAGTTTTTCTCCACGGCAAGCTTTTCGCGGGCCGGACCGGCAGCGCGGGCGAGTTGTTTCGCCTGCACGTGGAGTGGCCGCGCTGGCAGGAGGACTTTGGAGATACGGGATACTTCGAGAGCTATGCCTCGGGCCTCGGCATCGCCGCCGCGGGACGCGAGCTCAAGACCGCGCCGGGGACCGCGAACGCCGAGGGCCTGTCAGAGGAGCGCGACGCCAGGTTCGTTTTCGAGTCCTTTCGCCGCGGCGACCCTCAGGCCCGCGCCGTGCTCGAGAAGATTTTCACCATTTTAGGCGTGGGTATTGCCAATTTGGTTTCTGTGCTCGACCCGGACCTGATCGTGCTTGGCGGAGGGGTGGCCAAAGGTGCGCCGGAGTTCATGCTCGCCAGGGTGGAAAAGGTCGTGCGAACCATCCACCCCGACCCGCCGCCGATTCGCCTCAGCGCTCTCGAGGACAGGGCGCAAACCTACGGCGCCATCTACGCCGCGCTCGAGGCAGCCTCGGAGGCCATCGTGCGCCGGCTCGGATAGGAGTGGGCTTGCCCTCGCGCAGCCGTCCTAATAGAAAAAAAGTGTCGCGCTAATACAAAAAATGCCTGGCCGGGGACTTCTGGTTTGGTATCGTTGTGTTTCCCCCCATTTCGGGGGCCTTCCAGCGTCGGAGCAGGGCAGAAGAAGACACAAAGTTTATATGAACCTTCGCAGCCACAAAAACTGGCGGCTGGGAACTATTCTTCTCGTTCTCGGCATCGCCCTCATCCTGAACAGCGCCTACGTGGCCGCCTATGGCACGCCGGACCTCTTCTACGTCGCCAATGCCCTGCTTCACCCCGCCCTGGGAGTTCTGGCAGCAATCTTGTTTGTAGTCTTCATTCGCAGGAATCGTGAGTTGATTCGCGATTTCCGGGGCAAGGCAGCGGTTGCGGTGCTCGCGCTGGCAGCGGGCTTTGGCGGCTACCTTGCGGTTGTGGGAATGACGCGGCCGCACAGCCTGGCGCTCTACTTTCATGTCGGATTCTCCATCGCGGGTCTGTTCTTTTTGCTGGCGTGGCTTCGCGCGCGAAGCCGAAGCTCGAAATTCGAAAATCGAAACTGGAAAATCGAAACTGGAGACGCGAATTTCGAATTTCGGGTTTCGAGTTTCGACCGGCGCGCGTGGCGTTGGCTGGCGGGCTGTGGCGTGGCGGCGGGAATCTTCTACGTTTCGGTGGCGATCTATCATCGCGTCCATCCCAACCCGCAATACGTTGTCAAGAATCCGCTCACGGCGCCGACGACCATGTACGGCGAAGGCGCCGGCAAGGACAGCCTGTTTTTCCCCAGCTCGGCCAGGACCACCGACGGCAAACCCATCACGTCCAAATTCTTCATGGATTCGAAGTCCTGCGAGCAATGTCATCCGGACATTTACCGGCAATGGGACAGCTCCATGCACCACTTCGCGTCGTTCAACAACCAGTGGTACCGCAAAGCCATCGAGTACATGCAGGACACGGTGGGCATCAAGCCCTCGATGTGGTGCTCGGGCTGCCACGATCATGCCCTCGCCCTCGCCGACCTGATGCAGAAGCACCCCATCCGCGACATCGAATTCACGCCCCAGGCGCAAAACGGCTTAGGCTGCATGTCGTGCCACGCCATCGTTCATGTGGATGACACCATGGGCAACGGCGGATTCGTGATGGGCTATCCGCCGCTCGACAAGTTCGCGACGAACAAAAATCCCTTCATGCAAGCACTGCACAAATACGCGGTCTTTCTGGATCCCAAGCCGCACCGGGACGCCTTCCTCAAGCCTTTCCACAAGGACCCCGGCGAGACGCCCGAGTTCTGCTCGGCGTGCCACAAGGTGCATTTGGACGTCCCGGTCAACCACTACCGGTGGATTCGCGGCTTTGACGATTACGACAACTGGCAGGGGAGCGGCGTTTCCGGCAACAGCGCCCGCTCTTTTTACTATCCGCCCAAGCCGCAGCACTGCCAGGACTGCCACATGCCGCTGGTGCGCTCGAACGACGCCGGAAACATCAACGGTTTCGTTCACTCGCACCGGTTCGTCGCCGCCAACACCGCCGTTCCGACTTCCTACGGCGACACGCAGCAGGTGAAGGACGTCGAGAAGTTCCTGAAAGGCGCGGTAACGGTGGACGTCTTCGGCCTTGCCGAGGAGCCGAAGGGCGAATCCGAGCACCCGGTTTCGTCCGCATTGTTCGGCGGAGCGCCGCAATCGGCCACCATGTTTGCCGTGGGTGAAGAATCCGCCCGCGGGCAGGAAGCTTCGATGATCACCGCCGCGCCTCCCGCCAAGCTGATAGCGCCGCTCGGCCGCGTGAACGCCGTGCTGCATCGCGGGGAAACCGCGCGTGTGGAGGTGGTGGTGCGCACCCGGCGCGTGGGCCACTTCTTCCCCGGCGGCACGGTGGACGCCTTCGATTGCTGGGTGGAACTGAAAGCGGTGGACGACAAGGGCCACACCATCTACTGGAGCGGCGAGACGGCCTCGAACGGCACCGGGCCGGTCGACCCCGGCGCCCACTTCTACCGCTCGCTTTCGCTCGACGAGCACGGGAACTGGATCAACAAGCGCAACGCCTGGGCCGCCCACGCCACCGTTTATGCGCGCCTGATTCCCCCCGGCGCCGCCGACACGGTGCACTTCCGCATCAAGATTCCGAAAGATTGCGGCGACAAGATCACCTTCACCGCCAAGCTGAATTACCGCAAGTTCGATTGGTGGAACACGCAGTGGGCCTTTGCCGGCGTGCGCGACCCCAACCAGAAGGACCGCGAGACGACCAAGGATTACGACAACGCCCGCTGGCTTTTTGACGGAAGCCTTGCGACCGTTTCGGCAAAATACAAGAAGATTCCCGACGTCCCCATCGTGGTGATGTCGGAGTCCACGGTGACGGTGCCGGTCGAGGCCGCATCAAGCAAGCCCTTCGAACAGAACATCCAGCTCAACTCCAAGGATTGGGAACGCTGGAACGATTACGGCATCGGGCTGCTGCTGCAGGGCGACCTGAAGGGCGCGGCGCGGGCGTTCGAGATCGTGACCAAGATTGATCCCAAGTACGCGGACGGCTGGGTGAACGTCGCCCGCGCGCTGGTTCAGGAAGGCAACACCGACGCGGCGATTCCCTATCTGAAAACCGCCATGGGGCTGGATCCCAAACTCGCCAGCGCGTATTTCTTCATGGGCCAGGTTTACGAGACCAAGGGCGATTATCCGCAGGCTCATGCGCAGTACTCCAAGGCGGGCGAACTGCATCCCGGCGACCGCGTGGTCTCGAACGCGACAGGCCACATCCTCTTCCTACAGCGCAAATACGCCGAGGCGGTCAAGCAGTTTCAGCATACGCTCAGCATCGATCCGGAAGATCTCCAGGCGCACTACAACCTGATGCTCTGCTACCGCGGGCTCGAGGACAGCAAGAACTCGGACCACGAGGAAAAGCTGTATCTGCGCTTCAAGGCCAATGAGATTGCGCGCGCCATTACCGGGCCGTACAAGCTGGCGAATCCCGCCGACAACAACGAGTCGCTGCCGATTCACGAGCACGTCTCCATCAACGACGAGCCGGCTACCGACTTCAAGCTTTACTGGGCCTACGGACAACAATGGGACTGGCTCCCGGGGCAGAACGGCCAGGAGCAGATGGCCGCGCTGGCACGCCGGTCCGAATACGCTCGCGGCGGGCGGGAGCGTCACCAAGGGAAACGCACCCCAGTGGTGGCGCATCACGACGGGCTGCGGCCGCAAGCCGATCACCCGGTGGCGGCGGACTTTGAAAGGCAGAAATCGCCGCGGGGCAATTAGTGGGTTTCCGGAAAAGCCTCCGGACACTGTCATTCCGAGCCCGTTCGCCCTTCCGCTGCGAACGGCCCTGAGCGCAGCGAAGGGGCTCAGGGCAAACTCCGCGAGGAACCTGCTTGACCGGTCTTCACTGAGTCACGAGATTCTTCGTCGTCCGTCGGCTGACGGCCTCCTCAGAATGACACCACGGGCGAGCTCATTGGCAGATTGTTGACAAGCACGCTCACCCTCGCCAAAGGAGAAGGAAATAGGTTGAAAGCATCTCGCCGCAACATTCGCCTTGAAACTTCATCGCGCCGCGACTTTCTGAAGCATCTCGCGCTATTGGCCGGCGCCGCGAGCGCGGGCAATGCCGCGTGGACCTTCGCCGCCGCTCCGCCCCCGGGCAGGCGCTTCGTGGACGTCACGGCCCGCGCGGGAATCCGCTTCGTCCATTACAACGGCGCGTTCGGAAAGCAGTACCTGCCGGAGACGATGGGCGCGGGCTGCGCCTTTATTGACTACGATAACGACGGCAATCCCGACATCCTGCTGATCAACGGCGCGGACTTCCCCGGCCATCGCCGGCGGCGCGCCACGATGAAGCTTTACCATAACAACGGCAACGGAACTTTCACCGACGTCACGGCGCGCGCCGGCCTCGACTTCGAAATGTACGGCATGGGCGTGGCGGTGGGGGATTACGACAACGACGGCTGGGACGACATCTACATCACCGGGCTCGGCGAAGCGCGCCTGCTCCACAACCAGCACAACGGCACTTTCCGCGACGTCACGCGCGAGGCCGGTGTCAACAATACGGGTTATGGAACCAGCGCCGCCTGGCTGGATTACGACAAGGACGGCAGGCTCGACCTGTTCGTCTGCAATTACGTGAAGTGGTCGGAAAAGGGCGATATCTATTGCTCGCTCGACGGCCACCACAAGTCCTATTGCACTCCGGAGGCCTACCCGGGCGAGAGCTGCCGCCTCTTCCACAACCTGGGCAACGGCCGCTTCGAGGATGTCACGAAACAAGCCGGGATCTACGATCCCTCCGGCAAGAATCTGGGCGTGGCGATTGTGGACTACGACAAGGACGGCTGGCCGGACATCGCCGTCTCCAACGACACCGAACCCAACAAGCTTTACCACAACAATCGCAACGGAACGTTCACGCAGGATTCCGTCCAGGCGGGCATCGCCTACGACTCGAACGGGATTGCGCGCGGCGCCATGGGCATTGACGCCGCCGATTTTGACCGTTCCGGCTATCCCAGCCTTGCTATTGGCAACTTTTCCAACCAGATGCTGGGCCTCTACCACAACGAGAAGCACGACTTCTTCATTGACGTGGCGGCGCAGTCGGCCATCGGGCAGGCCAGCCGCCTGGCGCTGACGTTTGGCTTGTTTTTCTTCGACTACAACCTCGACGGCCTCACAGACCTTTTCGTCGCCAACGGCCACATCGAGCCCGACATCGCGCGCATCCAGCCGCAGGTGACTTACGCCGAACGCCCGCTGGTGTTTCGCAACGACGGGCGGGGCCGCTTCGATGACGTCGGCAGGCAGCTTGGATTCACCAGGCAGATCGTGGCGCGCGGCGCCGCCTACGCTGACTTCAACAACGACGGCTATCCCGACATCCTGCTGACCACCAACAACGGTCCCGCGTATCTTTTCGAGAACACCGGCGCGGAACGCTCCCGTTCCCTGCGCATCAAGACCGTCGGCACGCGCTCCAACCGCAACGGCATCGGCGCCGCCGTCCACGTGCGCTCGGCCAACGGCGAGCAGTGGCAGACCGTTCACTCCGGCTCCAGCTACTGCTCGCAGAGCGAACTTACGTTGACGTTTGGGTTGGGAAAAGCCCCGCAGGCCGATATGGTCGAAATCACCTGGCCCAGCGGCCAGCGCGATACCCTGCGCAACCTCAAAGCCGGCGCCACTTACACGATTCAAGAAGGCGGAAAGATTCTGTCGACAAGAGAGTTCGTGAAATGACGACTGGCAGCACTAAATGTGTGCCGGAATTAGTCGGCGCAGGCGCGGAAGCATACGCTCCTGGTTCCTTGACCTAAAGGTTTCCCCCTTCCAATCGTTGCCTGTTATGATTTTTCTGCAGGTCCTGCTCCCACAGGTGCATTTCATGACGAACATAGGATTCGACTCAGCCAACCCGTAGTCGTAGGTCAGCTCCTCCCCCCTGCCGACGTCCCTGATCGCCACAAAATCCCCCCGGTCGTCAAAACCGCAGTTGCCTTCACACGAGTGGTTGAGATACCACTCAATAGACAACTTGTTGAAGTCCAGATTTTCGGGCGGAATAAAACCTTCCGGCGTACCAATACAGAAATCTAGTATTTTCTTGCGCAACTCGGGGCCAAAGCTTTCAAACCTCGACCATGGGATCAGATCCTGATAGTCCTCTTCGCTAATCCCGTCGGCAACCTTCTGGCCGCTGCCGATGTCAGCTGCTGCAAACACGCCAACGCCGCATCGGTGGACATGCGAGGGTCTCAACTCAATCAAAACTCTCGGAGTTCCGTGGTTCATGAGGTCAACCTCCTCTCCGACCTGATGAACTTTTCTTTGGTTGTGTCTAGCTCGCTTATTACATCTTGCTGTGTCAGCAATGGCCGGCGGTTGCCATTTTTTCTGTTCCTTCTCTTTACTTCACGAATTAACAGCTTTCTATATAGACCCTCGAGGTCTTCGTAAAGAGTTAAGTCTCGCGCAGCAGGCGTCCACTCCTTCCTAAGGTCCTCAATAACTGACGAGCTGTAATAAAAATACCGCCACAGATACCATCCGAATGTTTCCCAAATGAGGTCCGCTGAGATGACGCCGTGTTTTTCAAAAGTGGAGACTTTCTCCAAAAACTCCAAAGCATCTTCTATGGAGTCCTTTTCGGGTTCGTTCTTGTCAGTCCAAGCCGCATTCCGGTTTGCCAGCATCTCTTTCGAATTCCATTCTTTATCCAATTCGATAATCGCTTGTAATTGCATCTGCTGCCTTATGAGATGTCCTTGCCACCAAACTATAGCTCCTGCGAGCAAGCCTGCGAAGAACGTTGCTCCGTCGCCGGGCCTCAGACCAAATACCTGCGATATCGATAGGACAACGCCTGCAAAGCCGGCCAAGCACATTAAGAAAAAGACCCAGTACAGCCTGCTCATTTCTATGGTGCTCCTCGCTCAATCAGCCCACCGACAGGGCAAAAGTATACTTGGACTTCAGGGCCTCAGCCTGCGTAGGCGAGGCAGGCAAGGATGTCCTCTCTCGTCAAGCCCGGATAGTTTTTCAGCAAGTCGCCTTCGGTCCAACCCTGGGCGAGCGCTTCGACAATGAACTCGACGGCCAGCCGTGTCCCCTTCACCACCGGTTTTCCGGTTAGAACCTTGGGGTCAATGCTGATTCGGTCTTGCCAGCTCAAGAGGTCCTCCTACGAACGTAATCTTATCCTATTCTATCATCAGGAAAGCAACGCTTGAGCGCAGTTAATAGACTTCTCGGACTACGGGACCACCTTCACGAGTCTGCTTGCTGCTAGACCCTCGCCGGCAATCCTGGAGGCCGCCGCCAACCGCCGACGCCAGTGACAGGCTAGGGCTGCATCCGATCCGATTGTCGCCACCGCCCTTTCCCGCCGGTCATTTCAATCACCTCAAATCACACCACTTGGCGGATTGCAGATATTCGCTCGCTGTGGCACGCGCCCTGCTCCAAGGCACAGGCAAAGAGGTGCTCCTATGCCTGTCATCGTTGAAGAGACGCCCGCTGACCTGCAATTTCGCGAAGCCAGGCGCGCGCACTCGAGCCTGCTGGCCGCCTCCGAGAAGCGCTGCCTGATTTGGATTGCCCGGCGCCTGCCCGCGTGGGTGAATTCCGACCACCTGACGGCGCTGGGCGCGTTCGGCATGATGATGGTGGGCGCGAGCTACGCCTTCGCGCGCTGGAATCGCGCCAGCCTGCTTCTGGCCATTATCTGGCTGGCGGTTAACTGGTTTGGCGACAGTTTGGACGGCACCGTCGCGCGCGTGCGTGATTGCCAACGGCCCAAGTACGGGTTCTATGTGGACCACGTGGTGGACAGCTTCGGCGCGGTGTTCGTCCTGGGCGGCCTGGCGATTTCAGGAGTGATGCATCCGGCCGTCGCCGCCGGGCTGTTGGTCGCTTATCTCCTGCTTTCCATTGAAATCTATCTGGCCACTTATACGCTCGGGACGTTTCACCTGTCGTTCTGGAAGTTCGGGCCGACGGAGCTGCGCATTCTGCTGGCCATCGGAAGCCTGCGCGTGTTTTTCGATCCCACCGCACAGTTGTTTGGCTCGCGTTATCTGCTCTTCGACGTGGGTGGCGCGGTCTCGATCGCCGGGCTGCTGGTAGTCTGCGTGATTTCCGTCTTCCGCCACGCGCGGGCGCTCAGCCGCCTCGAACCCGCAAATCGAGCCAGAGGATCGTGAGCGCGCTGTTTCTGTTCGCTCAAAATTGAAACTGAATCTGCGACAAGAAGAGATTTCGGGCGCGGTTCTGGCTGTCCTCGCGCCCGTAATTGAGCTGCCACCGCAGGCCGGGCGCGAAGTACCAGTTGACTCCGCCCAGGTAGCTGGTGACGGAGACGCCAGGAAGGGAACGGTTGGGATCATAGCTGTCCACGCGGACGACGCCTTCCCACTGCTTGGAGAATTTCCACGCGCCCAGACCGTACCATCCTTGCTCGCGGACGGCGCCGTCGTGGCCCCAGATGAATTCGCCCTCGAGCGTCAGCGGGCGATACGTGTAGGCGATTTCCGCTCCCTGCCGCGCGCGCGAGACCTCATTCGCGCCCAACGCGCCTTTGTAGTAATCGCCTGCGAGCGACAGTCCGCGCAGGGGCCGCACCGCGAGCCGCCCGGCAAAATCCTTGCGGTTGTTGTCGTCCTTGCGGTCCACGGTCGCGCCGTTCAGGACGGCCACGGCATAATCCACGCCGGTGGTTTCGGAGAAGTTATACGAGCCTCCCAGTTCAACGCCGATGTCGCGCCCGTTCGAGCCGTTGTCACGGCCCGGAACCAGGCTGTTAACCACTTGCGAGCGCTCGACGGTGAGCAAAGTGCTGGCGAAGCGGAGGCTTTCCTGGCTGAAAGGCACCTTGAACTGGCCGAAGGTCAGCTTGGCATAAGGGCTAAGGTTGAGCCGGACATAAGAATCGAGGAGCGAAGGTGTGCGGGAGGCTTCCACTTCGACGCGGAAGTTGGCCAGCTTACCCTCGTCGCCGTTCACTACGATGCGCTCGCGGCGAAGCTGAAACGTGCTGCCCGCTCCCGGCAAGCTCGACCATTGCAGTTGCCCGTAACCGCTGATCTTGAATGGCAGCTTCGCCGTCAACTCCTGCGCGCGTTCTTGCAGATTGGTTTTGTGTTCGCCCGGTGCCCCGGTTGGCTTTGCGGCTTGCGGCGCGGCCTGCGCCCGGCTGGCCGCGACGGATGGCGCGGGCGTGGCGGCGGATGCCGCGGAAGCGGAGCCTGCCGTGACAGGAGCCGAAGGAGATGCAGCGGCCGTCGTTGCCGCGGGAGTAGAGGCGGTTGCCGCGCCCGTGGGAGCAGTTGCAGCCGGCGCTTGGCCCTCTTGCTTGACCTCGGCGCGCACGCTGGCGGCTTCCTGCTTGGTCAGCAAATGCTTTTGAACCAGAATCTCCAGCAGCCGGTCCACTTCCGGGTCGGCGGCGCGGGCGGGCGCGCTTCCCGGCAGCAGGGCTGCGATAAATACGATTGCTGTGACCGCGCGTGCGAAAACGTCGTGGTTGCGCATGTTGACTCCTTGAGTGAATGAACGCCAAGCACGAGAAACCCGGCGCGCAATCGGGTGGCGTAAGTTGAAGAGAGCATAATGCAAAATCGGTGGCGTCTGCAACCGGTCGGGTCAAAAGTTGTGGGTTGAGGATGAATGGCGTGACCCGGCGCGGCGGCTTGACAACCCCTGCCGGCGGGTGCATATTCCAGCCCAGAAGCCATCGGAGAGGGCCGTCTCCCCCGCGGAGGTTGGCAATGAACCCGCCGAGCAAGACCGTTTCAGTTACCTTTTACATCGCTGCAATCTATGACGGAGTTCTGGGAATCGTGTTTCTGATTTCCCCGCAATCGCTTTTGCGTTCGCTCGGCGTGCCGGAGCCGCCGCTTCCCGGCTACATTCAATTCCCGGCGGCGCTGCTCGTCGTGTTCGCCATCATGTTCCTGGCAATCGCGCGTCGTCCGGTTCGCAACCGCAGCCTGATCCCTTACGGCATCCTTCTCAAAGCCTCCTATTGCGGTGTGGTGTTCTGGTACTGGGCGTTTGATTCGATTTCGAACATTTGGAAGCCTTTCGCGGTCTTTGATCTGATCTTTCTCCTTCTGTTTTTGTGGCTCTACGCGGAGCTGGGCAAGGCGGCACGGGAGAGCTGAGCCACCCGGCATAGTCCCTCCCGGCGCGAGACTTCGAGCCGCATTCATTCCTTGCCTCAACCCCCGACACCTCACAGGCAAGACGGCCCGCCCCCACGCCGTGTGACAGCGCCGAAAGTGTCACAAGGGCTGCTGAAACTGGAAAGCCGCCGAAGTATCTTGGCGCGCAGGAGGGAGCATGGCCAACGAGTTGTTCGGCTGGATCTGGGTTTTTGCGGCGCTGGTGCTGGGGCTGGTGATGGGATTGAAATTCCAGCGCGAGGACTGGCTGGGCGGCTACGGCTCCTTCCCGCGCCGCATGGTTCGTCTGGCGCACGTGGCGCTGGCGGCGCTGGGCATGCTCAACATCCTGTTCGCGCAGGGCGCGGCAAGTTTGCGGCTTGACGCTTCCCTGCTGCGGGCCGCCTCGATTTCTTTCATCGCCGCGGCCGTGCTGATGCCGGCGGCGTGCCTGTGGCTGGCGGCGCGGCGCCGATACTTCGGCGTCTTCGCGCTGCCCATCGCCTGCCTGGCCGCCGGGCTGATCCTGACGATTGGAGGATTGCTCCGATGAAAATCGCACTGATCGCAATGAGCGGCATACGCGCCGAAAACCCCGAGTTGATGGAGCTGGGCCTGAAGCTGCCCGGCTTCCTGGAGCGCGCCCGAACGCTCTTTGCCCTGCCCAGCCTTTCGCTGCTGACGCTGGCGGGGATGACGCCCGCCGCGGTGGAAATCGAGTACCGCGAGTATCGCCAGTTCCCCGCCGGCGCGCCGCCCGAGTGCGACCTGGCGGCCATCTCGTCCTTCACCGCGCAGATTGAAGACGCCTACCGCCTGGCGGATATCTACCGCGCCCGCGGCACCAAAGTGGTGATGGGCGGCCTGCACGTTTCGGTCCTGCCGGACGAAGCCGCCGCGCACGCCGACGCGGTGGCCGTTGGCGAGGGCGAACCGCTCTGGCCCCGCATCCTGGAGGATTTTGCCCGCGGGCGGCTTGAGGCGCGCTATGTGGTCCCGCCCGGTGCGCGCTACGACTTCGCCGATTCGCCCATGCCGCGCTATGACCTGCTGGACCCGGCGAAATACAACCGCTTCCCCGTGCAGACGAGCCGCGGCTGCCCGTTCCGCTGCGAGTTCTGCGCTTCTTCCATCCTGCTCACGCCCCGCTACGCGCGCAAGCCGGTTGAGCGCGTGGTGGCCGAGATCCGCGAAATCAAGCGCCACTGGCCCCAGCCCTTCATCGAGCTAGCCGACGACAATAGCCTGGCCGACCCGCACTACGCGCGCCGCCTGGTGGAAGCGCTGGCGGGCGAAGACGTCCGCTGGTTCGCCGAAACCGACCTCTCCGTGGCGCGGGATGAGGAGTTGCTGCGGCTGGTCGCCCAGAGCGGCTGCCGCCAGCTCCTGGTGGGATTCGAAACGCCCACGGCGCGGGGCCTGGACGGCGTCGAGGCGCGCTGCAACTGGAAATTCCGCCAGCGCGATTTCTACCGCGCCGCGATCGAGCGCATCCAGTCGCACGGCATCAGCCTGAACGGCTGCTTCGTGCTCGGCCTCGACGGCGACACGGAGGAAGTCTTCGACCTCATTCCCCGCTTCGTCGAGGAGACGGCGCTGTTTGACGTCCAGGTCACGATCCAGACGCCCTTCCCCGGCACGCCGCTTTATGCGCGGCTCACGGCCGAGGGCCGCCTGCTCGAGCCGCGCAACTGGCACAAATGCTCGCTGTTCGACGTCAACTTCCGGCCGCTCCATTTTTCGCCGCAGGAATTGGAGCGGAAATTCCGTGACCTGGTGGTGGCGCTCTACGGCGCCGAAGCTTATACGCGCCGGCGCCGGCGCTTCGTCAAGGTCTACGGTCCCAGCTTCCGCCACCCCGTCGCCGAAACTTGCCAGGCGTGACCTCGCGTCTGTAGCAGGGACCTTCAGGCTGCCACCTTGGTGGGCTACTCGCGGGCCAGACCTAATTGACTTTCGTTCGCACTTCGATTGGACTACAATCCGTAACGCGCCTGCGCCAGCGGACGAATATCGTAGGGGAGTGGAACGTTCGCACTGCAATCCATGTGAGGGGGAAGGATATGTGCGAGGGCGAAGCGTCCCTCCGATGTTCCCACGTGTTGCGGGCAACAAGCAAACCCACCACCAACGACAAACAGATTCGCCGTCAGCTTAAGCGGGATCTGATTTCGGTTTATTCGGGCGACCCCGATACAATCATTCTTGAGGAACTGGGCCTGCGCCACGGATACTGCCGTATTGATCTCGCTGTGGTGAATGGGAGTTTGCATGGATTCGAAATAAAAAGTGACCGCGACACACTGAGCCGGCTCGAGCGTCAGGCGGACACGTACAACAAGGTTCTTGATTTTGTGACCCTTGTTGTGGGTGAACGCCACACCGAAAGAGCCTCGCGTATAGTACCGCCGTGGTGGGGGATTAAATGCGCCGAGATTTGCGAGCAAGGAAAACTGCAAATCCTTGATTTGCGGAAGCCATCTGAGAACCCATCCGTGGATAAGCTGTCTGTCGCCAAGCTCCTCTGGCGCGAAGAGGGGCTCGCTTTACTTGAGGAATTAGGCGCTGCCGACGGTTTCAGCTCCAAGCCACGCCGGTTTGTTTATTCGCGCTTGACGGAGGTGGTCGAGATCAACCAGCTTCGCTCTTACATCCGCGACAAACTCAGGTCCCGAACCGACTGGCGATTTGACGAACGACAAAAGTCAGGTGATGATTGAATCCCGCCTGAAGCCACGTGCTCGCACTGCCCGTGTGACTAGGGTCTGAGGCTCGGACCGCGATATAGGAGTCGCCAGCGCTGAAATTAGGACCGCGAAATTCCCTCATCCCAGTCAGGAGTTGCGCATTCGCGGGCCACTGAGCGAACCCCGCGCCGCCCTCATTCCGGACGCCCTCCCCCCTCATCACTATCCAATCGTCGTTGCTCGTGTAACGGATGCTGGCAGTGAAGTTGGGAAACCCCGGGGGCGGCTTGTACGTGGGGTGGTATATCCCGTAGTCGGAAAAGGCGGGCCTTCTGACTGGATTTTCGGCGAGTTCGACCTCGCTGACCCACGATAGCCAGTCCATCCTACGGACTGTGTACGTCCCCGGCGTCTTCCATTGTGTTAGGTCAGGTGGAAACGCTCCACTTGCAACCGCAAAGCTTCGCCACTTGAGTATATCTGGCACGAGCGAGCGCAGACTGTCGAAACCAGGGTAATCCGCATCGTGGCGTTCGAGGTCCACGATGAGATCGACTTGGCCCGGCCCGGCGTGGATCTGACCTAGGAGTTGCTCTGTTTCGGAACGCAGGCTTGGACTGGCCAAGTCTCCCCGGAACAATCTGAGGCAAGAGCCCTGTCCGTGGTCGGCGGCGACCTCCCTCACAGCGGCTTGATAGGCAGGGTTCCTGTCGAGGCCGGTCACTGGTACGATCGGCACCGAATTCGCCGCGGCATGGCGAGCAAGGTAGGCAAGGGGGTGGGAGCGGCCCCCGATGAGGAGTCGCCGGTC
>JAHEKS010000286.1 GCA_024638215.1 Acidobacteriota bacterium | reverse complement strand
CCAATTGCTCGCGGCTTCGTTGAACGCTCACATGCCGGTGGCCGCCGTCCTCCGGGGAGGCGCCGATCCCGCCGTCGTCGTGGCCACGCTCGCCTTTTGCGCACTCGCCACGCTTTTCTTCGCCTTGGGACCCGCGCTCAAGTTGACGCGTCTCGACCTGATCACCGATCTTAAGCAGCAGGCCGGGGAGGATTGCGCCCCGCGGCGCCGCCACTGGCTGCCGCGCAATCCCCTGGTGGTGGCGCAGGTGGCGCTCTCACTCGGGCTGATCACCGCCGCCGGACTCTTCATTCGTGGTGCGCTCAAAGCCGGAAACGTCCGAACCGGCTTCAATGCCGATTCCACCATTCTCATCGAGGCCGACGCCAGCCTCGGGGGCTATGACCAGACCCGCGGCCTTCAGCTTTATCGCTCGGTTTGCAATCGGCTTGCCGCGCTGCCCGGCGTGCAGGCCGCCAGCATCGCTTCCACCGTGCCCTTCGGCATGTACACCCTGAACCGTCCCGTGAAGCGTGCCGGGGTGAAGCCCGCGCCCGACGCCCACCCCGCCACCGCCGCCGAGGGATTGGCCTTCAACGTCCGCTGGAGCGGCATCGGCGCTGACTACTTCGCAACCATGGGTCTGCCGCTCGAGCGCGGTCGGGAGTTCACCAAGGTCGAAGCCGAAACTCCGGGCGCCCCGCCTGTTGCCATCGTTGACGAGGTGCTCGCGAAGAAGCTCTGGCCTGAAGGCGACGCGCTGGGCCAGCGCATCGAGTGGGCGGAAAGCACCGCTCCCACGGCACAGGGAGGCGCAGGCAGCGGCATTATGGGCATGAGCGACGGCGTCGCGAGGCGCGCCCAGGACCCTCCCTCGATCGAGATCGTCGGGATCGTTCCCGCCACCCGTTGGGAAATGTTCCAGTCGCAGATTGGCGGCCAGATCTATGTCCCGTATGCGCAGGATTATCGCAGCAGCGTCTTCTTTCAGGTCCGCACTGCCCCCCGCGCCATGGGAGGCGATGCGGCCTTGTTCAACCTTCTGCGCCAGGAGGTGCGCTCCGCGGCGCCCGGCGTGCCCGTATTCAACGTGAACACTTTCCGCCAACATTTCGAGGGCAACATGCAGCTCTGGATCGTCCGCTCGGGCGCCGCGATGGTTTCCCTATTTGGAGGTTTGGCGTTGGTCCTCGCCCTCGTGGGCGTCTATGGGGTCATGGCTTACGCGGTGGTCCGGCGCACCCGTGAGATCGGCATCCGCACGGCGCTCGGCGCTCGGCCGGCCACCGTCCTGCGCATGATCCTCCGCGAAGGTCTGAGCATGACGCTCGGGGGAGCGGCGCTGGGCTTCCTCCTCGCGCTCGGCATCGGCCGTTTGTTCGGCGGCGTGCTCTACCAAGTCAGTCCTGCGGATCCCGTCGCCTTTACCCTGGCGCCGGTCGTGCTCGTTGGTGTGGCGCTCGTGGCCTGCTGGCTGCCTGCCCGCCGCGCAGCCAAACTCGATCCCCTGGTGGCTCTCCGCAACGAATAGGGATCGGCATATCAACACCTGTTGTTCCCGCCGGGCTGAAGTGCCGCGGCAAGATCTCCGAGCAAGTCCTGCCAAATATGCGGGAACTCGGTCTCGATGGCCGGTTCAAACCTGATGCTCACGGGTTAATCCATTGGAAGGAAACCTCGTAACAGATTACCTTCCGACGTCAGCTAACGCGCCTCGATAGAAGTGAATCATGGGCAACTGGCCAGAAGCCCGCTTGTGGAAAGTCAAGAGCTCCATCAGCACTTGCCGCCGATTGTGGGCGGACGACGGCACCAGGAGACAATTCACTTTGATGTATAGCGGCCTACTCGGAAACTTAGCCACTACCCAATTTCCTCACCCCTTGCGTTTCGGACGCGGCCTGCCAATAATGGAATCATGCTTACACGAAATAATCCCAAGTTGACGCTGGAAGGTGCTCGCGCGATTTTGGCGGCGGCGGAAGCCAAGGCTCGCGCCATTAAAGTTCCCATGAACATTGCCGTGGTGGACGGCGCCGGCTTTCTGCTGGCTTTCATCCGCATGGACGGCGCCAAGCTTTCGTCTGTCGACGTTTCCCTGACCAAGGCGCGGGGCGCGGCGCTGCGCGCTTCGCCGACCGGCCCGTCGCCGGCTTCGGGCGAACCCAGCGCGATCCTCTCGATTGGACTCTCGCTCGCCACCGATTGCCAGCTCACGCCGATTCGCGGCGGCCTGCCGCTGGTGGTGGATGGGCAGGTGGTGGGCGCGATCGGCGTCAGCGCCGGCAGCGAGGACGAAGACGTTTCCGTGGCGCAGGCCGGCGTGGACGAGCTGAAGAAGTTTGCCTGATGGCTACCCACACGCATTCCGCGGGCGCGGCGGGCCTTGTCTATTCCAACGGAAAACAGCTCGCCCACCACATCTTCCTCGAGACCATGGCGGCCATTGACGTTCGCCGCGCCATGCTGGCCAAGCTTAGGCGCAACGGCAAGGAACTCGTCGCGGGAGACCTTGCGTTCCCGCTCGCTCGCCCGCCGCGCGTGGTCTCGATCGGCAAGGCCGCCAACCGCATGGCGGCGATCCTCGATGAAATTCTGGGCGGAGAGATTGCCGCGGGCGTTTGCGTTTCGCCCGCGGAACCATCGAAGAAGCTCGCGAAGTTCCAGTATTTCACGGGGGGACATCCTTATCCGAACGCGGGATCGCTCGCGGGCGCGCGCGCCGCGCTCGAACTCGTTGCAGGCGCGACCGCCCAGGACGCGGTGATTTTTCTGGTCTCGGGAGGAGGCTCCGCTCTCTTCGAGCTTCCGATTGACGCCGACGTCACCCAAGCCGACCTCGCGGCGCTCAATCGAGTCCTGGTGACTTCCCAGTTGCGCATCGAAGAGATCAACGTGCTGCGCAAACATCTGTCGCGCGTGAAGGGAGGCCGCCTGGCCGTCGCCGCGCATCCGGCACGGCAGTTCACCATTTACATTTCCGACGTTCCCGACCCATTCCCTTCCATGGTGGCTTCGGGGCCCACCATGCCGGATGAATCAACCGTCGAGCAGACCTACGACATCGCGGCGCAGCACCAGCTCACCGCCAAATTTCCGCCGCGCATTCGCAAGCATTTTGAAGAGCGCACGCTCGAGGAAACTCCCAAGCCGGGGGACGCACGTTTTCGAAACTCGCAGTACTTCTGCCTGCTCTCGAACCGTGACGCCGTCGAGACCGCAAAACATGCCGCGGAAAGCCTTGGTTTCGCGTGCCGCATCGCCGGCGGGGCTGACGATGCGGACTTCCGCGAGGTCGCCGACGCGCACGCCGATGCGCTCGAAAGTCTGGCGCGCGAGCGCGCCGGCCGCGCCGTCTGCCTGGTCGCCGGCGGCGAGGTCACCTGCGCCGTGACGGGCGGCGGCACCGGCGGGCGCAATCAGGCCTACGTCCTTTATGCGGCGCAGAAAATCGAAGGGCGCAAGCGCGTGGTGCTGAGCGCCGGGACCGACGGCCGCGATGGCAACAGCCCGTCGTGCGGCGCGGTGGCCGACGGGCAGACCATTTCGCGCGCCCGCGCCCTCGGCCTGGACGCGGCGCAATACCTCGCCGAGAGCGACTCGTACCATTTCTTCCGCTCGCTCGGCGACACCCTGGAAACAGGATTCACCGATAACAACGTCCGCGACTTGCGATTGTGGATGGAATTCCCCAATGTCGGCGCGTAGGAAGGTGAAACTTGCAGCTTGCCAGATAAAGGCTGGAGGTTGGAAGGTAAAGTGTAAAGGATAAAGTCGAAGAGAAGAATTCCTGGCTCGCGAGGAGCTTCCTCCTTTTATCCTTCATGCTTCATACTTCATTCTTTAACCTTTACCCTTCACACTTTACCATTTACACTTTAACCTTTGGGGTCATAAGACCAAATTGTTGCGAGGAGAACCGTCATGCCGCAGAGCGTGGGATTTATCGGACTCGGAATCATGGGCCAGCCGATGGCCTTGAATCTGGTCAAGGCGGGTTTCCAGGTGAGCGTCTACAACCGCACGCGCGACAAGGCCGCGCCGCTCGAGCAGGCGGGCGCGCGCGTGGCCTCCAGCTCCGCCGATGCCGCGCGTGGCGCGGACTTCGTGATGAGCATCACCAGCGATTCCGCGGCGTCCGAACAGATCGTGCTCGGCAAGGACGGCGTGATTGAAACCATCAAGCCCGGCGCGATCATGATGGATTCGGCGACGATCAGCCCGGTGGTCAGCCGCAAGCTGGCCTGTCACGTGGCGGGCAAGCAGGCGAGCTTTCTCGACGCGCCCGTGACCGGCTCGAAACACGGCGCCGAAAAGGGCGAGCTCACCTTCATGATCGGCGGCGACCGCGAAGCCTTCGAGCGCGCCCTGCCGGTGCTTAGAGTGCTCGGGAAGAAGCACATCTTTTGCGGCGCGCACGGCGCGGGACTTTGCGCCAAGCTGGCGCAGAACGTGATCCAGTCCACCATGGTCGAGATCTTCGCGGAAGGCTTCGTGCTCGCGGCCAAAGCCGGCGTGAAGCCGGAGACGATGTTCGAGATCGTGCAGTCGAGCATGGCGCGCGCGGCCCTCACCGACTTCAAAGCGCCGTTCATCTTCAAAGGCGACTTCACGCCGTACTTCCCGCTCAAGTGGATGCACAAGGACGTGACGCTTGCGATGGAAGCGGCCTTCGCGCAAGGCGTGCCGATGCCAGCGGCGGCCGCGGTAAAGGAAGTTTACGCCGCGGCGCGCGCGCAGGGCAAAGGCGATCTCGACTACGCCGCGGTCATCACTTTTCTCGAAGGGCTGGCGGGAATCGAAGTTCGATCTTCCGGTTCTTGAAGACCGGACTTTCCCAGTCAGAAAACTGGCTCTTCAAAAAAAGTGTATCACTTGTATCACCCGTATCATTTGTATCACGAAGGCTCGGGGGCGGCGGGCGCGGACCGGCGGCAATGGCGAACAAAAAGCGAAAAATGCTAAATCATGCCTGAGGCACCGAGACCCCCGTGACGCGCTACCGCCCCACGGGCGAGGGAGACCGTAGCTTCGGCGGCTTGGCGTTCCACCGCGGCGTCGCCACGCGCTGCCGGTAGCCCCCATCGGATCGGCAGGCCGGGAGCTCAATCATGCATCCCACATTTCGCGATGTGTGACCTGAGGTTCCATGAAAAGCCCGGCAATGCCGCCGCCGGCCCGCAATGCCTTGCGCGCCCGCCGTCGGAACTCACGTGCGCGGCGCTCCATCCAGCGCCTGCCGCAAGTCCGCGATAAGATCCTGGGTATCTTCAATGCCCACGGAATAGCGGACCAGAGCTTCCGGGATGCCGGCGGCGGCGCGTTCCGCGGGGCTGGACTCGACGTGGCTGGTGGTGGCGGGCGGTCCGGCGATGGTCTCAACCGCCCCCAGGTTGGCCGCCCGATGCGCGTATCGCAGCCGCGGCAGGAACGCTTTGACCGCGTCAAAGCCGCCTTCGAGCGAGAAACTCAGCACGCCGCCAAACCCGGACATCTGCCGGCGCGCGATGGCGTGGCCCGGATGGCTCTCCAGGCCGGGGTAAAAAACCTCCGTCACGCGCGGATGCGATTGCAGGAAGCGCGCGACTTCGAGCGCGCTCGCGTTCTGCTGGCGGATGCGCAGGTGAAGCGTCTTCATTCCCCGCAGCAGCAGGTACGCGGACATCGGCTCCAGGCACGCGCCGTTGATCTCGCGGAAATGGAAGATGGGGCCGACCAGCTCCCGCGGGCCGCAGACGATGCCGCCCAGGGCGTCGGCGTGGCCGCCGAGGAATTTGGTCGCGCTGTGCACCACCAGGTCGGCGCCGAGCGAGAGCGGGCGCTGATTGATGGGCGTGGCGAAGGTGTTGTCCACCACCACCATCGCGCCATCCCGCTG
>JAHEKS010000285.1 GCA_024638215.1 Acidobacteriota bacterium | reverse complement strand
GCCGAGGTTCCCGCAAGTGTTCATCATGGCGGAGAGCGAGCCGGAATAGTTCGGAGAAAGGTCAATCGACGCCGCCCACCAACTGGGGGTCGCGAACATGTTAAAGCCCAGCGCTCCGGCCATCAGCAGGACGGCGGTGACGTTGTTCGCGGTGTGCGCACCGGTCGTCAGCAACAGCGCGGAAAGCGTCATGCCCAGCCACACGGCCGACTGTCGTCCACGGCGCTTGCCGAACTTCCGGATGGCGCGGTCCGAGAGCCACCCGCCCAGCGGCGCTAATACCACGACAGCCAGGTAAGGGACCGCGCCCCATATTCCGCCCTGCTTGATCGTGAAGCCGCGCTCCTGAACCAGATAGATGAAAAACCAGGTGAAAAAAATGTAGTTGGGATAGCCCTCGCAGAAGTAGCTGAGCATCAGGCACCACGTGGAGCGTCTCGAGATCAGCCGCTTCCAGGGAACGCCCACGGAAGCCGCTCCATCCCGTCGAGGGCCGGGGGGTTCCTTTTCCGTTTTCGGATGGATCAACGCCAGCTCGGCGGCGTTGACGCGCGGATGATCCTCCGGCCGGTTGGTGGCGATGCTGCGCCAGACGATAGCCACCAGAAATCCCAGCACGGCGCAGACGTAGAATGAAGTCCTCCAGCCCCAGGTCTGCATGATCCAGGCGATGACGATGGGCGTCGCGGTCCCGCCCACGCCGATTCCTGCCAGGAAGATGCTGTTGCCCACGCCGCGGGCGTTTTCGCCCAGCCAGTAGGCGATGGTCTTGTTCGAATTGGGAAAGGCCGCTGCCTCCCCGATGCCGATCAGAAACCTGACGACGATGAAAGACCCGGCAACCCCCAGCCAGGCGCGCAGTGGGAGTTCGGGCGCCACGGCCGTGAGAGCGGTGAAGATGGACCACCAGACGATGGCGAACGTCAGAATCGAGCGCGGACCGAAGCGGTCTCCCGCCCAGCCGCCCGGCACCTGGAAGAGGGCATAGCCCAGCACAAAAGCTCCCAGGATCCAGCCCATCGTATGCGTGCTCAGATGAAATTCAGTCTGGATGTACTCACCCGCGATACTGAGGTTCAGGCGGTCCACGTAGGTGAGCGCGGTGATGATCGTGAGCATCCCCACCATCACCCAGCGCATGTGCGTGGGGCGAAGGCCGCGCGCGTCCGCGCCCGGAGCCGGCGAATGCGAAGATGGAAGGGAGCTCATCAATTGTCGAAGGCTGCGCCGCGCCTCATGCAATCAGTTTTTGGAGATAAGCGATCTCCTTGCGAATGTCCGCGACTTGCTTCGGGCCGGAGATTTCGCGCTCGATGGTGACGGGGCCCTGATAGCCGAGAGCCTTGAGCTTTTTGAAAAGGAGCGGAAAATCCACTTTGCCCTGGCCAATCGGCACTTCTTTGCCGAGATGGCGCGGATCGGTGGGGAAGAATCCGTCCTTGGCGTGCATGCCGCGCACCAGCTTGCCGATGACGTCGAGCGCGTCCACGGGATTGCCCATGCCGTAGAGAATCAGGTTGGCGGTGTCGAGATTGACGAACTGGTTGTCGAGCCCGACGTCGGTGATGCACCGCAGCATCGTGACCGGCGTTTCCTGGCCGGTCTCGTAGAGCAACATCTGCCCGTTCGACTTGACGTGCGCGGCAACCTCGCGGATGGCGGTGACGCTCTCACCGTAAAGCGGGTTGTTGGGGTTCTCGGGAATAAAGCCGAGGTGAGTGTGCAGGGCGGGGATCCCGGCTTTCTCGGCGAAATCCGAGGCGCGCTTCAAGTGCGCGATGCGCGCCTGGCGGTACTGGCGCGGCACCAGGCCGATGGTCTCCGGCCCCTGATAGAAATCCCACACGGACGGCCCGGGGCCAGCGGTGTTGAGCGCGGTAATTTCAACGCCGTATTTCTTGATTGCCGCCTTCACGCGAGCCAATTGCTCGTCGGAGAGGTCCTCGGTGCCGAGCTGCATTGTGGGCAGGCCGAGGCTGTGAACCTTTTGCATGGCGCCCGCCGGGTCTTCGCCCGCAGCCACAATCAATCCCAGCCGCATACCTTTTTCCTGCCTCGCGCGGGGCACGCCTGGAAGCGAACGCGCTTCAGCGCTCGCGGCCAGGGCCGCCGCGGTCAATTGCAGGAATTGTCTCCGTCCGTACTCGCTCATGGATTTTCTCCCTCGCAGGTAGGAATCGGCTTCGCGATCTTAATTGAGCGGAGCAAACTCGCTTCCGTTCCACCCGCAAACTTTCTCGACTTGGATGGTGTTGACGGGCGCCTCGCGCCCCGGAACGTAAAACTCGACTTTCCCTTTCCACACCGGCTCGCTGACCTTGCCGCTGGTTTTGTAGTCCACCGTGCCCGTCGCGATGGTCCCCGGTGCGCCGACATTTTTCTCCGGCGGGTGCAGAACGTTGACCTTGGGCGGAAAGGACGAGAAATTGCGGACCTGGAGCGGCGCCTGCCACAGCGTTCGGAATTTTCCCGCTTCCAGACGGAGGATCACCAGGTTTTCGCCGCGGGCCCCGAAGGTCTTGTCGAAGGGCTCGTGCGTGATCAGGCATTCATTGCCGTCGCCGACGAGGTCGCGGATTTCAATATCCGTCACACCCGTTTTTGCTTGTGAGGGCATGAACTCCAGATACGGCCCTGCGGTCCATTTTCCGCCCGCCCGCTCGAAAACCTGAAGGCGCGTCGGCGGGATGAACACCGAGCCGATGTAGCAGACCAGCGCCGGCTGCTCGCGCCCGATGCGCACGAGGTAACGCGCCACCTGCGTGTACTTGGCGTTGACGTCTTCAAGATACGGCCCACCCAGGATGGCCTCTATTTCGGCGTCGGTTGGATACTCGTTGAGCGGGAGACTCTTGAGCCGGCTCGATTCTGCCCAGCCCGTCGCGGCCTCCAGCGTGGCGAGCGAGACCACGCGGACCTGCGTCCATTCCACGCCGCCAGATTGCTTGGTATCGGACACTGCCACCACGGCGCCAGAGCTGAGGTGCGCCAGGACCTTGGACCCCCGCGAGGCCTTGGAGTGAACTTCCGCCGGACCCCGGACGACCAGCGCCCAGGCGGTCTGCGGTTTCTCTTTGGCCGCCGCGGCGCTCCCTGCCAGCAGAATGGCCGCGAGGCAGATCACCGGCCGTTCGACAAGACGTCTCATGGCGCACTATTCTTCACCGTCGCGCCGGATTTGACAAACGAAATCTCGCCCCATAGACTTCGCGGCTGTCGGGGCATGAGGACCCAGGCGAAAATCCGGACGATATTCTTGGCGGCGCAGGCCGCTTGCCTGGCTCTTGGCTTGGCGATTTGCTTGGCGGCGACGGCGTTCGCCTCGCACATCGTCACGGACGAAACCGGCCGCCGCGTCAACGTTCCGGACCATCCGCAGCGGATCGTCTCGCTTTCGCCGAGCATCACGGAGACGATTTACGCTCTCGGGCTTGAAGGTCGTTTAGTGGGCGACACCGACTATTGCGATTACCCGCCGGCGGCGCGGCAAAAGCCGCACGTCGGGTCGCTGCTTAATCCCAGCCTGGAAAAGATCGTGGCGCTCAAGCCCGACCTGGTGCTGGGCGACGCGGAGATCAACCGGCGCGAGACGGCGGACCAGCTTGAGCACCTGGGCATTCCGCTTTACGGCGTGAGCGCGCACAGCGTGGACGGCGCGCTGCGCTCGATTGAGGACCTGGGCCGCGTGCTGGAGAACGAGAAAGAGGCGCAGGCGTTGGTGGCCGGATTGCGAAAAAGGATTCAAGCCGTCGAGCAACAAGTCGAGGGAAAGCCGCGTCCCAAAGTGCTCTTTGTGGTTTGGTACCAGCCGCTCATCACCGCCGGTGCGAGCACGTTCATCGCGGACGTGATTCGGCGCGCGGGCGGCGTCTCCGTTTCCGATGATTTGAGCGGCGAGTGGCCGCGCCTGAGCCTGGAAAGCGCTCTCGCGCGCGACCCGGGTGTTATCCTGTTGCCCAGAACCTCAGCGTTCTCGCCCGACCTGGAACAATTTCACCATCTTGCCGGTTGGAAAGATTTCCGCGCCGTGCGAGAGGGCAGGATGTATTTCATCTCCGACACCATCAACCGGCCAGGGCCGCGCCTGATTGACGCGCTGGAAGAAGTGGCGCGCATCCTTCATCCTCCGGAGGCGGGGCGATGACTCTGGCAGCCAGCCGCCGAAACGTCTTCACGCTCATCTTCGTGCTGAGCCTGGTGCTGGTCATCGTTGCCCTGGCGGCCTTGGCCATCGGCAGCGTGCACCTGCCGCTCGGCGACGTGTGGGCGGCGCTCTTGGGTTCCGCGCCACGCTCAGAGGCGGGCATCATCGTGCGCGAGATTCGCCTCCCGCGCGTGCTGCTGGCGGCGCTGGTGGGTGCGGCGCTGGCGGCTTCGGGAACCGCGCTCCAGGCGCTGCTGCGCAACCCACTGGCCGATCCCTACGTGCTCGGCATCTCGAGCGGCGCGGCTCTGGGCGCTATCGTGGCCTTCTGGATTGGCGGGCGGCTGGCCGATGCCTCGCCGCTCATGGCGTTTGGTGGCGCGGCGCTGACTACCGGCTGGGTCTACCTGCTGGGCCGCCACGGCGGCCGCCTCGCCAGCTACACGCTGATCCTGGCGGGCGTCATTACGGCGTCATTCCTTTCGGCGGTGATCCTGTTCGTCCTCACGATGCTTTCCACACGCGACGTGCGCGGCACCGCCTACTGGCTGATGGGCGACCTGAGCGTCACCTCCAATGCGCACTTCCAGATCATCGTGCCGGTCGTCGTGCTCGGGACGCTGGCGCTTTACGCGTTCTCGAAGGACCTGAACGTCCTGCTGCTGGGCGAGGAAGAAGCCGCGCACCTGGGCGTCAACGTGCCGCGCGTGGAGACGGCGGTCTTCCTGCTGGCATCGCTTCTGACCGGCATCGCGGTTTCCGTGAGCGGCGCGATCGGCTACCTGGGATTGCTGGTCCCGCACCTGGGACGAATGCTGGTGGGAAACGATCACCGCACGCTTCTACCCACCGCCGCGCTGGGCGGGGCGATATTCCTGATTGTCTCGGATACGCTGGCGCGAACCGTCGTGTCTCCCGCCGAACTGCCGGTCGGCGCGGTAACGGCGCTGGCCGGCGCGCCGGTGTTCATTTACTTGCTGCGGAGGGCGGCAGGCTAGGCGTGGAAAAATTAGAAATCAGAAATCAGAAGGCAGAAGGGCGAAGTATGAAGTATGAAGCCTGAAGGCTGGAAACCGGAAAACAGAAACTGGAAAATGGGACCGGGAAGCCGGAAGCGGCATTACCTCAGGGGGGAAGTGAGAGCAACGCAGGTACATATCTTGTGCAGGAATCAGGAATGAAGGATTCCAAATCCAGAACCCGAGCCTCGAGTTCCGAGCACCGAGTCCTGAAACACGAGTCCCGAGTCCCGAATCACGAGCGATGAATCTCGAATCCCGAAACCCGAACCCCGAATCCCGAGTCGCGAGCCCCGAGTCGCGAGACTCGAATCCCGAATCCCGCCTCAATGTGGAAGCGGTGACCTACAAATATCCCCACTTCGAGCTGGGGCCCATCAGCTTTGAAGCCAAGCCGGGCGAGCTTTTTGCCATCATTGGCCCGAACGGCTCGGGGAAATCTACGCTGCTCGAAATCGTGAGCGGGCGATTGAATCCGCAAAGCGGCGCGGTGCAGCTTCAGGGAAACGACCTGCACAAGCTGGCTCCGCGCGAGCGCGCTCGTCGCGTGGGGGTGGCGCGGCAGGACACGCCGCTCGCCTTTTCCTTCGAGGTGCGCGAATTCATCCGGCAGGGAAGACACCCGCACCTTGGCCGCGGGCTTTTCGAAAGCGGGGAAGACGAGCGGTGGGTCGAGTGGGCGACGGAGAATACCCGGCTCACGCCGCTCGCGGGGCG
>JAHEKS010000284.1 GCA_024638215.1 Acidobacteriota bacterium | reverse complement strand
GTGACGCGGCGGCGATGGCGGTCGAGCTCCAGGTCAGCGCAGCGGAGGCGCGCGCCGCTGGGGCTGAAGCCGCGGCGCACCAGCGCCCGCAGGCGGGCCAGCAGCTCGTCGAGGGCGAACGGCTTGGTGAGATAATCGTCGGCGCCGGCATCCAAACCTTCCACGCGCTGCTCCACCAAGCTGCGCGCCGTCAGCACGAGGATGGGCGTGTGAATGTTTTCCTCGCGCAGCTTGCGGCAGACTTCGATGCCGCTCAAGCCGGGAAGCCGCAGGTCGAGCAGGATGACGTCGTAGGCGGCGCCGAGAGCCATTTCGAGGCCGCGCTCGCCCGTCTCCGCCACGTCCACGGCGTAGGCATGCTCGCGCAACGCGCGCGCGACGAAGCTCGCCACCTTGCGCTCGTCCTCGATCAGCAGAACGCGCATCCGGCTGTCCTTGAGTGTTGATTATACGTCGCCAAAAGCCTTTAACACAGAGGGCGCCGAGAGCTCTGTGATCTTTGTGTCAAAAGCTATTTCACCCGGAGGCCACTGGGACTCTGAGGATCACAGAGGTAACAATCGGACGGGCTCAGCCCTTCTTGAGTTCGGCGAGCACCATGCGGGCGACATCTTTCAGGGTTTCGAACACGCCGACGCCCTTGAAGGCCACCGCTTCGATGACCGGCTCGCCCTTTTTTTGCAGTGCCTTGGTGAGGTCGGGCACGGGAAGAATGGTGGGCAGGTCGCGCTTGTTGAGCTGGAGCACGTAGGGGACTTTCGTGAAATCGTAGCCGTGCTCCTTGAGGTTCTCCTGCAGGTTTTCGATCGCTTCGTAGTTCGCGTCCATGCGCTCTTCCTGCGAGTCGGCGACGAAAATCACTCCGTCCACGCCGCGCAGGATGAGCTTGCGGCTGGCGTCGTAGAACACCTGGCCGGGAACGGTGTAGAGGTGGAAACGCGTCTTGAAGCCGCGCACGGTGCCGAGGTCGAGCGGGAGAAAGTCGAAGAACAGCGTGCGGTCGGTTTCGGTGGCGAGGGAAATCATCTTGCCGCCGGTCTTGCCCAGCGTCTGGTCGAAAATCCACTGCAGGTTGGTGGTCTTCCCGCCCAGACCGGCGCCGTAATAAACGATCTTGCAGTTAATTTCCCGGGCAGCAAAGTTGATGAAGCTCACTGGGCGAGATCCCTTTCCTTCGTTCGTTGCCGCTGGCTACGCGCGAAAAAAACCTCACTCCCAACGTATCCGGCATCGCCCGGAGGCAGGCGGCCGCTCTTGCGGCCCCGCTTTGCGGGATGTCAGAATTCTCGCTATATAACATATCCCCCATTGCTTGACAATAGTACTTGGGACTGGGCAAAGGTTAAAGGGTAAAGGATGAAAGATCGAAACTGGCGACGTGGGCTTGGCCTTCACCCTTCACCCTTTACCCTTTACACTTTACACTTATTTCTGGAGGCAGCGAGGAAGCTTTGATGATGACCGTGATTCAAGCCCTGCGCCGCGGAATTCGCCAACTGGCGAGGCATCCCGGCTTCACGGCGGTGGCCGTGCTCTCGCTGGCGCTGGCGATTGGCGCGAATACGGCCATCTTCTCGCTGCTTAATGCCTTGCTCCTCCGCGACCTCCCCGTTCGGCACCCGCAAAGCCTGGTGGAGCTTTCCGTGGTTCGGCGTGGAGACAAAATCCCCTTCTCGTTTCCCATGTTCCGAGAGCTGGAGCGCGGGCAAAAGGTTTTTTCCGGTCTCATCGGCTGGAGCTTCGGCGAGATGGCCAATGTGGAGCTTCATGGCGTGCTCTCGCTGGCCGAATTGCGCTACGTCACAGGAAATTATTTTTCCGAACTGGGGGCGACCCCGCTTCTGGGCAGGTTGATCGCGCCGGACGATGTGACGCTTGACGGAAGCGCGCCGTCTCCCGTTGCCGTGATCAGCTATCAATACTGGCAGCGCCGCTTCGGAGGAGCCGCGGATGTTGTGGGCAGAGAGATCGCAATCGAGGGACAGCCGTTTACGGTCATCGGAGTGACTCGGAAGTGGTTTACCGGCATGACGACGGGCGAGGCGCCTGACGTGACGGTTCCCATGAAGGCGACCGACGTCCGGGCCCGCCTCTGGATCTTTATCACCGGCCGGCTGAGAGACGGCGTCAGCTTGGCGCAGGCTCGGGCGCAACTCCAATCGTTGTGGCCCGAGGTGCGGCGCGCGACTACTCCAACGGAAGCTCCTGGTCTGCGGCGCCAATTGTTCTTCTCGATGGGTTTGGACGTTGCGCCCGCCTCAACCGGCGTGAACCGCATGCTGCGCGCGCGTTTTACCCGGCCCCTCTACGTGCTGATGGGCATCGTCGGGCTGATCCTCCTGATCGCTTGCGTGAATCTTGCCAACTTGATGCTGGCGCGCGCGGCCGCGCGCCGTCATGAAACGAGCGTGCGCATGGCTCTGGGAGCGACTCGCTGGGCGCTGGCTCGCGAAGTTCTCACCGAGAGCCTCACCCTCTCCGCCGCCGGAGCGATTCTGGGGCTTCTCTTTGCCTACTGGGCGAGCCGTCTGCTGGTGGGCCTCATGACCCGGGGGTACCGCGCGCCGCTCATCCTCAATCTGAATCCCGATGGGCGGGTGCTCGCTCTCGCCGCGGGTTCAGCCCTCCTGACTGGAATTCTGTTCGGCGTGGCTCCGGCGTGGCGGCGGTCGCGGGAGGATCCGGCCTCGGTGCTCCAGCGCGGCACGCGGAGCATGGCGAGCGGAACCGGCAAGTTGGGCAAGGCGCTCGTCGTCACGCAGATTGGCCTCTCGGTTATTTTGGTGGTAGGCGCGGGACTCCTCGCACGCAGCTTCCGGAAATTGTGCTCCCTGGATCCCGGACTTGAGGAGAACGTGCTTGAAGTCGCGCTGTATCCCCGGCCGGGGGGCTACGAGAAGCTGGACATGAACGGCTTTCGCCGGCAGCTCACGCAAGAGGTTTTGGGCCTGCCGGGAGTGGTTTCGGCGGGCATTTCGGATTCTTCGGTTCCCGCCCTGAGAGGATGGGAAGATACGGTTTCCACCCTGCCGGCCCCGGCGAACCCGAATGCCGGCCCCATGGCCAAGGAAGCGATGGCATCGCCGGGCTTCTTCCGAACCCTGGGAATCGGGTTGGTGAGCGGGCGTGATTTTGACTGGAACGACGATCCGCGCCACCCGCGCGTGGCTATCGTCAGTCGGGGCCTGGCGGAGCGGCTGTTTCCTTCGGCCCAGGCCGTCGGGCAGCATATTCGCTTCGGATTCATGCCCGAATTTCAGGATCTCGAGGTCGTAGGCGTGGCCAGCGATGCCCGGATTTTCGATCTGCACCAAAAAGCCGAGGCGGTCATTTATCTTCCTTCGCTCCAGCACCAAACACAGTTTGGTTATCTCTTCGTCCGCACCGTCGAAACGCCCGGCGCGCTGGCGAAGGCCGTGGCGCACCAGATTGAACTCCTGGGACACGCTTACGCGCTCAGCACGAACACAATTGCGCAAGAAGTCGACCAGGCGCTGGTGGAAGAGCGCGTGGTCGCGCTGCTTTCGGGTTTCTTCGCGGCGCTGGCGCTCTTGCTGGCTTCGGTGGGCGTGTACGGGCTGATGTCCTACACCGTCACGCGCCGCACGAGGGAAATCGGAATCCGTAGCGCCCTCGGCGCGCGGCAAACCACGGTCCTTTGGTTGATCTTGCGGGACGCTTTGGCGCTGGGGCTGGGTGGAATTGCGCTCGGGATTGCCGGCGCGCTGGCCTCGAACCGGCTTATCGCCGGCTTGCTTTTCGGAATTTCCCCGCGCGACTTGCCGACGATTGTCGGCGTCTCGCTGTTGCTGCTTGGGGTGGCTTTGTTTTCAAGCTACTTGCCTGCACGCCGGGCCTCGCACATTGACCCGACGGCCGCCTTGCGAGCGGAATAAAGTGTGTTGCTGGAAAGGACGGCGCGATTCATCGAAAAGCGGTCAGAAAATCGTTGCCAGCGCCCGGCCGAGCGCCGCCATGGCCCGGTTCCACTCTGCGGTGGCTTCCGCCTGCGTTGAGCCGTAAGCGTGCAGGAAGAGCGTGAGCGCATAGCCCCGCGTCTCCTCGGGATGGAAAAGGCAGCGGCGCAGGACGATTTCCATCTGGGCCTGAACGCGCAGGGCGCTCAGGCGCCGCCGCAGTTGTTCTGCAAGCCCGGTATGGGCCTCGATGCTCTTGCGCATCTCCACGTCCTCGAGCACAAGGTCCAAATAGCTTCCGGTCTTGAACGGCAGGTTGAAATCCAATCGCTCGTCCTCCGCCAGGTCGGTCGAGCACCAAACGTCGCACTTCGCGCTGCGAAGGGGCGACGAGTGAGCGTTGACCTTGGCCAGGCAATCCGCCAGAACCGGAAAGAGCCGGCACTCGGGAAGCCCGGCAGCCTTTTCGGGATGGAGTTTGAGGTCCCAATAACGCAGGGAAGGGTCAGCGGGGCTGGTCCACGGCACCTCCAGCGCATCGCAGTCCGCATCGAGTTCCTGGGTGATTTCAATTCGCACCGGACCAGCGCGGCAAGCGCCGCAGCCTCCACGACTAAGGATGCAACGGAGTGGTCAGGATAGCCACCCAATTAAAACCCGGGGGAGGCCGATTTTTTTAAGAGGAAGGTTTAGGTCTCGGCTCCCCCGGTCTTGCGTGTTACCAGCCCCACATGGGGGCGGGTAGTGGCTAAGTCAGATGTGCTCTCTGTCTACTGGGAAAGATGCGGGCTCGCCCAGGGAGGTTGCTAGAAAATGGGAATGACCTTTTGGCGGACTGGGCTGAAAGGGGCAAGCCGCAGGAAGCCGGCCGGGAGAGTTTACGCCGATTCACGAGCTTGTGATATGATTCCCTTGGCAAAAGGCCCGAGGGCCTCCCAATTCTTCAACAGCCGCTCTTGCCGGATTCGGATATGGCCGACGAGCTTCAGCACCCAAAACGACGCAGCGCACGGATCGTCCTGCGAGTGCCGCTGTTTATCAACTCCTCGGACTCGAACGGCGAGACCGAGTGGGAGCCCGTGGAAACGGTGATGGTCAGCCTGCACGGCGGCATGCTGCGGGCCAGGCAGAATTTCCAGGTGGGCGACACGCTCGACCTTCGCGTGCGGGACAAAGATCGTTCAGCGCGTGCGCGGGTGGTTTGGACGAGCTCGGAAATGACTTCCAACGGGGCTATCGAACTGGGTTTTGAGATCCTGGATCAAGAAGGCTTTTGGGAAATTAATTTTCCGCCGGATCGCTGGTCCCAAAGGACCGAACGCGACCCTGTGAAAAAGTGAGTGTCCCGCCGGGACCGGTGGAAGGGGGGGCCATGCTGGTCAGTGATTTCATGACGACGGAAGTGACTTCCCTGCAGGAGAACGACACCCTGCTGGACGCAGCGATGGTTTTTGTGCGTTCCCAGTTCCGCCATCTTCCGGTATTGCGCGACAAGAAACTGGTCGGCATCATCAGCGAGCGCGACGTCAAGCAATTCGCGCCGTCGCTGCTCAGCCGGACGACGGCGGAAGAATACAACCAGATCATGGAGACCACGCCTATTTCCCGCGTGATGATCAAGAACCCCGTTACTCTTCGGCCCGACCAGCCCATTTTCGAGGCCGCCAACCTTCTGTACAGCAAGCGCATTGGATGTATGCCGGTGGTCGAGAACGACGAATTGGTGGGCATCATCACCACCACCGACCTGGTGGGGCTGCTCATTCGAATTCTGTCGGAAAAGGGGGCGGTTGGCGAGGCGCCCTCCGCCGCCTCTTGAAGGGTTCGCGCACTTCATTCCGTGCGCCGGCGTGAGTTCCGTTGTAATCCAGGCTGGATTGCGGCTGGCGGCCCTTCGCGGCGGCTTGGGAGAGGCAATGCGGCATCGGCCGGCTTCGCATGACGGGCTCGGAGAAGCCCGGTTCAGGTTCGGCCCGCGCCGGTG
>JAHEKS010000047.1 GCA_024638215.1 Acidobacteriota bacterium | reverse complement strand
TGCATCATGGGCACGAGGCGGTTGAGGATTTCGGCCACCCCGCCGCCCATGGCGGTGGAATTGACCATCTTCACCGTGCGGCCCGCGAGCGGCGCCGCCAGGGCGCGCAGCTCGGCGACCTCCGCCGCGCCGACCACCGGAGCGTAATCGTCCAGATGAAGAAGACGGGCTTGGGTTGCGGTTTCGGTCATGATGCGAGCGCCTCATCCACGAGCGCGAGCAGCTTTTCCTTGGCGCTTTCCAGGGTATTTGTATAGATGTCAATACGATTGACGTTGCGGGCCAGCTCCGCGAGCCCGAGGCCGGTGTCGAACCAGTAAGAGAAATCGTTGGTGCGCAACTGCAGCCGCAGCCGGGAGGAAATGAAATGGTAGTGCAAGGAAGACCGGCTGAGCTGCTCGAGGCCGCCGCGAAAATCCTGCAAGGTCCGCGCCGCCACACCGAGCGGAACGGTCACTTCCATGCCCTCGCAGAAGTAGAAAGGCTCAAAAGCTTCCTGGGCGGCGCGGCCGGGATAGGCGGTGCAGAATTCGTCCACCAAGCGGCAAAGGTCGGCGCGCAAATCGGGGAGCCGGAGATACTCGCGGATGTCGAGTGCCGCCAACTCTTCCGCCAACTCCGCCTGGTTGCAGGAAGCAAGCACCCACTGCGCGAAATCGTTGGAGAAGCCTTCGGTGAGGAAGTGGTGGCGGCCCAGGCTTTGAAAGGTATGGTAAAAGATCGAAGCATCCGTGCAGCCCTTGAGCCCGTCGCGCAGACCCGCGAGGTTGGTCACTTTGATGTCGCTGACGCAAGTCACGTAAGAAGCGGTCATGAAATAGAAAGGCTGCTCGGCGGCTTTCATGAGATTTCCGCCTCCAGTTTGCGCAGGAATTCACACACCTCGCCCGGATCGCGCAATTCGTAACGCGCGCGGGTCGGCTGCGGCTTACCCACACGCACGGTGATGCCGCGGGACAGCGCCGCGAAGGCTGCTTCGTCCGTCGTATCGTCGCCCAGATAAATCGGCAGCAGCCGGCCCTTCGACTCCCGCAGGAGCGTGAGCACCGCCGCGCCCTTTCCCTTGAGTTCCACGGGCAGGATTTCCCAAACCTTCTTGCCTTCCATCAGGCGTACTCTCGATCCAGCTTTGGCCAAGAGGGTCGCGAGGACAGCGCGCGCCCGGCGCCTGGCGGCGTCCCCGGCGCGGCGGTAGTGTACGACAAAAACAATGGTTTTGTCTTGTATCCAGATACCCTCGAGGCCCTCCGTCTCTTTCTCCACCTCGCGCCGAAGCCGCTGCATGAACCGAAACGTCTCAGACTCCGTCAGCTTGCCGTTGCTGCGCTCCCAGCCGTGAAGGCCGAGGTAGGTGACGGGGTGAATCCTCACGTGCCCGCGGACGTCCGCCATGCGTCTCCCGCTGATGACGTAGAGATTGACTCTGGGATGGCGGGCCAGACGTCGGAGAACGCGCCGCGTGGGAAGGGGAATCTTGACCTCATCCGGGTGCAAGCAGATCGGCGCGAGCGTTCCGTCAAAGTCGAGGAAAAGGGCAAGCTTGCCCGCGGCGCGCAGCCGCCGTCGAACGCTCTCCCAATGCGCGAACAGATGACGCGGGCGGACGCTGCCGCCGCGCCGCGGAGAGCTTCGTCCCTTATCGGACCCACCCGGTTTGCGAGTGCTGCGCTTGGCGCGCGCCCTTTTCAATTTAACCTCTTGGACAATGAAAAGACGGTGCGGGTTTCAGCGGGGCTGGAGCTGCTCCCGCTTTTCGATGCGAATCTCCGAAAGCTCGGTAATCAGGTTGGCGGCCCAGCGATAAACGTTGTGGTCCTTCACCACGCGGCGCATGCGGCGCATGCGCGCTTGCCGCTCCTCCGGGTCCATTTCCAGCGCGAAGCGGACGGCGTCGGCCAGTTGTTCGATGTCGTAAGGGTTGACGATGACCGCGTCGCGCAACTCGCGCCCCGCGCCCGTGAAGCGGCTCAGAATCAGCGCTCCGTGTTCGTCGTCACGCGAGGCTATGAACTCCTTGGCCACCAAGTTCATGCCGTCGTGCAGCGAAGTGACCAGGCAAACGTCCGCAGCGCGGTAATACTGCTCGATTTCGCTGTGCGTGTGATGCCGGTTCAGAAAGACGATGGGCTTCCAGGAAGCGGTCTGGAAACGCCAGTTGATCCGCTCTGCCTCGGATTCGACTTCCGCCATCAGGTCGTGATACCGCTTGATATGGGTTCGGCTGGGAGCGCCGATCTGAACCAGCGTGAACTGGGTCTGGTAGGAGGGATTTTTCTCCAGGAATCGCTCCACCCCTTGAAAGCGCTCGAGAATTCCTTTGGTGTAGTCCACGCGATCAACGCCTACCCCCATGAAGGTGGCTTGAACGCCCAGGCTCTTGAACAGCGCGGCCCGCTCAAGATAAACCGACTTGGGCGCGGCGGCGGAATCGGGACCCGTTTCGGGCACCGCGACGCTGATGGGGAACGGCCGCACCAGCGTAAGGTGACCGCGGCGGGTGACCGCGGACCGTTCCCAGTCAATGCGAGATTCCAGCGCCTGGTCCACGGTTTCCAGAAAATGGTTGCAGTGCGCTTGGATGTGGAAGCCGATCAAGTCTGCACCCAAAAGTCCGTCCACCAAGTCCCTTTGCCAGGGACAAATCCCGAATGCCTGCGGATTGGGCCAGGGAATGTGCCAGAAAATGGCCACGCGTGCGTCCGGACGTTGTTCCTTGATCAGGCGGGGAACCAGCGCGAAGTGATAGTCCTGCGCCAGAACGGCGGGCTGCTCACTGCCTTCCATTTCCTCCAGCACCGTGGCGGCGAACTTCTGGTTGACCTGCTTGTAGAGCGCCCAGTCGGAAGCGCGGAAAGTGGGCCGGGTGTGGGCGATGTGGCAGAGCGGCCACAGGCCCTCGTTGGCGAAACCGAAGTAGTAGCCTTGCTCTTCGTCTTTGCTCAGCCAGACGCGGCGCAAGGTGTAATGCGGGTCTTCGGGAGGGACGCGCAGGCGGTCGTGGGCGTCCACCGTCTCGCGGTCGGCGTCGCCGCCGCCGTGCGCCACCCACGTGCCGTCGCAGGCCCTGAGGACGGGCTCGAGCGAAGTCACCAGGCCGCTGGCGGGGACAATCGTCTCGATAAACTTTCCCTTGCGCACGTGCATATAAGGCTCGCGGTTCGAGACCACGAAAAGCGGGTTGTCACGAAGCCGGCTGTGCACGTGAACGCGAAGCCGCTCGGGCGTCCACACCGCTTCTGCGGCGGCACGGAGCCTCGCTTCCTCGACCGCCGCGGCCCTCGCCGCCTCCAGACTCTTGACGATGTGGGTCACTTCCTGGGCCAGTGGCTTGAACAAATCCTCCTGCGAAAATTCCGGAACGGTTTCAACCGCCTTGCCGGTGCGCAGCGCTCGCAACCACTGTGCCGTTCGGGCGATGGGACGCATCAGGCTCCATCGAACGATGAGGAAGGCCACCAGCAGAATGAGCACGATTTGAACCATCAGGCGGAGAAAGGTGCGCCGCCACAGCAGCGCGCTCTGCGCCTGGATCGAGCCGACGTCGTGAAACACCGCCAGAGCGCCCTCGACCTGGTTGTCATGGTGCAGGGGCAACACGTAGACATAGAAAGGCGCGCCGTCCAGGTTGATGAATTCACCCCGGCCGGCATCAGCTTGCGTCGCCTGCCCCACAGCCGCCGGCACGTCCTTCAGCCGGGACGCCACCTGCGGCGAGACGGCCTCGAGCGTTCCCTTGGCGTCGAAAACCGCAAGGCCCGCAAGCCGGTCGCCCAGACGCGTGATGCTTTTCTGAAGCTCTTTCGGCGACTCCCGCGCAACCCGATCTTCCACCGTCTCAACCAGGCTCTCGGCAACAATCTCCGTTCGTTTTTCCAAGTCCTCCTTCAGACGGCGCTTTTCGGCGCGCACTTCGAAATAGGCGAAGAGGTAGGCGACGACAACAATAGCCACCAGCAACGACACGAATAGCCGTACACTTGTCCGCATGCGACTATCTTACAACCTTTTTCAGAACGGGCAAAAACTAAAGGAGCTGATTGAGTTTTGCTTCGGAGCTTGGAGTGGCGATGCTCTGTCCTGCTAAAAGGGGATATGGAATCCGCTCTGGCGCGTTTTCCACTCTTAAACTCCGCAATTTCCGCGAGCGTTCGCCGTACCCGACGCGCGCCTGCTTTACTTAGCCAGTGCCGAAAAGGTAGATTAGAATTCGCCGCGGGGCGAATCGCCATTCCAGCCGTTTGAGGCTTCCATGCGCGCACTGGTCACAGGAGCGACCGGATTCATCGGACGGAGATTGCTCGCCTCGCTCGAGCGCCCGGTAGTCTTGAGCCGCCGCCCGGAGGTTGCCAGGCAAATCGTTGGGAACGCGGAAGTGTTCGCCTGGGAGCCGGAGTCCGGCCCGCCACCCCCTGCATCGCTCGAAGGAGTGGATATCGTTTTTAACTTCGCCGGCGAATCGGTGGCGGGAGGGCGCTGGACGGCGCAAAGGAAAGACCGAATCCGCGCGAGCCGGGTCGTGGGCACGCGCAATCTGGTCGCCGCCATCGAAGCGCAAAAGAAGCGGCCGCGAGTGCTTGTCTCCGCCTCCGCCGTGGGTTACTACGGCTCGCGCGGCGACAAAGTTTTGCAGGAAAGCGCCGCACCCGGCAGCGATTTTCTGGCGGAGGTATGCCAAGCGTGGGAGACGGAGGGGCAACGCGCGGCGCAGTTGGGAGTCCGAGTGGTCACGCCGCGCATCGGATTAGTGCTGGGCAAAGGAGGCGGAGCACTCGCGCACTTGTTGACGCCCTTCAAACTCGGCCTGGGCGGCCGGCTGGGAAGCGGTCGGCACTGGATGCCCTGGATTCATCTGGATGATCTCATAGGCATGCTTCTGCACGCGTCTAAAAGCGGAATTTCCGGCCCGATGAATGCCGTGGGACCGTCGCCGGTCACCAATCGCCAGTTCGCCCGTGCGTTGGCTGCGGCCCTGCAGCGGCCGGCGACCTTTCCCGTACCGGCGTTCGCCCTGCGCGTGATGTTCGGCGAACTTGCAAGTGTGCTCCTGGCTTCCCAGCGCGCGGTGCCGCGCGTTGCCGTCAGCGCGGGCTATCGTTTCCTTTACTCGTCCTTGGATGACGCTCTCGGCGAAATCCTCGGCGGCTGAGGTGCATCCATGTCCTTTGAAAACCGCTTTGAAGACCGCGTAGCCTTGGTGACCGGCGGGACGGGTGCTCTCGGTAGCGCCGTCGTGCTGGACTTGATTTCGAACGGAGCTCGTGTGGCCGCTCCGTACCGCTCGCAGGAAGAGTTTGACAATCTCAAGCGGCAGGCCAGCGGGCGCGGCGAGAATCTCATCGGCATCAAGGCCGATCTGACTCGTGGCGAGGAGGTTGAGCGCGCGGTCGCGGCCGTCCTCGAACGCTGGCAAAAAATCGATTACCTTGTTGCTGTCGCGGGAGGCTTTGCCGCCGGAAAGTCCTACGAGACTGACGAACGAACCTGGGACCATATGTTCAACCTGAACCTCCGCTCAGTTTACCTCGCCGTGCACGCCGTGGTGCCGCCCATGATTCGTCAGAATTTCGGACGGATTGTGACGGTTTCAAGCGGCGCCATTCAGCGTGGCGGGGGCGCCGGAATTGCCGCGTACGCGATTTCAAAAACCGCGGTCCTCAAGCTTTCCGAAATCCTTGCGGACGAACTTAGGGATTACGATATCCACGTCCACTGCGTGCTGCCGGGCACCATGGATACACCCGCGAACCGCGCCGCCATGCGCAAGGCCGACTTTTCCAAGTGGGTGAAAACGGAAGACGTGGCGCGCGTTATCCGCATGCTGCTCTCGGACGACCTGCGCGCCGTGCGCTCCGTCACGATCCCTGTTCTCGGCTAACGGGTGCGCTTTCCGATTGAAAGTTGGGCGCGGCTCGCGTAGAATAGTTGCTCGTCAGCAAGCACGAAGGAGTTCCATGAAAAAGGAAATTCACCCCAATTATCGCGAAATTACGGTTGTCTGCGCGTGCGGCAACACCTTTAGGACGCGCTCCACTTACAAGAGCGACGTGCTGCACCTGGAAATCTGTTCCAATTGCCATCCGTTCTTCACCGGCAAGCAGAAACTGTTGGACACGGCGGGACGTGTGGAGCGCTTCAATCGCAAGTACGCGGAATTCCGCAAAGCAAAGGCCGAGGAAGCCAAAACGCCTGCTTCCGGAAGTTAAGCGCGTTCCCTGCCCGGCGCCAAAGTCTGGGGCAATAATAAATTGAGCATGCGGCCGCGGCGCCGCAACGAGAAAGCCCTTGGCCACGAGCCCACCGGCTGATCCTTACATCACGAAAGCGAAAGTCTATCTCCTGGGACGCCAGACCGTCGCCGACGACGAGTTGGCGCGGTTCCTTCAGGACGAGGGCATGGTGTTCACCACGGACACGCAAGCTCCGGCGGAGATCCTGGCCGAGATCGCCGGCCGCACCTGCTACATGTCCTTCGGCAAGGGCCGCAAAAGCAACCAGCAATATCTCGACAACATTCTGGTCTCAAAACACGGAAGCGTGCTGGAGCACGCCGTCTGGTGCCTGCTGCTGACCGGAGTCAGCCGCTCGCTGACGCACGAACTGGTGCGCCATCGCGCCGGGTTCGGCTTCTCGCAGCTTTCCCAGCGGTACGTGGACGAAGGCGACGCGCGCTACGTGGTGCCGCCGCTGTTTCAGGAAAACGAGGAACTGCGCTCCAAGTGGCAGCAGACCATCGATCACATCCGCAAAGCCTACATTGAACTGGCCGATGCTGCTGCCCAGCACGTGCAGCAGAAACATCCCGAGATGGCGCCGCGCGACCGCCGCAAGTGGGCGCGGCAGGCGGCGCGCTCGATTCTGCCCAACGCCTGCGAAACCAAGATTTTCGTCACCGCCAATTCCCGCGCCTGGCGGCACTTCCTGGAAATGCGCGGCAGCCCCCACGCCGACACGGAAATCCGTCTGCTCGCCGTCGAAATCTGCCGCGTGCTGAAAAAGGAAAGCCCCAACATCTTCCACGACATCGAAATTTACGACGAAGCGGACGGCATGCCCGCCGTGCGCGTCCAGCACTCCAAGGTCTGAAGATTCGTCTCAGTTTTTGGGGAAGATCGAACGGCGGTGCGGCGGTGATTACGACCCCGCCCCGGCCGCTGCCTTTTGGTAGCGCGCCATGTGGTCCTTGTATTCCTGGTTGTTGGGATCGAGCGCCAGGGCCTTGGTCTGAGTCATCACGGCTTCAGCGTATTCTCCGTTGGCGTAGAACGCTTCGGCAAGGGTGTCAATGAAGGTGGCTTCTTTCCAATTGGAAAGCTCCACCGCTCGCCGCGCGTGCGCCAGGGCTTCCTGCGGATTGCGGAATTTCGGATCGTCGCAGGTGGCGTAGAGCCAGGCCAGATTGTTGTGGGCGGCGGCAAAGTCCGGCTTCAGCTTCAGTGCGGCCTGGTAATGCTGGATGGCCAGAGCGTACTGCTTGTGCTGCGCCAGAAGGTCGGCGATTTGCACCTGGCCTTCCGCGGTGGACATCGCTTGACGAATCACGTTGCTCAGAAGTTGCTGCGCCTTGGCGCCCTGACCTTGCTTGAGATAAGCCATCGCCAATCCGATTTGGGCGTTGGTCGAGTCGGGACTCAGCTTGAGGGCCCGCTCGAACTCGCGCACTGCATCCGCGACCCGATTCTGGGAAAGGTACAGGGAACCCAGCGCCTCATGCGGGCGTGCGTCGTTGGGGGCGAGAGCCGCGGCACGACTGAATTTTTCGAGAGCTTGATTATCCTGATGCGCCGCACCCAGCCGCGTCCCCTCTCGAAGCAGCCGAACCACTTCGCGTGTCCCGTAGTAATACCGGACCTCCCAGCCCATGGACAGAGCAACAAGGACAATGGGAATCCAAACCCAAGCCTGCGTGGGCTTCTCTTCGCCTGCCACAACGTGAGCGGGCCGGGGTGGCGGAATCAAGCCGGCGAGAATCATTCCGCCCACGAGTCCGCCCAAGTGGCCCCAGTTGTCAATGTGGGGGATGAAGCGGTCCACCAGGAACTCCAACGCAATCGCCACCACGAGAATTTTCCCGAAAGCGCGACGCCAGTGGTGCGGGACGACTTCGTGGTGCAGGAAGCCTGTGACCACCATCGCGCCGGCCACCCCAAAAATCGCGCCGGAAGCACCCACCGAAATATCCGGGGACATGCGCATGGAGAGAAAAGAACTGGCCATCCCGGCGCCGATATAAATGAAGGCGAACCGGCCGTAGCCATAAACTCGCTCCAGCATGGGGCCGAGAATGTACAGCGCGTACATGTTGAGCAGGATGTGCGTCCAGCCAATGTGCAGGAAGATCGGCATGACCAGGCGCCAGTACTGGCCCTGGCGGAAATAAGGCATGTAGGCCGCGCCGAAGTCGAGCAAGACTTCCGTCGAGGTTGACCCGCCCGCCAGGTTTTGCAGCCCGAAAACCACGAACGTCAATCCGATCGTCACCAGGGTGACCACGGGCCAATACCGCTGGCGGCGAACCGTGGAATGTTCAGGCGGAATGATCAGGACGGGTTGAGGATCAGCCATTCAGATTGTCTTTCGTTCGGAGAATGCCCCGTGTGAGGGCGCACCATTCTGCAAGAAGAACGATCATTCCACTGATTCGTAATAGCTCTCATCCGCGCAGGGGCGGCAAAGAATCCGGCCGTTGACCAGGCGCTCGCGGCCGTCGTTGATGCCTTCCCCGCACTGGTCGCAGGTGACGCGCGAGCGCGGCCGGCCGGGCAAGTCCTGCGGGCTCACGTTGACCCGCACGCGATGCAGGGTGAAAAGTTCCGCATCGTCCATGGCTTTGTAGGCCGCCAATTGCTGCCTGGAAGGGTCGCCGAGCTCGGGGAACATGCTCCTTGCTTTGTCGCGCGAATCATCGCGAGCCGCCACTCGCACCGCATTCCCGCTTTCAAGATCCGCGAACGTGGCCGCGACCTTGCCGTAATCAAAAAACTTGAGGCTCCGCTTGCCGAGCCGGCAGCCGGTGACCAGCGCCACGGCGTCCGAGGCGCAGCGGTCGATCTCGACAAACGTCATCAGGCGCTTGCGATGCTTGGCCGGGTCATCAATGCCCAGCGCCTTCAATCCCAGCATCGCCATCCGCACTCCCAGCACTTGCCCGGGGCACATGTGCCCGTGAGCTTCGGCGGCGAGCGTCAGGTACTCTTCCAGTGTTTTCATGAAGGCAAGCCGCGCCCGATTCCTGATAAAGGATTGATGTCGCGCGCCACAAGCCGCGGCTCGCGTCGTGGCGGCACAAACTTCACGGATACCGAAAACTCGGCGGCCATCGGTTTCCAATCCACCCGGAAGGGGCGGAAGCGCCAATACCTCCGCACCGTGCGCACGGCGTGAGGCATCAATTCCGAAGGGCCGGCCAAGGCCCGGACACTGCAAATCTTCCCCTGCCGGTCCACCCTCACCCGCACCACCACTTTCGGGAGGCGCGCCCGGCGCGGCCAACGTTCCGGCAACACGGCGTCGCGTTTGGCCACCAGGTGCGAGAGTGCTGCGCGCTCGTTCAACTGGACCCGGGGCTCCTCGCGACACTGGCCTGAAACCCGACACGGCAGGGTTCCCACCCCTATCAGCACCAAGGCGCACGCGAACCGCCCGGCGCTTCGTCCCGGGCATTGATCGCCGCTCGCCGCAGTCGCGACTTTCATGGTGCTCCGCCCTCAGCCATTATAGCACCCGGGCGATGGTCGGTTCCGGCGCGGCTTCGGACCCTCCGGACTCGCGCCATTATGAAGATGTTGTCAGGAAGGCTGGCGGGTATCCAGACGCGTCAGGCCGGCGCGCCGCGCTTCGTCCAGCGCGCGTTCGTATTCGGAAGGCAGGATGGGACGGTTGATTTCGCTGTACTCCCGGGGCGAGACCTTCCCGGCAGGAAAGTATTGCGCCATGAGGTTGACATAGGTGTCGGGTGAGAGCTCGCTTGCCACCCAGCACATGATTTCGCGCGTGCCGACGATATCCCCGGGCATGACGAGATGGCGCAGCAGCAAGCCGCGCTGCGCGAGCCCATTCGCATCGAAAGTCAGCGCTCCTACCTGGCGGTGCATTTCTTTCAGGTTGCGCCGCGCCACTTCCGGATAATCGGGCGCACGAGAGTAGCGGCGCGCCATTTCCGAATCCCAGTATTTGAAGTCGGGCATGTAGATGTCCACCACACCGTCCATCAGGCGCAGGCTTTCAAGGGAATCGTAGGCGCTGGTGTTATAGACGAGCGGCAGGCGCAGGCCGCGCTCGATGGCAAGCGGCAGGGCCTCCACGATTTGCGGCACAACGTGCTCGGGCGTCACGAAGTTGATGTTGTGGCAGCCCCAATCCTGAAGCTCCACCATCATGCCGGCCAGCCGCTCGGGCGGCGTCGCCGTGCCGCGCACTAGCCAACTGATGTCGAAGTTCTGGCAGAACACGCACCGCAGGTTGCATCCGGCAAAGAAGATGGTGCCGGAGCCGCGCCAGCCCCGCAGGCAGTTCTCTTCGCCGTGGTGCGGCCCGTAGCTGGAAACGATGGCGTGGCGGCCGGTCTTGCACACCGCGAATTTGTTTGCCCAGCGGTCCACGCGGCAGTTGCGCGGGCAGACTTCGCAGGCGCGAAGCGATTCCACGGCGCGCTCGACGCGCTCGCGCAGCTCGCCGCTTTCATAAAGCTTCAGGTAAGCGGGCTCGAATTTCCGGCCGGAGCGCAGGACGGGCATGGCAGGCCCTCGGCGCCATTATAGCGCCCGATTAATGCGAGGCGGCGAGCCACGCTTCATTGAACTCGGCGTGCTTGATGCTCTTTCTCTGGTAGGTGTAGGTCACGTGGATCATTCCGTCGCGCGTTTGAATGATCGCGGGATAGGAGTATTCGCCTTCGGCGGTTTCAAGGTTCCGCAGATGAGACCACGTTCGGCCTTCGTCGGTCGAGAGCGCCACGGTCAGCGGCGTGCGGCCCTGCGTCGAATCGTTGAACACGAGAACCAGATGACCATCCGCGAGCCGCACCATGTCGCAAGCGGAGTTCGGATTGGGCAGCTTCGTTTCTTCCGGCACCGTCCAGGTGCGGCCGTTGTCGCGCGAAGTTGCCCGCCACAAGCGATGGTCGCTGGAACCCGTACGCATCAAGGCCAGCAGGCTTCCATCGCTCAATTGAACCACCGCGGGCTGAATATTCCCGCCCTTGGCGACGATCCGTCGCGAGGGAAACCACGTCGCGCCATCGTCAGGCGAGATGAACATCAGCGAAGTCCAGTCGCGCTCATCATAAATGGGAAGCAACAAGTCGCCGTTCGCGAGATAAATGGGTTTGTTGCGGTCCATCCATCCGAGTTCTGGATGAAGAATCCGCTCGCGGCCGAAAGTGTGGCCGCCATCGGTTGAGACGCGGCGCTTAAGCGGGCACTGCGCCCACTGCGGGCGCCGGTCGTTCTCTTTCGCAACGTAGAAAATCCAGACGCGGCCCTTGCGGTCCACGTGCAACACGGGGTTTCCGTCGGCTTTGCCCGGAGTATCCACGAGGACTTTCGGTTTAGACCATGACGTTGCTCCCGGCGCAAGGCGCGCGCCCAGCTCCGCCACATCGGGCGCGCCTTCTTGGCTGCCCGCAAACCACGCCGCCAACAACTCGCCATCTGGAAGCTCGGCAAGCGTCGAAGCGTGACAGGAAGGATAGCCCGCGACCGAACCGGGCGCGAAAATCAACTCGCTTCGCAAAAAGGGGGCGTGGGAGGGCATGGATACGTTCAGACTCATCGGCAGGGCCAGCGCCGCAACCATCCAAATCAATCGAGCCAGCATCTTCGCCATTGTGCCACGAAATCACGGCGCGAAAGCCATGCTAAGATGATCTGCGAGGTGACTGCCCCATGCAACTTCGGTTGAGACCGTACCGGAATCTTCGCCCGGCGTTTTTTCTCTCGCTTGCAGCATTGCTCACGCTTGCTTCCGTTCGCTGCGCTCGCGGCACCGATCCGTGGACGCCATCGCAGGTCATCGAGCCCGCGGCTCTGGCCAAGCAACTCGCCGGGGGAAGCAAGCCCATGATCCTCCAGGTTGGGTTTCTGATCTTGTACAAGCAATCCCATATCCCCGGAGCTGAGTATTGCGGCCCGGCTCGCAGCGCCGAAGGAATCGCGAAACTCCGGCAATGCGTCGAGAAAGTTCCCCGCTCGAGGGAGATCGTGATTTATTGCGGATGCTGCCCGTGGGAGGAATGCCCCAACGTTCGTCCGGCCTTCGCGGAGCTGAAGAGGCTGGGCTTCAAGAACCTGCGAGTCTTGGACATCCCGCAAAACTTCGGCGAGGACTGGGTGAAGAAGGGCTATCCGGTCGCGCAGGGGAACTAGGACGCCGAACTCGCCCCGGCATCGCCTGCTTTTTCCAGGGTGACAACCACACTGAGGCGTGAATCTGATCGCGACCCGTCAATTCCTGCGCCGCGGGTACCGTGCTTCGACCGTGGTGTGCATGCCGCCGCGCGTGGTGAATTCACCCTTGACGACCATCCATTTCGGACGGCAGGCGCGCGCGGCGTCGTCGAGAATTCGGTTCACAGCATTCTCGTAGAAAATTCCGACGTTCCGGTAAGCGAGGATGTAGTACTTCAGCGACTTCAGTTCCAGACACTTCTTGCCCGGCAAATAGTGAATGGTGATCGTCCCGAAATCCGGCAAATGGGTGCGCGGACAAATGGAAGTGTATTCGGGGATGGTGATGGTGATTTCGTAGCCGCGATACTGGTTCGGCCAAGTCTCGATTTCCGGCAGCGAGATTTTCGTCCCTGACTCAGCGTGTTGCGGGGTGTACTCCGGCACAGGTTTTCTTGCTGGCATCGTCAGCCTCCAAGGCCATGAGAATACCGCAATATTGTCCCCTGCCCAAGCTCACAGCCAAATCCCCGCGAGGTCTAACTTCAGTTTCGCTCATCCGGCTGGGGCACAGTTTATCGAAGGTGAGCCAAGGTCAAGATGCTAAGGCTATACTTTTCAACATGTTAAGAAATTACTTGACAGTCTTACACTCAAGATTTATTATCACACTTGGCTAATAGGATAGGGCATCAGGCTATTCGGCCCGCTATAAGGGCCGCGCGGCAGCGTCATCTTAAGGAGGAAGCAGGCAATGGGCAAGATTATCGGAATTGACCTTGGGACGACCAACTCGGTGGTGGCGGTGATGGAAGGCGGCCAGCCGGCCGTGATCGCCAACCCGGAAGGCGGGCGGACCACGCCGTCGGTGCTGGCGTTCACCAAGTCGGGCGAGCGATTGGTGGGCCAAGTGGCGAAACGCCAGGCGATCACCAACCCCGACAACACCATTTATTCCATCAAGCGGTTCATGGGCCGCCGATTCGACGAAGTTCAGAACGAAATCAAAACCGTTCCCTTCAAGGTGGTGTCCAATTCGAACGGCGACTGCCGCGTGGTGGCGCTGGGCAAAGAGTATTCCCCGCCCGAAATCTCGGCCATGATTCTGCAAAAGATGCGCGACGCGGCCGACCAATATCTGGGCGAAAAGATCACCCAGGCGGTGATCACCGTTCCGGCGTATTTCAACGACAGCCAGCGCCAGGCGACCAAGGACGCGGGCAAGATCGCGGGCCTGGAAGTGCTGCGCATCGTCAACGAACCGACGGCGGCGGCGCTCGCCTACGGCCTGGACAAGAAGAAGGACGAAACCATCGCCGTGTACGATTTCGGCGGCGGCACCTTCGACATTTCGATTCTGGAAGTCTGGGGCGAAGAGGGCGGCTTGAAAGTCCTCTCGACCAACGGGGACACGCACCTGGGCGGCGACGACATTGACAAGCGCATCGTGGACTGGATTGTGGACGAATTCCGCAAGGACCAGGGCATTGATCTCTCCAAGGACCGCATGGCTTTGCAGCGCCTGCGCGAGGCGGCGGAAAAAGCCAAGATGGAACTCTCCACCGTGATGGAAACGGACATCAACCTGCCCTTCATCACCGCCGATGCTTCCGGGCCCAAGCACCTGCAGATGAAGCTGACCCGCGGGCGCTTTGAGCAGATGTGCGAGGACATCTTCCAGCGCTCGGTCGGCCCGGTTCGCCAGGCTTTGAAAGACGCCGGCGTGGGTCCGGAAAAGATCAACGAGATCGTGCTGGTCGGCGGCTCGACGCGCATCCCGCGCGTGCAGCAGATCGTCAAGGACCTCTTCAACGGTAAAGAGCCGCACAAGGGCGTGAACCCGGACGAAGTGGTGGCGGTGGGGGCGGCCGTGCAGGCGGGCGTGCTGGGCGGCGAGGTGAAGGACCTGCTGCTGCTCGACGTGACGCCGCTGACGCTGGGCGTTGAAACCCTGGGCGGCGTGATGACCCCGCTCATCACCCGCAACGCGACGATTCCGACCAAGAAGACGGAGGTTTTCTCGACCGCCGCGGACAGCCAGACGTCAGTTGAAATCCACGTCCTGCAAGGCGAGCGGCCGATGGCGCGCGACAACCGCACGCTGGGCAAGTTCCATCTGGTAGGCATTCCACCCGCGCCGCGCGGCGTGCCGCAGATCGAGGTGACGTTCGATATTGACGCCAACGGCATCTTGAACGTCTCAGCCAAGGACCTCGGCACCGGCCGCGAGCAGAAGATCACCATCACCAGCTCGAGCGGACTCTCGAAGGACGAAGTCGAGAAGATGACCAAGGAGGCGGAGGCGCACTCGGACGAAGACCGCCGCAACAAGGAAGAGGTGGAAGTCCGCAACCGCGCCGACTCGCTGGTCTATTCGGTGGAAAAGCTGCTCAAGGAAAACCGCGAGAAAATTCCTGGCGACGACGCGAAGAACATCGAATCGGCGCTGGAAGAGGCGAAAAATGCGCTGAAGGAAAATGACCTCACGCGCATCAACTCGGCGGTGGATCACCTGACCCAGGCCTCGCACAAGCTGGCGGAGGCTATGTACAAGCAAGCCACGCCCAGCGGTGGCGCGGGGGCTTCGTCACAAGCTGGAGCCGCATCCGCCGGGCCCACCGATGGCGGCGCGCAAGGCAAGTCGAAAGGCGAAGGCGAAGTGATCGACGCGGAAGTGGTGGATTCGGACGAGCACAAGAAAAACTGAGGGAGGACAACGACGTGACGCCATCACCAGGAATGCCGGAAGCCAGACCTCCGGACCACCGCGCCCAGTTGGGCGTGGAATGCCCGCAGTGCCACTTCCGGCAGTTCGTGGAAGTGGAGTTCGATAAGCCCGAGATGAATCCACCCATGGTGGCTGAGATTCAGATGCAGCTCCAGGCGTGGATGGCGTCGCATTGCCCGAATCATTTGACTTCAACCCTCGGGCGCATGAAGAACTAGAGCCAGAAGTCAGGAGTCAGAAGTCAGAAGTCGGAAGCCAGGAGGCGGGAGGCAGAATTCACTTGCGAGCGGCGCGCGGCCCGCACGTCATTCCCGCGAAGGCGGGAATCCATCGGCTCCGTTTGGGCGGGCGGCGCCTCCGCTCGTTCAACTTGCCACTTGCCCCTCGTCACTTGCCGCTGAAACTCTATGCCAGCGGGAACGCAAAAAGACTACTACGCGATCCTCGGCGTTGATCGCGACGCGAAGCCGGAGGAAATCAAGAAGGCTTTCCGCCGCCTGGCGCGCAAGTACCATCCCGACGTCAATCCCAACAACAAGTATGCGGAAGAAAAGTTCAAGGGAATCTCGGAAGCCTACGAAATCCTGAGCGACGAAAAGAAGCGCAAGATTTACGACCAGTACGGTTTCTATGCGGATAATATCCCGCCCGGAGGTTATCCGCCCGGATATCAACCCGGAGCGGGCCCCGCGGCGGGCGCTCGCGACTTCGACTTTTCGGGATTCGATTTTTCCGATCTCGGCGGCGAAGCCGCAAAGGGCGGCGGTTTTGGCGGCACCTTTCGCGATATTTTCTCGCAGATTTTTTCGCACGGCGGTGGCGAGGCGCAGCGCGAGGGCCCCGAGCGCGGCTCGGACCTCGAACACCACATGCGGCTGCGCTTCTGGGACGCGGTGCGCGGCACGCAGGTGCGTTTTACCGCCTCACGCAACGAAGCGTGCCCGACCTGCGGCGGAACGGGCTCGGCCGGCGGCAAGCAGGTGACCTGCACAACCTGCAACGGAACCGGGAAATCAGCGCGGCAGGTCGGAGCGATGCGATTCTCGATGACCTGCCCCGACTGTCACGGCACAGGAAAGCGCAAGCAGCCCTGCCCGGCGTGCCGCGGCTCGGGATTCTTTCGCCGGCCCGAGACTTTTGACGTGCGCATTCCGGCGGGCGTGGACACCGGCTCGCGCGTGCGCGTGGCGGGCAAGGGCAACTCCGGAGCGAATGGCGGCCCGCCCGGCGATCTCTACATCGTCACCGAGGTCGAACCGCACCCGCTCTTCGAGCGCAAGGGCGACAATATCTATATCAAGGTGCCGGTGACGGTGACCGAGGCGGCGATGGGGGCGAAGATCGACGTCCCCACCCTCGACGGCCCCACCACCATCCGCATTCCGCCCAGCACCGAGAGCGGGCAGAAGCTGCGGCTGCGCGGCAAGGGCGCGCCTTCGCTGCGTGGCAACGTGCGCGGCGACCAGTTCGTCGAAGTCCAGATTGTGGTGCCCAAGATCGCCGACGAACGCTCGAAAGAAATCCTGCGCGAGTTGGCGCGGCTCAATCCCGACGACCCGCGCAAGGACCTATTGAAGCGAGGGGAAAGACGATAAGGGAACGGCCTGAAGTGTAAAGTGTGAAGGGTAAAGGATGAAAAAGTTGACGGTGCCTGACGACAGGCCCCTTACCGCGCGGTTCGCTGTGGGAAAGGGGCCACCTCGCACTTGGTGAGGCGAGTTCCCTGTCAGCTTCAAATTTACCCTTCAACCTTCACCCTTTAACCTTTTGAACTATTCCTATGGCGAAACGCGGACGCAAAACCCGGGGCAAGGCCGGCTACATGATTAGCGCGGTGTCCGAGATGTACAACGTGCACCCGCAGACCCTGCGCATGTACGAGCGTGAAGGGCTGCTGGTACCCTCGCGCAGCGTCGGCAACACGCGGCTCTACACGCAGGACGACCTCGACCGCCTGGAAGCCATCCTCAACCTGACGCGCGACCTGGGCGTGAACCTGGCGGGTGTGGACATCGTCCTCAACATGCGCGAACGCATGAAGGAAATGCAGCGCGAAATGCAGGCCTTCGTCGAGTTCGTGCGCCACGAGATGATGAACCGCACGGAAGAAGCCGAAGCGCGAATCCAGAACGCCCTGGTGCGCGTCGGCCCGCCCGCGCTGATTCGCATGCGCAACAACAAGTAGCCGTCGCTCGCCGAATGGTCTGGAACGTGACGGCGGCGAACCGCGGCATTTGATTTCCCCGATTGACCCCACCTGATATAGAATTCCCACTCGAACCCAAAACGATGGCCGCCAAAGTCTGTTCTCAGTGCGAAGGCACGGGCTGGAAACCGGTGGAAGTGGACGGCGTGCGCCGCATGGTGCGCTGCGATTGCCACGAAGCCGAGCACGCCGAACAATTGATGGCGCGGGCTCGCATTCCGCGCCGCTACCAGGAATGCGCCTTCGAGAACTTCGACATCCGCAAGGACAAGGTCACCGGCCGCGCCAATCCCAGCCTGGCCGCGGCCAAGGTTTATGCGCAGCGCTTCGTGGAGGAATATCCCACCGATTTCGGCTTGCTCTTCGTGGGTCCGACGGGCGTGGGCAAAACTCACTTGGCGGTCGCCATCCTGCGCGAGCTGATTCTGCTCAAGAGCGTCGAGTGCCTCTTCTACGATTTCCGCGACCTGCTCAAGGAAATCCAAGACAGCTACAATCCCGTCTCGCAAAGTTCCGAATGGCGCATTCTGCAATCGCTGGTGGACGTTGAGGTGCTGCTGCTCGACGAGCTTTCCGGCGCGAACCCCAGCGATTGGGTCAAGGAAACGCTCTCGCACCTGATCAACTCGCGCTACAACCAGAAGAAGGTCACACTGATCACCACCACGCTGCCCTTCGGCGAACCGCCGCGGCGCTCCTCGCGCTCTGCCGCGCGCGAAGAAGTCCGCGCGCCCTCGGGCGAAACCGTTCCCGACGTGGACCGCTCGCTCGGGCAGCTGGGTGTCACGCTGCGCTCGCGCCTGTACGAGATGTGCAAGCTGGTGGAGATCCAGTCCGACGATTTCCGCAAAGCCGTCAAGCAGGCCGGCTACAAGTTCCACGTCGAGTAACCTGCCGAAATCCGGCGCGCGCCCTAAGCTAACCTTCCCCCAAAAACTGTGTCAGCCGTGTCACCAGTTTCACGGTTCTCATCGCTTTGGATGAAAACGGTAGATTTGTCTTGACAAGACCATGGGGTCGCCATATATTGTAGCGCCATATATGGACAACCCTATGAACAACCCGGAATGGAAAAAAGGCAGTGCCGAACTGCTCATTTTGTCCCTGGTCGAAGCACGGCCGCGGCACGGCTACGAAATCTCCAAGCTCATCGAGCAGCGTTCGGGCGGGGCGGTGCGGTTTCACGTGGCCTCGCTCTACCCGCTGCTTTATCGCCTGGAAAAGCGCGGCCTCGTGCAGGGCCGCTGGGTGGAGAAGGCGGGCCAGCGCCGCCGCCGCTATTACACCCTGACGCCCGAGGGACAAAAAGTCCTAGTCTCCCAGCGCCACGGCTGGCAGGCGTTTGTCGAGGCGATGGAACGCATCACGGGCTCCAGCGCGGAAGCCGAGCACGCCTGATGGCAGTGACGAGTGATGAGTGACAAGTGACGAGTGACGGGAGAAGACAGGAGTCAGGAGTCGGAAGTCAGAAGCCGGAAGGTGAAGGGCTGTTTCAATGCCTGAGTGGAAGCAGGAAATCCTGAAGCGCATGGCAGGGTTGAAGCTTGAGCCGGCGCGCGAAGCGGAAATCGCTGAGGAGTTGGCGCAGCACCTCGAAGACCGCTATCAGGAACTCGTCGCGGGCGGCGCGACGGAAGACGACGCCCGCCGCCTGGCGCTGGAAGAGCTGGACCAAGAACCCTCGAAGGCCGCGAGCTCAGCGGCCGGCTCCGGCCGTAGCGGCAATGTCCCCATCGCCGCAGCCAGAGAAATCGGCGGCAAGGACGCCGCCACTACAGTAGACGATTCCGGCTGTAGCGGCGATGTCCCCATCGCCGCAGCGCAGAAGACCGGCGGTGAGGACGCCGCCGCCGTAGCGCCGCCCTTTAGAGCTTGCCCTGAGCGCAGCGAAGGGGCGGCATGTGCCGGGCTAAAGCCCGGCGCTACGACGGCGAACGAACTGGCCCGCGGCCTGCGGCGCGTCGAGCGCCAAGCGCCGCAGGAACCCGTTATTCCGGGCGGCGGCGGAAGTGGCGAAGGGGGCAGCGGTGGAAGGTCCAACTTCTTCTTCTCCGGCCTCTGGCAGGACCTTCGTTACGGCCTGCGCATGTTGTGCAAGAATCCCGGCTTCACCGCTGTCGCCGTGCTGACGCTCGGACTGGGAATCGGCGTCAACACGGCCATCTTCAGCGTCGTGGACCTCATTCTGCTCCGCCCGCTTCCCGTCGAAGTCCCCGAACAAGTCACCTTCCTCACCTCGCAACAGAAGGGCGGCGCAAGGAGCAACAACTTCTCTTACCCCGATCTGGAAGACATTCGCACGCAGGCAAGCTCAGTTTTCTCCGACGTCGCCGGCGTGCAGCCCTACGGAATGGAAGGCTTGAGCTTCGAGGGCAAGAGCCAGTCCATGTGGACGAGCTACGTCACCGGAAACTTCTTCGGGATGATGGGCGTCCGTCCGACGCTTGGCCGTTTCTTTCTGCCCACCGAAGGGCAGGTGGCCGGGGCGGACCCGGTGCTGGTTCTCGGCTATTCCTACTGGAAGACCCGCTTCGGCGGCGATGCAACCGTGGTGGGCAAGACCGTGCAGGTGGACGGCCATCCGGTGACGGTCATTGGCGTGGCGCCTCAGGGCTTTCGCGGCATCTCCACCATGCTGGATACGCAAGGCTATCTGCCGCTCGGCATGCAGGTGCTCGACAATCAGACCCCGAACGACTTCATGAGTCATCGGGACCAAAAGGGAGTCCTGGTGATCGCTCGCATGAAGCCCGCCGTGGGACTCAGCGCGCTGCAATCAGCCTTGGCCGTCGTCGCCCGGCGCATGGAGAACGAATATCCCAAAGAGGACCGCTGGGCGGCTCTGCGGGCTGCGCCTCTCGGTCCTTTCGGGCCCTTCACGGACACGACGGACCCCATGCCGTTCGTCGCGGCGGTCTTCCTCTCTCTGGCCGCGCTGGTTCTGGTGCTCGCCGGCGTGAACGTGGCCAACACGCTGCTGGTCCGCGCCACCGTTCGCCAGCGAGAGATGGCAATTCGCGCCGCCATGGGCGCCGGGCGCGCGCGCCTGATTCGCCAGTTGCTGACCGAAAGCGTGATGCTCGGCCTGCTGGGGTGTGCCGCAGGAACGGTTCTGGGACTGGGAGCAAGCCACGCTTTGAGTTCCATCCCTCTGAACAGCGCCATCCCCATCGTCTTCGAATTTCCCTTTGACGGGCGGGTGTTTTCTTATGCGTTGGCTGCCGGAATCTTCGCCGCCTTGCTGGTAGGGACGGTTCCCGCGCTGAGGGCCTCGCGCAGCGATTTGCGGGAGATTCTCCACGCGGCCGCGCGGACAGCGACCGGCAGCGGCCAGCGCTTGCGCAAGACGCTGGTGGTTCTTCAGGTCGCGGGTTCGTTGCTGCTGCTGATCGTCGCGGGCCTCTTCATGCGAAGTTTGAAAGAGGTGCAGAAATCGGATTTGGGGTTTGACCCGAACCGGGTGCTCAATTTCAGCATGGACGTTCACCAGGCGGGCTATCGGGAACCGCAGGCGCGCGCATTTCTACGCGACCTGCTCGCGCGCGTGCGCGCCCTGCCGGGCATTCAGTCGGCCAGCCTCGCGGCAACGGTCCCGATGGGCTATTACAGCGAAGGGACAACGCTCCAGATCGAAGGTTTCCAACCGCGCCCGGGGCAAGACGACCTTGACGCCGGGTATAACACGGTCTCTCCCGGTTATTTCCAAACCATGAGGATTCCCCTGCTGCAAGGGCGCGGCTTCCAGGACTCCGACAACCAGGACGCGCCGCGGGTGGCGGTCATCAATCAAGTGATGGCGGAACGCTTCTGGCACGGCGAGAATCCTCTCGGCCGGCGTTTCGCGCTGGCCAATGACCCGGACCATCCCGTAGAAGTCATCGGCGTGGTGAAGAACAGCCGGACCGGGAGTTTGAATGGTCCCTTCGGCCCGTATTTCTACTTGGCATTAGGGCAGAAGTACATGGTGCCGGTGACGCTTCAGGTCCGCGCCGCGTCCGCGCCGCAGACGACCACGGCTCAGATTCAGGGAATCATCAGGTCGCTGGAACCCGCCATGCCCGTCTTCGACGTCATGAGCATGTCCCAGGCACTCGACACGATGAATGGACTGATGCTCTACCGCGTCGGCGGCGGGCTGGCCGCCTGCTTCGGAGTGCTGGGGCTCACGCTGGCCCTGGTGGGCGTCTATGGCGTGGTTTCCTATTCCGCCGCGCAGCGCACCCACGAAATCGGCATTCGCATGGCGCTGGGGGCCGAGCGCCGCGACATCCTGAGACTCGTTGTGGGACAGGGCTTCGAGCTGACCTTCGTCGGTGTCGCCCTGGGCGTGGGCGGCGCGCTGGCGCTGACGCGATTCTTGTCCAGCCTGCTTTACGGAATAACGCCCACGGACCCGCTGACGTTCGTCGCTGTCTCGCTGCTCCTGACCGCCGCAGTCCTGCTCGCGAGTTACATCCCCGCGCGGCGGGCGACCCAAGTGGATCCGATGACGGCGCTGCGGTACGAATAAAGTTTTCAGTTCTCAGTTCTCAGTCGTCAGTTGTCAGCCCTCAGTCGAAGCGAGCTGGAATTGGGAGCCTGGCCCGATTCGAAAACGCGAAGGGGTTCTGACGGATAACTGAGAACTGATGACTGTTAACTCTGCAAGGAAACTCCAAACTGGGAATTTAGTTCGGCGCCTGCGGATTCCGAGTTTCAAATTTCCAGTTTCGATTTTCCAATTTCCAGTTTCGATCTTCCCCGGTTTTTGCTCCGGTGAGCGCCTTGCGGAGGTATAATTAAAGTATGAAGGGTGGAACATGCTGGCGAGGAGGGCCAAGCGCCGTGCGATTCTGCTAGCCCTGTGCCTGATGTTTGCCGCGGGGGTCGCGGCGGTGATTGGTTACAGGACGTGGCCCCGCCCGTTAGTTTTCCACCGCGCTCCGTGCCTTCCCCAAATAACTTTCAATCATCAGCGGATGCTCGTCGCCTATCCCGCGCCGGAGCTTGCCGCGCAAGTGGGCGAGTTCCGCAACGAATCCCTGGCCTATCTTTATTTCGACCATCTGCGCACGCGGCCGGAACTGGACTCCTACAAAGTGCTGCTGAGCGTGACGGCGCGCGCCGGCCGGCCGGTTTACCGCCTGTGGCTGATGGTCAATCGCAACCTGCTGCAAGCGGTGCCGTACCTGGCGGGGCTTGAATCGCGCGGCAGGATTGCGGGCTACCAGCTTCAGCCGCTGAGCGACGCGCAGTATGCCGCGCGCCGCCGCCAGACCCACCTTTTTCTGAGCGTTTACACCTGCCCCGTGAATTGGAAGCTGAAGGACTTGAGCGACGCGCAACTGGTTCGGTCGCTGGCGCGCTACCTGATGTTCAAGTCGGAAACCGACGCGCGCGTTCGCCGCCGCATACCGCCCGTGCCCGCCGAGCTCAACCTGAAACAGGCCACCCGGCTGGCCAGCGATATCGTCCGCGTGGCGCGCTTTTATCATCTGCCCCTGGCGGCTTTTCTCGGCATCGGAGCGATGGAGAACAATTACATGAGCGTGCGCGGCGACCTCGACCACGCCGTGTGGAAGCGGCGGGCGCAGAAGGGCGACCTCATCCTCCGGCGGCGGCACGGGCGCGTGCTGGTGAGTGACTATGCGCTCGGCATCTGGCAAATCACCCGCGAAACGCTTCGCTATGCCCACCA